>JAGWRZ010000119.1 GCA_028876365.1 Acidobacteriota bacterium | reverse complement strand
CGATGCGGAAGAGCGACGACGTTACCGCAGGTCTGGCTCCCGACGAGCTGTATCGCTTCTTCGCGGAGGACTTGTTCCGGAACGTGTCGCCGCCGTTGCAGGAGGCGTTGTTCCTGCTCGCTCTCGCCGGCCCCCTTACAACGCAGACATCTCTTGGCAAAGAGCACGCCAGACTGCTTGCCGAGGCGGCGGAGCGAGGGTTCACAACAAGCAACGAGACGACGAGTGTTCATCCGCTGCTGCGCGGATTTTTGGTGATAAAGCTACGGACATCAGAGGAAGACACCATCGAGCGTGTCGTCGGAGAAGCAGTTGCGTCTCTTGTCAAGAACAGTAGATGGGATGATTGTTTCCGAGTGCTTCAGCAGTTCCCTCGACGGGAGCTGATTATCTCCAGCCTCAAGTCGGGGCTTACCGAGATGCTCGATTCAGGAAGAATTGCCACGATTAGCGAGTGGCTCGAACTAGCGGCCACGACTAAGCTGGAGGATCCGCTACTCCTACTCGCGGACGCTGAGGTTTCCCTCCGCCAGCACGACTACCATCGCGCACGCGCTTTGGGCGAGCGGTCCGGTTCGCTGCTGGACGGTGATCTCAGATCACGCAGCTATCTGGTGGCCGCGTTCGCGGCACACTTTAGAGACAAGCCGGATGACACAATTCGTCTGACGAGCCTCGCATTGGAGTCCGCGAGCAGCCCCCAGCAGCAAGTCGCGTGTCTCTGGCTCCAGTTCAACAACGCCCTTGAACAGTTCGTCCCGGACACGGAGCCTATTCTCGAGCGCCTGCAGGGTTTTCCTAACACCGACGCTTCTCATGCGCTTCGGCTCCAGACCGCGAAAGGCCTAATTCTCTGCCAAACGGGTCAAGTTCGGGCATCGATCGGCGAGCTCGAGCTAGCAAGCGGGCTTTTGCCGGAGGTCCGCGATCCGTTTGCTCGGACCAATCTCCTTCAGTTCTTGACTTATACGTACCTGCTTGGCGCCCGGTACGAAGACGCGATTGAAGCTTCCGAGCGTCTGGCCGCCGATAGTCGAGAGTCGGGTCTTCGGTTCGCCGGTGAGTACGCCATTCTTCGTCGTGCGGCCGCGTTAGTTGGTCTAAGACGCCTAGGTCCCGCGCAGGCCGCCATTAACCGTATTCGAGTCCCTTCCGAGGCTACCGCCGATTTCGTCACTAGCAACGTTGTCGTCCAGCGGGTTCGACTCGCTATCACGGCGGGTGACTTGGAACGGGCGGCTTTCCTGCTGCTAACTGACATCAAAGGCGGAGACCGGCCAGCTTTTCGCGGCGAGGTCCGCGGGTATCGCGCGCTAATCGCTGCCTCCCTTGGCGACGTAGACCGTTCGGAGACCGAACTGCAGGCGTGCGCGAATGATGAACGGTACGTCGAGGCGGCCGCGCTAAACGCAATCTCCCGCGCCGTGCTTTCGCTCCGAGGCCGGCGAGTTAGGTCGGAAGCTCGGACAATTATCGAAAAGCTCCTTTCAGCGGGCGCGACTGATGCAATCGTGATGGGCTATCGCGCGTGTCCGGAGCTCGTTCACATTTGCGTCGGAACGGAGCTCGAGACGCAGATTGCGGAGCTTCTCAGCGCAGCGAGAGATATTGGGATCGCTCGAGCAGCTGGGCTAAGCATCCCGCGAGAAGCCCGCCCTCGTGAAAAGCTCTCACCGCGAGAGCAGGAGGTTTGCGATCTCCTATCTCAAGGTCTTGGCAACCGGGCGATCGCGAAGGCTTTGTTCATCAGCGAATCAACCACGAAGGTTCACGTAAGGCACATCTTCGAGAAGCTGGGCGTTCACTCCAGAGCGGAGGTCGCACGCATAGCCGGAGCGAGAGTTGAAGGCTAACCAGCGGCGGAAGCGAGCGTAAGTTCGGTCGAAACCGTAAGCTCTTGCCGCATGTCTGAGCTAACTCGTCTTTCGAAGGTATCGCCATGCCCGAGGCGATATGACTCCGGTGCCGTCGCAAGGATCGCCTCGAATGCCGCGACCACGGTCGTGTCGAACTGACTCCCAACGGCGTGCGCAAGTCGCATCCGCGCTACGCGACTTGGCATCGCGTCGCGGTATGGACGATCTGACGTCATGGCGTTATAGGCGTCCGCGACCGAGATGATACGAGCGAGCAACGGGATGTCGTCGCCAATCAGGCGATCTGGATACCCCGCCCCATCGACGCGCTCGTGATGGCTTCGCACCACTGCCGCGATGTCTCCATAGTCGTCGACATTACGGAGGATCGCCTCGCCGATTGTCGAGTGAGTCTCCATCTCGCGACGCTCCTCAAGAGAAAGTGACCCAGGCTTCTCGAGCAACCCGGCGGGAAGACCGATCTTTCCAACATCATGGACTAGACCACAGACGTGGGCCAAATCCTGATCACTTTTCGAAAGTCCCATGCGCGCCGCGATATCGCGTGCATAGATTGCCACGGCGGCCGAATGGCCCGCCGTATAGCGATCTCGGGCGTCGAGCGTCGCAACAAGAGCAGTCGCAAAGGAGAGGTTGGCCGATGCCAACCGTGCGTTCGCGTCGCCGAGAGCTTTCGCGGTCTCGCGCTGTTGACGGTAGAGAAGAAGAAGTCTCTGAGCAGCCAACGCCGGTATCGCGAACAGGGCGACGCTCCAGGGCGAGATCGTCAGGTACACGTAGGCGAGCATTGACACGGTCGGCACATGGAGGGGGACGCTGACGAGGTCACTGGGAACAATCTCGCGAAACGTTGCGCCCACCGAGCTTGACCCTCGAATCGCGGGGGCGACGAGAGCCAACCCATCGCCCACAAAGGTTTCGACCGCAAAAGCTGCCGCCACCGCAAGGAAGAGCCCGAGGAACCCACGGCCGGCACCAGCAAGTACGACTGCCGCGACCAACCCTGCACCAACCGTCGCCAGAACACTCTTCGATGTCCATGTCGCCCAGCGGAGAATGGGCTGCGCTGTATCGCGCCTCGGTAGGTCGCGGAGCAGTCCGACGGTTGCCACGACGGCCCCCGACAGCGGACCTAACACGACCGCGGCAAACACCCAGACGAGCGACGCGATGGTCATCTCGACCGAAGGGCTAAGCCGGATGGTTCCGTACTCCGCTGCGAAAGCGAGGACGGCGAGAACTGCGACGGCCGCAGGCTGGTGAATTGTGTAACCCGCAAGTACGAGGCCGACGCAAAGGCCAGCTGCGCTCATAGCGAGGGCGAGGACCCACAGGCCCAGAAGCCGCTCGCGGGTCAGGGCCGGCTGGTTTAGCCGAAAGAAAGGCCCAAATTCTCTTGAAGTCTCACCCATTAGGGGTATAACCTTGGCGTTGCCGTTAGTCCCTAGACCTAGGAGTTTCCGTGCACAAGCGCATCGTCGCGGTCATCGCTCGCGCGGCTCTCGCGGGCGAAGCTAAGACCTGGTAGTTCCGAGCCGACGCATCGTCCGTTGTCCACAGGCGACCGGCATCCCCCACGTGAGGGATATCGGTATCTGCTGGATTGGCATGAAGCCGCTTAGGAAGGGGCGCTCCGGGCTTACGTAACCCGGAGCGCCCCTCCTTCTCGGGCGGACTTTTCGACAGCTCCGCCGGAGCTGTCCACAGCCTCATCAATCGCGAAACGGGATCAGCCGATGAGGCCGCGGCGGAATCCGACCGCGACGGCGTGGGCGCGCGAGCGCGCCTGGAGCTTCGCGAGAAGGTGCCGCACATGCGACTTGACCGTCTCCTCGGAGAGGTAGAGGCGCTGGCCGATCTCCCGGTTCACGAGCCCGTCGGAGATGAGCTGCAGGACCTCGATCTCGCGCCCGGTCGGCTCCTGCTCGAGCTCGGCGCGCGGCCCCTGGAATGGGATCACCGCCGCCGTCGCCGGGCTCACGGAGCGCCGCCGTGCGGCGACCTCCTCGAACCGACGCGAGTGGTCGAGGTACCGGTCGAGGATCTGCTGCCGTTCAGCCGCGTCCATCGCAGGAGCTATCGGCGGCCCGGCAGGCCCCCTTTAGGGGTACCGACCCTAACGAGGGATGCCGGATCGACGCCGTTTTTCGGCTTCGGCGAGCGCTTCCTCGTCGTACAGGTGGCACTCCACCTCCACCTGGCCCGACGGGAGGAGCCGAGGCGCGACCGGCTCGTGCCAGTCGATCTCGACATGCCCGTCCGCCGACTCGATGCGGCGCACGCCAGTCCAGAAGGGCTCGGCGGGATCTTCCGCCCGCGCCTCGTCCAGAATCGCCTTCACGGCCCCGCCCGGCATCCGCGCGTGCGTCGCCGGATCGTCCAGCGGCTCGAGCGAGCCGACCGACGCCTGCTCGTCCTCGAACCCGGCCTCCTCCATCCCTGCCCACCGGCGCTCGAGCAGCTCCTTCAGGTCACGAGACTCCCAGCCGCACACCTCGAACGCCTTCGGGCAGCGCGGATGGAACGAGCAGCCGAGGGGCGGCCGCGCCGCGTCCGGCACCTCGCCGCGCGGCAGATCGCGGGGGATCGTCCGCCGCGGGTCAGGCTCCGGGATCGCCCGCAGCAGCGCCTGTGTGTACGGATGCTTCGGATCCTCGTAGATCGCCTCCGACGGGCCGATCTCCACGATCCGCCCGAGATACATGATCGCGATGCGGTCGCAGAAGAACTTCGCGGTCGCCAGGTCGTGCGTGATGTACAGGTAGGTCAGATCGAAATCGTGCTTCAGCGCGAGCATCAGCTCGAGGATCTTCGCCCGGACGCTCATGTCGAGCATCGACACCGGCTCGTCCGCCACGAGCAGCACCGGGTTGAGAATGATCGCCCGCGCGATCACCGCCCGCTGCTTCTGACCGCCCGAGAGGTCCGACGGGTATTTGTCCAGGTACTGCTCCGCAGGTGCGAGCCCGACGCGCTCGAGCACGTCCGCCACCCGCAGCCGCACCTCCTCCCGGCCTTTCGCGAGGCCATGGATCTCGAGCGGATGGCCGACAGCCTGCGCGATCGTCATCGCCGGATTGAGCGATGCGTGCGGATCCTGGAACACGATCTGCATCCGGCGCCGCATGAGCCGGCGGTCGTGCTCGCTCAGCCGGGTGATCTCCCGCCCTTCGAACTCGACGCTCCCGTCGGTGGCCGGCACGAGACCGAGAAGCGTCCGCCCGAGCGTCGTCTTCCCGCTCCCCGACTCGCCGACGAGGCCGAGCACCTCGCCCTTGCGCAGCTCGAGCGAGACGTCGTCGACCGCGCGGACCGCCGCGCCCGTCCTCCCGACGAGCCGGTCGAGGAAGCTGCCTCGGATCGAGTAGTAGGTCTTCAGCCCGTCGACCTTGACGAGCACCTCGCCGTTACCGCTCATGCCTCCTCCGCGAGGGCGATGCGCTCGCGCTCGGCCGGCTCGGTGCCGCCCGGCGGGATGTCGCCGTCCGGCCCGTACAGCCAGCAGAGGACGCGCCGGTCGGGCTCGGGCCGGGTCTCGATCGGGTCACGCGCCGGACAGACGCGCATGACGTCGGGGCAGCGCGGGTGGAAGCGACAGCCGGTCGGCGGCGTGATCAGGTTCGGCGGGGCGCCGGGAATCGAATGGAGCTCGGTCGTCTCGAGCGAGATCGTCGAGCGCAAGAGCTCCCGGGTGTACGGATGCTTCGGCTCGGCGAAGACGTCGCGGGCCGGGCCCTCCTCCGCGATCTGCCCCGCGTACATGACCGCGACCCGGTCGCACGCCTCCGCGACGATCCCGAGGTTGTGCGTGATGAGCAGGAGCGCGGTGTCGAAGTTCGCCTTCAGGTCGGCGAGAATCCGGAGGATCTGCGCCTCGACGATCACGTCGAGCGACGTCGTCGGCTCGTCCGCGACGAGGAGCGACGGCCGCAGAACGAGTGCGAGAGCGATCATGATCCGCTGCCGCATGCCCCCGGAGAACTCGTGCGGATACTGGCGAAAACGCGTCGGCGGAATGCCCATGCGGCCGAGCGTGTCGAGCGAGCGTCGGCGAATGGCGTCGTCGGTCAGCTTCGACTCGTGCTGCTCGAGCGTCTCGCGGAAATGATCCTCGATCCGCAGGAGCGGATTGAGACGCGTCATCGGCTCCTGGAAGATGAGGCCGAGATCGGGGCCGCGTAGCCGCCGCAACTCGCGCGGCGCCATCGTCACGAGGTTGCGGCCCTTGTACAGCACCTCGCCGTCGGCGCGCGCGCCCTCGGGCAGGAGCCCGAGGATGCCGCGGCCGAGGGTCGACTTCCCGCAGCCCGACTCGCCGACGAGACCGAGAACGGAACCGGCCGCGATCTCGAGCGACACACCGTCGACCGCGCGGACGGATCCGCGCGCCGTCCCGTACCAGAGACGCAGGTTGCGCACCTCGAGGACAGCGCTCACGGCTCGAGGATCTCCGTCGACGGCTCGAGACTCGGCGCCGCAAAATCGACGCGACGGATCGACCGCTTCCGCAGCACCGGATTGATCGTCTCGTTCAGCCCCTCGCCCACGAGCGTCAGCCCGGTGACGAGCAGCACGATGGCGAGCCCGGGAAAGAGCCCCGTCCACCAGATGCCCGAGGCGGCATCCGATACGGCCCGCGACACGTCGTATCCCCATTCGGCTCCCTGTGTCGGCTGAACCCCGTACCCGAGAAAGCCGAGCGCGGTCAGCGTCAGCACCGCGTCCGCGGCGTTGAGCGTCGCGATCACCGGCACGTTCTGCACGACGTTGAAGAAGACGTACTTGCGCAGAATCGTGAACGGCTTCGCGCCGAGCGCGCGGGCGGCCTCGACGTACGGCTCCTCGCGCACGCTGATCACGTGGTTGCGGACGACGCGGAAGTACTGCGGCACGTAGGTGATCGTGATTGCGAGCGCGGCCACGAGAACGCCGGAGCTGACGCTCGAGCCGAGCAGGAACGCGATGACGATCGCGAGCAGGAGCGGCGGGAACGCGAACATCGCATCCATGAACAAGACGGCGGCGCGATCGAACAGCCCGCCGAAATAGCCGGCGATCAGACCGAGCGGGACGCCGATGACGAGCCCGAACGCAAGCGCGAGGCCGACCACCTCGAGCTCGGTCTGCGTTCCCCATACGATCCGCGACAGCACGTCGGTCGACTGCACCGTCGTGCCGAGTATGTGACCGTGACCCGGATGCGCGAGCTGGGCGAAACGCCGGCCGCCGGCCTGATATTGGTCGAATCCGTACGGCGACAGCACCGGAGCGAAGATCGCGAGGAGGACGAAGACGAGGGTGATACCGGCGCCGGTCCAGAGCATCCCGCGCGCCATCCCGCGCGCCTCCGCGATCGGACCCAGCGCACGGCGGATGCCGAGGCTCCTTCGATGAAGCCGCTCGATCGCGGTCGCGGCCATCAGTAGCGCACCCGCGGGTCGATGAATGCGGTCGCGAAGTCGATGACGATGCTCGCCGCGACGACGACGAGCGCGAAGACGACGACGATCCCCTGCACCGCCGCGTAGTCGCGGTTCTGGAGATAGACGTACAGCTCGTGGCCGATCCCCGGCCAGTTGAACGTCGTCTCGGTGAGGATGGCGCCGCCGAGCAGCAACGCGATGGAGAGGCCGACGACGGTGATCACCGGCACGAGCGCGTTGCGAAACGCATGCCGATACACGACGGAGCGCTCATTGATCCCGCGGGCGCGCGCGGCCTCGATGTAGTCCTCCTTCAGCGTCCGGATGACGTTGATGCGGATGAGACGGATGAACACGCCTCCGTACACGATCCCGAGCGTCGTCGCCGGCAGGATGAGATGCTCCACGATGTCTTTCAACGCGGTCCAGTTCCCGTCGATGATCGCGTCGATGAAGAAGATGTTCGTGTGGGTCTGGAGAAGCGCCTCGGTGATCGGGCTCGCCTGGTCCGAGGTCGGGAGCCAGTTCAGCCAGATGCCGAAGACGAGCTGCGCGAGCATGCCGAGGAAGAACACCGGCGTCGCGTAGACCACGATCCCGAAGAGGCGGCCGCCGGCATCGATCGGCGAGTCGCGGAAGCGCCCGGACACAAGGCCGACGAGCACGCCGACGACGATCGCCACGATCAACGCGAAGAACGTCAGCTCGAGCGTCGCCGCGCCGTTCACGAGAATGATGCTCCCGACGGATCGGCGGTCGGAGATCGTCGTCCCGAAGTTGCCCCGGATGATCTGCCCGAGGTAGTGGGCGTACTGAACGTACACCGGCTTGTCGTAGCCGAGCTGATGGCTGATCGCCTTGATGACGGCCGGCGGCGCGTGACCACCGAGAGCCGCGGAGACGGGATTGCCCGGCGCCACCCGCATCAGCAGGAAGACGAGCGTCAGCAGGATGAAGACCATCGGCACGACGAGCGCGAGCCGCGTGATCGCGTAGCGCTTGAGCGACGGTCCCGTCTGATTCATCGGCGCATCCTAGAGAACGGGAGGGCGCCCGAAGGCGCCCTCCCGTCGCGTGTTCCTACGACTTCGAGAGCAGCCAGAACCGCATGAGGTAATCGAGGTCGATCGTCTTCGGGATGTTCCCGATGTTCGACCGGCCGACCACCAGCATCGTGTTCTGCCAGTACGGAATGATCGGCGCGTCCTGCGCCGCGAGCATCTCCGCCTGCTTGATGTAGACGAGCCGCTCAGCGGTCGTCTTCGCCCCCTCTTCCTTCTTGATGATCGCGTCCATCTTCGGGTTGGAGTACCCGTTGGACGTGAAGTTCGACTTCGTGCCGTAGAACGGCGTGATGTAGTCCTCGGCATCCGGATAGTCCGGGAACCAGCCGAGCTGGAACGCGCCGTACTGCGTGCCGAGCGTCTTCGAGTACGTCGCCCACTCGGCGGACTTCAACGTCACGTTGAAGAGACCGCTCGCGTTGAACGAACGCTGCATCTCGGAGTACTCGTCGGCAGACGCATCGCCGTAGTGCGACGGCGTCCACCAGAGAGTCAGCGGCACCGGCGTCTTGATGTGCGCCGCGGCGAGGACCGCTTTCGCCTTCGCAACGCTCGGCGTCTTGCCGTACACCTCGGCGAACGCGTCGGTGTGGCCCGGCAGGCCCGCCGGGGGCATGGAGTACAGCGGGATCACCTGGCCGTGGTAGACGCGCGACGCGATGTCCTGGCGGGGCATCAGGTACGCGATCGCCTTGCGCACGGCGAGACTGTTCGTCGGGGCCCGCTTCACGTTGAGAACGAGGTAGCGGATGCCGACGCCCTTGCCCGTGTACACCTTGATGCCGCTCGTCTTGCCGAGAGCGGTGTACTCGGTCGGCGTGAAGTCGCGGAACGCCATGTCGATCTCGCCCTTCTGGAGAGCGAGCTTCATGGTCGACGACTTCGAGTAGTACGTGATGATCAAGCCGCCGTTCGCGACCTTGCCGTTCGCGCCGTTGTAGTTCGGGTTCGGCGTGAAGACGGCCGTCTGACCCGGCGTGAACTTGGTCAGCACATACGGGCCGGTGCCCACGAGATCCTTCACGTTCGCGTTCGACACCAGCTTGTTCGCCGGATACACCTTGTGATCGACGATCTCACCTGCGCCCGTCGACAGGATGTACGGCCACGTCGACTGTGCCGTGCTGAGGTGGAACGACACGCTGTACGGGCCGTTCGTCGTGACGCTCTTCAGGTTGGAGATCAGACCCCAGATCCCCGAAGGGTCGTGGATCTTGTTCACCCGGTCGAACGACCACTTGACGTCGGTCGACGTGAACGGGTCGCCGTTCGAGAACTTCACGCCCTTCTTCAGCGTGCAGGTCCAGACGGTGACCGAGGGGTTGTGGGTGCACCCGGTGGCGAGCGACGGCGACGGGATGGTGCTCCCGGCGTTGAGGTCGAGCAGGTGCTGGTAGATCAGGATGTCGACGGTGCCCGAGCCGTAGTCGTAGTTCCCGGCCGGGTCGACGTTCGTGACCGTGTCGGTCGTCCCGTCGAGGATCGTGCTCGCCGTCGACCGCTGGGGCGCTCCCATGGCGGCGGTCGCCGCGACGGCGGCCAACGCCAGGGCCCCGGCGCCGAGTGCCACCAGGTACCGCACTCGTGATCTCAGTTGCATAGTCCCTCCCGAGGGTTGAGTCCTACGTGACGCACTATCTCATGCAGATGGTCGAGTAGTCGAACCCATAGACGACCTGATTGACGTAGCAGCCAAGGTCGACCTTGGCGTTGAAGAAGTCGGTGAACTCCCTGTTCAGGAACGGCGCCCACGGCGCCTGGAGCATGATCTGCCTGTCGAGCGCCGCCCAGCGGGAGTTCACCGGACTGGTGGGGATCTGCTCCTTGTTGAGGCTGTCGATCTCGGTGTTCACCGCCTTGTCGTCGAAGTTCGCGTAGTCGTTGTTGTAGGTCTTCGTGATCCGCTCGCCGTTCAGGAGCACGTCGAACCAGTCGAGCGGGTGCGGGTAGTCCTGGAACCAGTCGGCGAAACCGATCTGGGCGTTCGTCGCCTCGTTCCCGATCGTCGCCCAGTAGACGGCCGAGGTGACGATGTGCTGCTTCGCCCTCAACCCGATCGAGTCGAGCACCCTGACGAGGTACTCGGTCGCCTTCTGGTCGAGCCCCCGGTCGTGGTTCCAGACGATGACGTGCGCGCCGACGGCATGCGCCTGCTCGATCAGGGCCCGCGCCTTCGCCGGGTCGTAGGGGTAGAGCGAGTGCTTGCTGTAGGACGGATACGACGGCGGCAGGATGTTCTCGGTCGGCTGCGCGAGCCCGCCGTAGATGGCGACGAGCGCCCGCCGGTCGATCGCATAGTTCACCGCCCGGCGCACGGCCAGCTTGTCGAACGGCGCCACCCTCGTGTTCATGAAGAAGTAGTAGGTGTTCGGCGGGGTGTAGACCTTCAGCTGGTCGCCGTACTTCGCTTGCGTCGCGGCCAGGGTCGCCTGCGGGATCGGCTGCGGGTCCCAGTCGTCCTGGCCGGCCTCGGTCCGCTGGAGGGCGGTGGCGTTGTCGCCGACGATGTCCCAGATCACCTTGTCGGGGTTGCCGGCCGGGACGTTGCCGCCGAACCGCGCGGCGTGGAAGTGCGGGTTGCGCACTTCGACGATCTGGTTGTTCGGCGTGTAGCTCTGAATGACGTACGGCCCCGTGGCCGGCAGCGGGTGGGTGGAGGTGTCGCTGTCCGGCGCGTTCGGAGGCACCGGTGCGGCGAACTCGCTCGCGAGCACGTTGGCGAAGTCGCCCTGGGGCGTCTTCAACCTGATCGTGATCTTCCCGGTCGCGTCGTCGGCGACGATCCCGGTGATCTGGCCGCCCCTCGCCCTGCGCGCGCTGTCGGCGCCGACGACGTCGTAGAAGTAGCCCGCGCCCGGCGAGTCGAGCTTGAAGTCGCGCTCGACCGCCGCCTTGAAATCGCTCGCCTTCACGGGCTGGCCGTTCGAGTACTTCAGCCCCTTTCGGAGGAAGAGGGTGTACAGACGGCCGTCGGCCGTCACCTTCGGGAGCGCCCGGGCGAGGTACGGCACGATCGTCGAGCCGCCGGCCCCGTTCACGTGCCGGTAGCCGAGCAGCGGGAGGTAGACGTTCCAGATGATGTTCAATCCCTCCGAGCTGTACGTCAGGCCCGGATCGAGGTAGTCGATCGAGGTGTCCTCCGCGACGCGGAAGACCGGAAACGTCGGGCCCGCCGCCCGCGACTTCACGGGAGCCGTCGCGGCAGCGGCCGGACCCGCGGCGCTCGACGTGGCGCCGCAGCCCGCAGCGAGCGCGGCCAGGGGCGCGAGGCAGAGCCATCGGGAGAGTCGAAGCAGTCGTCGCATGTGCGGACGGGCGGCATTGTTACTGACGAGCGCACGCCTTCCGAGTTAGAAAGCGAACGTATGTTCGCGTAGACTACGCGGGGTGCAACTCCGCTTGGACGCCGCCGACCGCCTCGTGGAGCTGGTCGAGGAACGGCGCGGCCCCGTTCTCGTCGACGAGGCGGCGCGGCGCCTCTTCGCGCTCCGCTCGGCGCCGGTCGCGCTTGCGCGCACGCTGCTCGAGGACGTCGTCGATGCGGACGCGAGGCTCGCGTGGAACGGCGACGCTGTCGCGCTCGCGAGCCCGCCGGGCGGCGGGCTGCCGCTCGAGCACGCGACGTACGTCGTCGTCGATCTCGAGACGACCGGCCTCCGGCCGGGGACGTCGCAGATCTGCGAGATCGGCGCCGTCCGCGTGCGCGGGCTCGAGCGGGAGGCGGAGTTCGAGACGCTCGTCGACCCGGGGATGCCCCTCGGCTCCGGCGTCGCGGCGCTGACCGGGCTTTCCAACCGGCAGCTGCGCGGCGCGCCGCCGCCGGCGCTCGCCGTCCACCGGTTCCTGCTCTTCGCCGGCGATGCGGTGCTCGTCGCGCACAACGCCCGCTTCGACCTCGCGTTCCTCGACCGGGAGACCTCCCGGCTGACCGGATCGCGGCTCGCGAACCCCGTCGTCGACACGGTCGCGCTTGCGCGCCGGCTGCTCGCAGGGCGCGTGCCGCGCGCGTCTCTCGCGCAGCTCGCGTGGTTTCTGGGAACGTCCGTTCAGCCGTGCCACCGCGCGTTGCCGGACGCGCAGGCGACGGCAGAGGTTCTCCTCGCGCTCATCGGGCTCGCTCAGGAGCGTGGCGCGCGCACGGTGGCCGATCTCGTCGCGTTGCAGGCGACGCGGACGCGGCGCGTGTGGGACAAGCGGCAGCTCGCGTTCGGCGCGCCGCAACGTCCGGGCGTCTATCTCTTCCGGGATCGGAACGACCAGGTGCTCTACGTCGGCTGCGCACGCGACCTGCGCGCGCGACTGCGGTCGTACTTCCGATCGGAGCGGCTGCGCCCGGCCGTCGAGGCCGCGGTCGGGGCGACAGAGCGGATCGAGTGGCGCGTCCTCGGCTCCGAGCTCGAGGCGGCGCTCGTCGAGCTGCGGCTCATCCGCGCGTTGCGGCCGCCGGCGAACGCGCGCGTGGCGCGGCCCGACCGGCACGTCTGGCTGCTCAAGCGCAGCGACGGCGTGGTCGCCTCCTCGCGGCCGACCGCGATCGGGCCCATCCGGTCGCGACGGAAGGCGCAGGCGGCCGCGCGCGCGTTGCTCGCGGACGAGCTCGAGCGGCCGGCGGCGGCGTTGCCGGGGCTGCGCAGGAAGCTCGCGGCGCTGGCGGACGCGCGCCGTTTCGAGGATGCGGCGCGGCTGCGCGATCGGATCGCGGCGTTGGAGCACGTCTGCCGCGACTTGGATCGGCTGCAGCGCCTGCGCGCGCTCGAGCGCTGCCTGCTCGTCCCGGCGGCCGAGCCCGGCCTCGTGCGCGCGTTCTTCCTCGCCGGCGGCCGCGTCGCCGCGGAGCGAACGCTGCCGCCGGGCGGCGGCGCGCATCTCGAGGTCGAGGCCGGCCTCGCGGCCGCACGCCGCGGCGGCGAGCTCGATATCGATGAGCTGTTCCTCGTCGCGCGCTTCCTCCGGCGCCCGCCGCCGGAGCTGGCCATCGTCCCCCTCGAGCGCGACGCGATCCTCGCAGCAGCACGATCGGTACCAGGTACGCGAACGTGACTGTCACCGATCCGTCACGGCTGGATCTACGCAGCCGTCAGCCATCCCGCCTAGCGCGTGGAAAGCCGTGACGCTTTCGTCTCCGTACCTGGTACCGGCCTGCCTGCCTGGTACCGGCCTGCCTGCCCTGCCCCGCCTGGCGCCCTGCCCCGCCTGGCGCCGGGCGCGTGGCGCCCGTCAGGCCGCGACGCTGATCAGGTCGCGGAGGGCGCCGAGGCGCGCCAGCGCCTGGCCCTCGAGCTGTCGGACGCGCTCCCGCGTCAGGTCGAGCTCGTGGCCGATCGCCTCGAGCGTCCACGGCTCGCCCTCGAAGCCGAAGCGCAGCTCGAGAATCCGCCGCTCGCGCTCCGGCAGCGCGTCGAGCGCACGCCGCACGCCCTGGCGGCGGAGAGACTCCTCCGCCTCGTCGAACGGGTCGGCAGCCTCGCGGTCCGCGAACAAATCTCCGAGCTCGCCTTCGTCGTCTGCTCCCACGGTCTGGTTGAGCGACACGGATGCATGCGCAGCGCCGAGCGCCTCGTCGACATGCTGCATCGGCAGGCCGGTTGCCTCCGCGAGCTCGTCCTTCGTCGGCTCGCGGCCGAGCTCGACCTCGAGACGCCGCGCCGCGCGCGAGAGCTTCTGCTGGCGCTCGACGACGTGCACGGGAACGCGAATCGTGCGCGCATGGTTCGCGACCGCGCGCTGCACCGACTGGCGGATCCACCAGGTCGCGTACGTCGAGAACTTGTAGCCGCGACGCCAGTCGAACTTCTCGACGGCGCGGTTCAGGCCGAGCGTCCCCTCCTGGATGAGGTCGAGGAACGGGACACCGAGCCCGCGATAGCCCTTCGCGATCGACACGACGAGCCGCAGGTTCGACTCGATCATGCGCCGCTTCGCCGTCGGGTCGCCGCGCTCGATGCGCTTCGCGAGCATGACCTCCTCCGCAGCCGTCAGGAGCTTGTGCCGGCCCACATCGGCGAGGAAGAGCTGCAGCGAGTCGGCCGCGCCGGAGAGCGCCTGCGTCGCCTCGAGGCGTGCCGCCTCTTCCTCGGCCGCCTTCTCCGCATCGGCGGCGGCAGCCGCCTCCGCGCTCGAGGCGGGCGCGCCGATCTCGAGCCCGATGCGCTCGAGCTCCGACGTCAGCTCCTCGACCTCCTGATCGTTCAGGTCGAGCTCGACGACGAACGCCTCGAACTCGGCGCGCTCCAGGTATCCCCGTTCCTGGGCGCCCTCGACGAGAGCGCGCGCCTGGTCGGTCTCGAGCAGCTCGTGCAACTGGTTCTGGCTCAGGTCTCGTCAGTCCTCTCTGGGCCTTGCGTCGACTGCGTCAGCGAACCTTCTCACTCTACGAGGGAAGTCCTCTCCTTGCCAGGGGTACCTCCGGCCCCGGCCGTTTCAGACTTCGAACGGAGCGCGGGCCTGCGTTATTCCGCGGCTGCAGGCTCGGCTTCCGGCTCCTTCGACTGCGTCCGGACGGGGAAGTCGAACTCGACCTTACCCTCGTCGTTTAGGACGAGCCGGGCCCGGAATGGTTTGTTGTTCCGCGACCTGAAACCGGACAAGACCTCGCGTGTCTTGCCTTCCTCGAGCAGCTGCCGCGCGAGCTCCGGCGTGATCGTGCGCCCTGCGACGCGCTTCCAGATGACGAAGCCGCAGCCGGTCTCCTCGCGGTTCTTCCAACTCGTGCAGCCGTATGCGCGCGAGTTCTCGCGGATGATCTCGCCGGTCTCCGCGCCGCAGCGCGGGCAGAGGCCGAGCTCGACGCGCTCGGGCCGCAGCTTCTCCTTGTCGAGCGCCTCGATCTGCTCGACGATCTCCTTCGTGAAGCTCGCGATCTCGCCGATGAACGCGCCGCGGTCGCCCGTGCCGTGCTCGATGTCGGAGAGTTTCTTCTCCCACGAGCCGGTGAGCTCCGGGGAGGTGATCTTGTGCTCCTCGAGCATGGTGATCACCTGCAGGCCCTTGGGCGTCGGCTGGAGATCACGCCCGACGCGCTCGATGTACTCGCGCCGGATGAGCGTCTCGATGATCTCCGCGCGTGTCGCCGGCGTGCCGAGGCCCGACTCTTTCATCGCCTCGCGCAGCTCGTCGTCGTCCACGAGCTTGCCCGCCGTCTCCATCGCAGAGAGCAGCGTCGCCTCGGTGTAGCGCGGCGGCGCCTTCGTCATCTTGTCCTCGCGCTCGGCGCCGAGGCAGCGCACCGTCTGGCCCTCCTGCAGCGCCGGCAGCTCGCCGCCCTCGGAGTCCTCGTCCTCCGACTGCTTCTCCGCGTCGGGCTCGAGCCCGTAGACGCCGCGCCATCCGGCCTCGAGCGTGATCTTGCCGCGCGTGCGGAAGCTCTCGCCCTCGACCTCGGTGACGACGGTCGTACGCGCGTAGCGCGCCGGCGGATGGAAGACGGCGAGGAAGCGCCGCGCGACCAGGTCGAAGATGCGCATCTCGTCGGGCGAGAACTTCTCGACGTCGTGCGGGACGTCGGTCGGGATGACCGCGTGGTGGTCGGAGACCTTCTCGTCGTTGATCACCCGCTGGAGCGGCAGCTGGTCGAGCCGCATGACGTACGTCGCGGACTCGCGGTACTCGTTGATGTCCTGCAGCGTCGAGGCGACGATCTTCAGCTGCGGGACCATGTCGCCGGACAGATAGCGCGAGTTCGTTCGGGGATACGTGATCGCCTTCTTGTCCTCGTACAGCTTCTGTGCAGCCTGCAGCGTGCGGCGCGCGCTGAACCCGTAGCGGCGGTTCGCGTCGCGCTGGAGCGAGGTGAGGTCGTACAGGAGCGGCGCGCGCTCGGACTGCTCCTTGCGCTCGACCTTCGTGATCGTGCCGTCCTTGCCGGTGACCTTCGAGACGATCTCGTCCGCGCGCTCGACCTTCCGGATCCGCGTCTCGTCGCCCTCGCACCAGATCCCCTGGTACGGCGGCTGGAACGCGGCGTGGACGAGCCAGTACGGCTCGGGGACGAAAGCCTGGATCTCGCGCTCGCGCTTCACGAGCATCGCGAGGGTCGGCGTCTGCACGCGCCCGAGCGAGACGACACCGCCGACCCAGGCCCGCCCGCGGATCGTCGCCGCGCGCGTCGCGTTCATGCCGACGATCCAGTCGGCCTCCGAGCGCGAGCGCGCCGCCTTCTCCAGCGGTTCCATTGCCTCGCCGGGACGCAGCCTCTCGAAGCCCTCGCGGATCGCCTGCTTCGTCATCGACGAGATCCACAGGCGCTGCACGGCCTTCGGCTCGCCGTCCTTCTTCTTCAGCGACTGCCGGTACATCTCGTAGATGTACGCGAAGATCAGCTCACCCTCGCGGCCGGCGTCGCACGCGTTGATGAAGTCGGAGACATCCTCGCGCTTCATCAGCTTGAGGATCAGGTTCAGCTGCTTCTTCGACTTCGCATCGCGCGGGACGAGATGGAAGTCATCGGGCACGATCGGGAGGTCGGCCATCTTCCACTTCTTGAACTTCTCGTCGTACTCCTCCGGGTCGGCGAGCTGGACGAGATGCCCGACGGCCCACGTGATGACGTATTCGTCCGATTCGAGGAAGCCTTCGTCCTTCTCGAACTTGCCCGGAAGCGCGGCGGAAAGGTCGCGCCCGACCGATGGTTTCTCTGCGACGACGAGGGTCTTGGCCATAGATTCACCTTAGCGTGAGGCCGACGGGTACCTACAACGCGGTAGCGCTCATCAGCTGGCCTATTCTCCGCGGGCTCTTTCGTCTACACGCGCGCGGGCGCGAGAACCTGCCGCCCGAAGGCGGCTTCGTGCTGGCCTGCAACCACGTGTCCAGCTTCGACCCGTGGCCGCTCGGACTGCCGCTCTGGCCCCACCGCTTCCTCCGGTTCATGGCGAAATCGGAGCTGTACTGGTTCCCCCTGGCGCTCTTTCTCGGCGGCGCCGGCGCGTTCCCCGTTCGCCGCGGGCAGGCGGACGCCGAGGCGATCGAGACGGCGGTGCGTCTCGCACGCGAGGGCAACGTCGTCGCGATGTTCCCGGAGGGGACCCGGCGTCGAAAAGGGCTCGTGAAGAAGTTCCAGGCGCGGCCGCGCACCGGCGCGGCCCGGATCGCGATCGAGGCGGGGGTGCCGCTCGTGCCTGCCGCGGTCGCGGGCACCGATCGGCTGCTGAAGCTCGGCCCGTTGCGCGTCGCGTACGGCTCGCCGGTCGACATCGACGGGCTCGATCCGCAGCAGGCGACCGATCGGCTGATGGCGCGGATCGCCGAGCTGGAGGCATCGCTCTGAGCACGCTGCTCGTGGTCGACGGCGACTCCTTCGCGCATCGCGCGTACCACGCGCTGCCGAAGTCGATCCGGCTGAACGCGGTCGTCGGCTTCACGAACATGCTCGTGCGACTGTGGGAGGCGGAGAGGCCCGGAGCCGTGCTCGTCGGCTGGGACACGCTGTCCGTGCCGACTTACCGTCACGAGTCGTTCGAGCCCTACCAGTCGGGGCGCATCTTCGAGGAGTCGATCCTCGAGCAGCTCGAGATCCTTCCGGACGTCGTGCGCGCGTGCGGGTTCGCGGCTGCGAAGGCGGGGGGATACGAGGCGGACGACTTCCTCGCGGCCGCTGCCAGCGCCTGGGCGGGTGACGTGCTCGTCGCCACCTCGGACCGGGACGCCTTCCAGCTCGTCTCCGAGCGCGTTACCGTCCTCCAGCCGGCACGAGGCGTGAGGGAGATGACGCGCATCGGCCCGGCCGAGGTGCGAGAGCGGTACGGCGTCGATCCGGAGCAGGTTCCCGACCTGATCGCGCTGCGCGGCGATCCCTCGGACAAGCTCCCGGGCGCACGCGGCGTCGGCCCGAAGAAGGCAGCCGACGTCATCCGCGAGTACGGGTCGCTCGAGGCAGCGATCGCGGCCGGGCGCTTCGCAGGGGAGGCGGAGGACTTGCGCCTCTTCCGGCGAATCGCAGCGATGGACGCCTCTGCTCCACTTCCTCCCCTCGCAGAGCAGTCACCTACCTGGGCGGAGGCGTCCACCTACGTTCGGGGCCTCGGGCTCGACCAGCTGGCCGACCGGCTAGCGTCCCTGGCGTGAACGACTGGCTCGCACGGCAGGCCGAGGCGCTCGGCGTCCCGGGTCTGACCGAGGCTGAGGCGAGGACTCTGCTCGAGCTCGCCCGCGTCGCGGCGCACGAGAGCGGCGACCGGCGGAACGCGCCCCTCCTCTGCTATCTCCTCGGTCGCGCCGGCGGCGACGTCGACGCGCTCGCCGAGACGGTCAGATCGACGTCCTGACCCATCCGGCGTTCGCGCGCCTCCATCCGACCGGCCACCATCCGGACCGGCCGGAGCGGCTCGCCGTTCTTCTCGACCACCAGCACGTCTGGAGCGAGGGCCGACGGGCGACCGGGGACGAGCTCCTCCTCGTACACACGCGCGAGTACATAGAGAGCATCCGTGCGATCGGCGAGACCGTCTGGCTCGACGGCGACACGGTCGCGAGCGAGACGACGTTCGAGGCCGCCTCGCTCGCGGCGGGAACGGCGATCGATGCGGCGCGACGCGGCGGCTTCGCGCTCGTGCGCCCGCCCGGCCATCACGCGCTCCCCGGCCGCGCGATGGGCTTCTGCATCTTCAACAACGTCGCGATCGCCGCGCGCGCGTCCGGTTGCGAGCGCGTCGCGATCGTCGACATCGACGTCCATCACGGCAACGGGACGCAGACCGCATTCTGGGACGACGACAGCGTCCTCTACGTCTCGCTGCACGAATGGCCCTTCTATCCCGGAAGCGGCGGGCCGGACGAGCAGCGGGCGACGACGCTGAACGTGCCCATGGCGGCGGGGTCGGGGGACGACGAGTACCTGCACGCGTTCGCGCGCGTCGTCGAGCCGGCGCTCGCGCGATTCGAGCCGGAGCTCCTGATCGTCTCCGCAGGCTTCGACGCTCACGAGGAAGACCCGCTCGCGTCCATGAACGTCACCGCGGATGGATTCCGCGAGATGGCCGGCCGCTGCGCGGCTTCGGCGCCGCGCGTCGCCGCCGTTCTGGAAGGCGGCTACAACCTCGAGACGCTTCCGGAGCTCGTCGGGGCCGCGCTCGACGGCTTCACGTCCTGAAGGACATCACTGGGGACAGTCCCCGTCACGAGAAAGCCGGGGAGTCGTGACCCTCCCGTGGTAGATGTTCGCGCGGCCCGCGTCGCTCGGTGCAACGCCGGAGCCACGAAACCCGAACGTCCTCGCGACGGGGACAGACCCGCGTAGGACCCGCAGGACCGTCTATGCGGCCCGGGCGAGCGAGAGCTGCTCGAGCGCCTCGCGGCGCGAAGAGACGCCGAGCTTGCGCAGGAGGCTCTTCACGTGCGAGCGAACCGTGTGCTCCGAGATATAGAGACGGCGGGCGATCTCGTCCGTGCCGAGGTGCTCGTCGAGGAGAAGGAGCACCTCGAGCTCGCGGGCGGAGAGCTTCCGCGCGATCGCGTCGGGCACGCCCCCGACCGGATCCGATCCCGTGCGCAGGCGGTCGAGGAGGCGCCGCGCGATCGAGCCCGACAGTGCGGCATCGCCGTGCACGACGCCCTCGAGGAATTCCGCGATCCGCTCCGGCGGCTCCGTCTTCAGGAGGTAGCCGGCGGCACCGGCGCGGATCGCTGCGAGCAGGTTGTCCTCGGTGCCGGACGCCGTGAGGACGACCACCTCGCACCCGGGCGAGGCGTCGCGAATCGCCGGGAGCGCGGAGAGCCCGTCGACGCCGGGCATCGACAGGTCGAGCAGCACGACGTCGGGCTGGAGCCGCCCGGTCTCGCGAACGGCCTCGGCCCCGTCCTCCGCCGTCCCGCAGACGTCGAATCCGTGCGCGCCGAGCAGCGACGCCAGGGCGTCGCGGGTCAGCGGATGGTCGTCGACGATGATGACGCGGGCTCCCATCCCGGTGCTTATCGGCAGGAGCCCTTCTGCCGACAAGAGGGAGGTGAAGGAACAGAACGACTTCGAGGCCTGGCTCCTCAGCGAGACGCTGCTCGCCGGCCTCCTCGGCGCGAGCCTCGCGCTCTTTCTCACCCATCCGGGGCTCCGCACCCACTACGACCTGCCGAATCTCCGCCTGGTCCTCGAGACGACGATGGCCCTCGCCGGCCTGCTCGTCGCCGTTCTCGCCGCCGCCCGCTTCTCGGCCGAGGGCCGCCGGGTCGATCTCCTCCTCGCCAGCGGATTCCTCGTCTCCTCCCTCTCCTCGGCCGGTTTCGGCATTGCGCCGGAGCTCGGCGGGGGAACCGGCCGCCCGTCCGAGCAGTGGGCCGCGCTCATCGGCCGCATCCTCGGCGCCGGCTTGATCGCGATCGCCCCGTTCGCGAACGGACGGACGCGCCGCCGCGACTGGTCGATCGCGAACGCGGTCGCCGCCGCCGGCCTCGTGCTCTTCGTCGCGTGGTCTCTGCTGCGCGACGCCGGCTCGCTTCCCCCGCTCAACGTCCCGGCCGGACAGCAGCAGCCGTTCTACCTCACGGGCACGCTCGCCCTCCAGGCGATGATCTTCCTCATCGCCGTCGTCGGCTGGGGGGAGCGCTTCCGCAGGCGGCAGGACGACCTGTCGCGCTGGCTCGCGCTCGGGTTCACGCTCATGCTCTTCGCCGCGCTCCAGCTCGTCTTCCAGCCGCTCGTCGCCGGCGAGTTCGTGTCGCAGGGCGACTTCCTGCGCATGCTCGCCTACACGGTCATCCTCATCGGCGCCTGGCGCGCGATCCGCTTCGCCGAGTTCGGCCGCGCGGTCGCCGAGGAGCGCTCGCGTGTCGCGCGCGAGATCCACGACGGCCTCGCGCAGTACCTCTTCGCAGTCTCGACGCACGCGTCGATGCTCGAGTCCGGGGCCGCGGCGAAGGACACGCTGCCTCGACTCAAGGAGGCGGCGCTCCTCGCGCAGCAGGAGGCGCGGTTCGCGATCCTCGCGCTGTCGTCGGCGAGCGGGACGGCGCCGTTCGACGCGGCGCTTCGACGGTACGTCGAGTTCCTCACGGCCGACGGCGCGCTCGACGTCGAGCTCGAGGTCGATCCCGGCATGCATCTGGCGCCGGACGAGCAGATCGAGATCTTCCGGATCGTCCAGGAGGGGCTCGGGAACGTCCGCAAGCACGCGCAGGCGACACGCGCCGAAGTCGTCATCGGCTGGCGGGACGGGGAGCGCTACGTCTCCATCGTGGACGACGGCGCAGGCTTCGACGGCGAGGAGACGGCCGCCGGACAGGGGCTCAAGAACATGCGCGCGCGAGCGGCATCGATCGAGGGAGGCTTCTCGCTCCGCGCGATCCCCGGCCGCGGCACGGCGCTCGAAGTGGTGTTGCGCAGCACGTAGGCTTGCCGCCGATGGCCGGCGGTTGGATCCCGGAGAGCGAGTTCGAGGAGCGGCGCTCCCGCCTGCGCGACC
The DNA here is from genome assembly GCA_028876365.1 of Acidobacteriota bacterium. GTDB lineage: Bacteria > Actinomycetota > Thermoleophilia > Gaiellales > Gaiellaceae > Palsa-739. The sequence continues at coordinate 5,986 of JAGWRZ010000119.1, read as the reverse complement.
ACGCCCGCCGCCAAGGGCTCGCCGGCTACGTCCTCTTCGGCTCGGACTACATCCGCTACTTCACCGGCTTCGCGTTCCTCTCGAACGAACGGCCTGTCGTGTACGCGGAGAGCGTCGGCGGCGACTCGACGATCTTCGTGCCGGAGTTCGAGGTGGAGCGCACGCGCGCCGAATCGAGCTTCGCACGCATCGACGCGTATCCCGAGTACCCGGGGCTCGAGCACCCGATGAGGATCTTCGCGCGCGTCCTCCGCGACCTCGGAATCGAGGGCGCGCTCGGCGCCGACCAGGACGGCTATCCGGGCATCCTCGGCTACCAGGGGCCGCCGCTGAGCGAGGTGACGGGCGCATCCGTCCGTTCGCTGTCCACCGCGATCGAATGGATGATGGCGCGCAAGAGCGAGAACGAGCTCGACCTCATCCGCGAGAGCGGCCGCTGGTGCGCGTACGCGCACCGCCTCCTCCAGGAGTACTCGCGACCCGGCGTGAGCGAGGCGGAGGCGAGCCTTCGCGCGGGGCAGGAGGCGACGCTCGCGCTCTTCGACGAGCGCGGCGAGGTCGGCGGCCTCGCGTCGTCCGACGGCGTGTCTGCCGGGTACCGCGGGCAGATCGGCAAGCGCAGCGCGTGGGCGCATGCGGTCGCACACGCGATCGAGTTCGCGCCGGGAGACATGCTCGTGACCGAGACGAGCGCCCCGATCTGGGGGTACAACGCCGAGCTCGAGCGCGGCATGGTCGTCGGGCCGCCGACCGACGAGCAACGGCATCTGCACCGCCACGTCGTCGCCGCGCAGGAGACGGCGTTCGCCGCGATCCGTCCGGGCGTCACCTGCGCCGACGTCGACGGCGCTGTCATGAGGTACTTCGAGGAGAACGACCTGCTCGAGCGCTGGCGCCAGCACACGGGCCACGGCATCGGTCTCCGAAACCACGAGGCGCCGTTCCTCGACCTCGGCGACCATACGGTGCTCGAGCCGGGGATGGTGTTCACCGTCGAGCCGGGCCTGTACGACTCCGAGCTCGGCGGCTTCCGCCACTCGGACACCGTCGTCGTCACAGAGCACGGGATGGAGTCCCTGACGGACTACCCGCGCGACATCGAGAGCCTCACTCTCGAAACGTGATCGTCTCGCGCGCGCCGCTTCTTCCCGAGCGGACGATCGCGTCGCACACCTCGGACGCGCGGTAGCCGTCCTCGAAGTCGGCGCCGTACGGCGCGACCTCGTGCTCGCCGGCGATCGCCGCGAGCATGTGGTGCAGCTCGTGCACGAACGTGTCGCCCCAGCCGATGATGTGACCCGGCGGCCACCAGTGCTTCCAGAAGGGATGATCCGCCTCCGAGACGAGCACGGTCTTGAAGCCGCGGGCGCGGTCGCCGTCGGCGCGAAACACCTGGAGCTCGTCGAGTCGCTCCATGTCGAACGCGAGCGACCCCTTCGTGCCGTTGATCTCCCACTGGAAGGCGTTTCGGCGGCCGTGGGCGAAGCGGGTCGCCTCGAGGGTTCCGACCGAGCCGTTCGCGAACTCGACCGCGGCCTCGACCGCGTCGTCGACCTTGCGGCCGGAGAGGAAGGTGTGCGCGAAGCCCTGCACGGTGCGAATCTCGCCGTTCAGGAAGCGCGCGAGGTCGACGACGTGCGTCATCAGGTCGCCGAGGGCGCCGGAGCCGGCCTCCTCGGGATGGAACCGCCACGTGTCGAGTGAGACATCGTCGCCCCAGTCCTGGAGGTAGCGCCCGCGGAAGTGCCGCACCTCGCCGAGCTCGCCGGCCTCGATCATCTCCCGCGCGAGACGCACGGCCGGGACGAAGCGGTAGTTGAACGCGCACATGTGCTTCACACCCGTCGCGGCGACCTCCTGCCAGATCTCGAAGCTCTCCCCCGCGTCGCGCCCGAGCGGCTTCTCGCACAGGACGTGCTTGCCGGCGCGGGCCGCAGCGATCGTCGGCTCGGCATGGAGCGCGTTCGGGCCGCCGTTGTCGAACAGCCCGATCCGCTCGTCCGCGACGAGGTCGCGCCAGTCGGTCGTCGCGTACTCCCAGCCGTAGCGACGGGCGGCCTCGGCCACCGCCTCCTCGTTCCGGCCGGCGATGCCGACGAGGACCGGCTCGAGCGCGGGCGGCCAGATGATGTACGGAATCTTCCGGAACGCGTTCGAGTGCGCCTTCCCCATGAACGCGTACCCGAGCATGCCCACCCCGATGTCCGCCATTCGGCGAATATACGCGTATGAGTTCCATAGTGAAGTGGGGAATCGTCTCGACCGCCGACATCAACCGGAAGCTCATTCCGGGTGCGCATGCATCGGAGAAGGTCGACCTCGTCGGCGTCGCCAGCCGCGATCAAGCGCGCGCCGACGCATATGCGCGCGAATGGGAGATTCCGAGGGCGTACGGCTCGTATGCGGCGCTCCTCGCCGACCCCGACATCGAGGCCGTGTACATCTCGCTCCCGAACACGCTTCACGTCGAGTGGTCGATCAAGGCGCTCGAGGCGGGCAAGCACGTCCTGTGCGAGAAGCCTTTCTCGCGAATCCCCGCCGAGGTGGAGGCGGCGTTCGACGTCGCCGAGCGCGAGGGCCGGCTCTTGATGGAGGCGTTCATGTACCGGCACAACCCGCAGACGAAGACGCTCGTCGATCTCGTCTCGAGCGGAGCGATCGGCGAGCTGCGCCTCGTGCGCTCCACGTTCTCGTACTCGCTGTACGACGAGGCGAACATCCGTCTCCGCACCGACGTCGACGGCGGCGCGCTCATGGACGTCGGCTGCTACTGCGTCAGCGCCTCGCGCCTCCTCGCCGGGGAGCCGACGACGGTGCACGCAGAGGCGCGGATCGGGCCGTCCGGCACCGACTGGGTGTGCGCGGGCGTCATGCGCTTCCCCGGCGACGTCCTCGCCACCTTCGACTGCGGGACGGCGCTCCCGAACCGCGACGAGCTGGAGGCGATCGGCAGCGAGGGCTCGATCTTCCTCGACGATCCGTGGCACTGCCTCCGGCCGGCGATCGAGGTGCGCCGCGAGGACGGCGTCGAGCGCATCGAGCTGCCGTACGCCGACTCGTACCGGCTGGAGATGGAGAATCTCGGCGACGCCATCCGAGGAGAGGCGGAGCTCCTCCTCGGCCGCGACGACGCCCTGGCGCAGGCACGCGTGATCGAGGCCCTGCACGATGACGCACGACGAGGCTAGGGAGCGGGCGGCGACGATGCTCGCGGACGCGGGCATCGTCCTCACGCCGGCCGAGCGCGCGTCGATCGAGGTGACCGATCTCGGGCTCGGCCGGCTCGAGGAGACCGGCATCCAGATCGTCGTCTACGTCAACACCGAGCGCGTGTGCGCGAAGGAGCTCGTGCTCTTCCCCCGCCAGATCTGCCCCGAGCACCGGCATCCGTCCGTCGGCGCCGATCCCGGCAAGGAGGAGACGTTCCGCTGCCGCACGGGGGTCGTCCACCTGCACGTCGAGGGACACGACGAGATCGTCCTCCGCCCGGGCGACCAGTTCACGATCCGCCCGAACACGCTGCATTGGTTCCAGGCGGGCGACGACGGCGCCGTCGTGTCGGAGTTCTCGACACGCTCGACGGACGAGCACGACGTCTTCACCGATCCGAGAATCACTCGCTGAGGACGAGTGCGGCCTTGCCGCCGCGGAACGCGAGCGCCTCGTCGAAGCGGTCGAGCGGCACGCGCAGAGCGACGAGGCTCTCCAGCGCGCCGGGCCATCTCCGCCGGACGGAATCGAGCGTGGAGACCGCTGCGTCCCAGTCGCCGCGCCGCGCGTTGACGCTGCCGAAGAGCACGCGATTCTCGAGCACGAAGTCGACGCCGAGCGTGCGGCCGTCGACCGGGACCGTCTGGTCGCGGCCGTCGATCCCGAGGATGCACGCGACACCGCTGCGGTCGAGGAGGCGAAGCGCCGCCGCCGTCAGGTGCGCGTCGCCGGCGCACTCGACGACGAGATCGAAGCGGCCGAGCTCGGACAGGCGGGTCGTCGCGACGTACTCGGCGCCCGTCGCCTCGACCACCGGGCTGGACGGCTCGAGCGAGGCGGTCACGACCTCGACGCCGTCGAGCCGGAGCAGGCACGTGACGATCGTCCCGATCGTCCCCGCGCCGGTCACGAGCGCGCGGCGGACCTCACGCGGAAGGCGCCCGCCTATGGCACTTGCGTGACGCAACGCGCGCACGCAGTCGGCCGCCGGCTCGACGAGAACGCCGATCTCCCTCAGCTCGAACGGGACCGCGACGAGCTGCGCCGGATCCTCGCCGACGAGCTCGCGCGCGAACCCGTGCAGCCGCGTGATGCCGCGCTCGAGGTAGTCCCCCGTGAGGCAGCCGTCCGGTGAGCCTTGCGCGCACGCCGGGCACCGCCCGCACGAGCGGCGGACGGTCGCCGTGACGAGGTCGCCGCGGGCGAAACCGTGGCCGTCGCGCTCGACGACGCCGATCATCTCGTGGCCGAGGACGAGCCTGTCCTCGCCGTCCGGCGCGACGCCGAAGAGCCCGTGCGTGATCTCGCGATCCGTCCCGCAGACGCCGACCTCGAGGACACGCACCGGCACGCCCTCTTCCCGGATCGACACGTCCGTAATGCAGGCGCTGCCCGCGTGGCCCGGCTCGACGACGAGCGCGTTCATCGGAGCACCGCCCCCTCCGACGCAGGCCCGACGAGCGCGCGGTAGCGCGCGAAGACGCCTCCACCGTCGAACGTCCTCGGAATCGACGCTGCGAGCCGCTCGGCGATCTCGTCGTCGCCGACCTCGAGGACGAGCGTCCCCGCATCCGCGTCGATCGCGATCGCGTCGCCGTCGCGGACGGCCGCGAGCGGACCGCCGCGCGAGGCCTCCGGCGACACGTAGCCGACCATCAAGCCTCGGGTCGCGCCCGAGAAACGACCGTCGGTGACGAGCGCGACCGAGTCGCCGAGCCCGGCGCCGACGATCGAGGACGTGACCGACAGCAGCTCGCGCATGCCCGGGCCGCCCGCGGGCCCCTCGTAGCGGACGACGAGCACGTCGCCGGGCCGGACGCCGCCCGCGCGCACCGCCTCGGTGCAGTCCTCCTCGGAGTCGAAGACGCGCGCGGGGCCGCGATGCGAACGGATCCCGGTGACCTTCGCGAGGCTGCCCAGCGGCGCGAGGTTGCCGCGCAGCACGCGCAGCGCGCCGCGCGGCTCGAACGGCGCGTCGACTGTTGCGAGCACGCGGCCGTCTGGCGCGGGCGCGTCCGCGCTTCGCCCGGCGAGCGTCGAGCCGTCGACGGTGGGCGCCGTCCCGTCCACGAGGCCGGCGCGGATCAGCTCCTTGAGGACGGCGGCCGTTCCTCCCGCCGCCTGGAACGCATCTGCCGCGAAGCGTCCGCGCGGAGCGAGGTCGGCGAGGACCGGCGTCCGCTCGCTCACCGCGGCGAGATCGTCGAGCGTCAGCTCGACACCGGCCTCCCGCGCGATCGCGAGGAGGTGGAGGACGCCGTTGGTCGAGCCTCCGGTCGCTGCGACACCGCTCATCGCGTGCAGCAGCGCGCGGCGGTCGAGGAAGCGGCGCGCACCCGGCGGCAGCGCGGCGGCGAGCGCGCCGGCGCGGGCCGCGGCCTCGCCCTTCGCCGTCAGCTCGTCCGCCGGCACGAGCCCGTCGCCGATGACGGCGATGCCGAGGAAGTCGAGGACGACCGCCATCGTGTTCGCGGTGAAGTGGCCGGCGCAGGTCCCGGGACCGGGGCAGGCGACGCGCTCGAGCTCGTCGAGCTTCGCGCGCGGGCCGGGAATCGCCTCCCAGACGTCCTGGATCGTCACCCCGTCTCGGCCCGGCCGCATCGGCCCGCTGTAGAGGACGACCGCCGGCTTGTCGACGCGTGCGAGCGCCATCAACGCCGCCGGCACGGTCTTGTCGCAGCCGACGATGCAGACGAGGGCGTCGAAGTCGTGCGCATGGGTCATCAGCTCGATCGAGTCGGCGATCACCTCGCGCGAGACGAGCGACGCGCGCATG
>JAGWRZ010000118.1 GCA_028876365.1 Acidobacteriota bacterium | reverse complement strand
GCCGCCTCGGCCCCGCCGGCGTCCGGCTCGGCGTCGAGGCCGTAGACGGCGTTGTCGCGGCCCACGTGCTCCAGGGTGGATACGCAGACGACGAAGTCGAAGCGTTCGTCGGCGAACGGCAGGCGGCGGACGTCCGCGATCACGTCCGCCGGCTCGGCGAGATCGACGGTCACGAGCTCGGGGGCGCCGAGATCGCGCAGGCCCTCGACGTGCGCCGCGATCGCGTTGGCCGTGCCGACATCGAGCACGCGGCGCTCTCCGCCGTAGCGCGCGAGCACCCATGCGATCTCGATCGGGCGCTCGTCACTCCATGCAGGCGCGCGCAGCTCTCTCGGACGGCCGCCGCTCCGGCGCTCGGCGCGCGCCCGGGCGAGGCCGTCGTCGAGCAGCTCGACGAGCTCGAACTCGCGGCTCTCGACGAGCTCGCGCACGAGCCGCGCAGGCGAGACCGCGCCGCTGCGCAGCCGCTCGAGCGCGGCCGGATCGGGGTCGCGCCGCAGGACGAGCCGCCAGGCGCGCTCGACGAAGTCCTCCATGAATGCGGAGGCTAGAGTGGCCGCCGTGGCTCTGCAGGGCAAGCGGATCGTCATCACCGGCGGCGCGGGCTTCATCGCGACGACGCTCGCGCGGCTCCTCGTCGACCGGAACGAGGTCGTCGCCTACGACAACCTGCACCGGGACGCGCTCGCCTCGACCGACCTGCGCGACCATCCGAACTTCACGTTCGTCCAGGGCGACGTCCTCGACGCCGAGCACGTCGCGGAGGTGGCGAAGGGCGCGACGCAGCTCGTCCACTGCGCCGCGATCGCCGGGGTCGACACCGTGCGCGAGAGCCCGGTGCGGACGATGCGCGTGAACATGGTCGGCACCTACAACGTCCTCGAAGCGGCGCTCGGCACCCTCGACACGCTCGAGCGCATCGTCGACTTCTCCACGAGCGAGGTCTTCGGGACGCACGCGGACAACGTGCACGAGGGTCACGTGTCGACCATCGGGTCGGTCGGGGAGGCGCGCTGGACGTACGCGGTGTCGAAGCTCGCCGGCGAGCACATGGCGCACGCCTACCACGACGAGCTCGGCCTGCCGACCGTCACCGTCCGCCCCTTCAACGTCTACGGCCCCGGTCAGATCGGCGGGGGCGCCATCCGCGCCTTCATCGAGGCGGCGCTCGCCGGGCGCGACCTCGTCATCCACGGCGACGGCTCGCAGGTCCGCGCGTGGTGCTACGTCGACGACATGGTGCGCGCCGTCCTGCTCTGCCTCGAACGGCCCGAGGCCGTCGGGCAGAGCTTCAACATCGGGAACGACCGCTCGGTCGTGACCATCGTCGACCTCGCCGGACGGATCAAGCGGCTCACCGGCTGTCCCGGCGAGATCGTCTTTGCGCCGCTGCACTACGCCGACGTCGAGGTGCGCAGCCCGAACGTCGGCCAGGCGCGCGCGCTGCTCGGCTTCGAGGCGCAGGTCGATCTGGACGAAGGGCTCGAGAGGACGATCGCGTGGTACCGGAGCAGGCAGCTGACATCCGCCTAGCCTGGCCGGAGGTCGGCGAGGACGAGCTCGCCGAGGTCAGAGAGGTCATCGGCACGGGCCAGCTGACGATGGGCCCGAAGGTGGCCGAGTTCGAGTCGCTGCTCGCGGGCGCGACCGGCACCTCGCACGCCGTCGCCGTCTCGTCCGGGACGGCGGCGCTGCACGTCGCCGTGCTCGCGCTCGGCATCGGCCCGGGCGACGAGGTGCTCGTCCCCGCGTACACGTTCCCCGCGACGGCGAACGTCGTCGCGCTCGCCGGCGCGAGGCCGGTGCTCGTCGACGTCGACCCGGTGACGATGAACATCGATCCCGAGGACTGCGCACGCCGCGTGACGGGGCGGACGAAGGCCGTCCTCGCGGTGCACCTGTTCGGGCGGCCGGCGCGGCTCGAGGAGCTGCCGGACGTGCCCGTGCTCGAGGACGCCGCCGGCGCGCTCGGAGCGTCGCACCGCGGTCGGCCGTGCGGCAGCCTCGGGCTCCTCGCCTGCTTCTCCTTCCACCCGCGGAAGATCGTGACGACCGGCGAGGGCGGCGCCGTCACGACCGACGACGCGGAGATCGCCGAGAGCATCCGCTCGCTCCGCCATCACGGCTGGTCGCCGTCGGCCGCCTACGTCGACATGCCCGCGCCGGCGTTCAACTACCGCCTGAGCGACGTGCTCGCGGCGCTCGGCATCCCGCAGCTGCGGCGTCTCGACACGCTGCTCGCCGAGCGCGAGCGCGTCGCGGCCGGCTATGCGGAGCGGCTCGCGCACCTCGACGTGACGCTGCCGCAGGCGGACGCCGGCGACCGGCACGGGCTGCAGGCCTACGTCGTGCAGGTCGACCGGCGCGACGAGGTGATGGCCGGGCTGCGGTCGGAGGGCGTCGGCTGCCAGATCGGCACGTACGCGCTCCACCGGCTCGGCGCCTACCGTGACCAGGGCGGCTTCCCGGGCGCGGACGCCGCCTTCGAGCGCGCGCTCGCGCTGCCGCTCCACGGGCGGCTCGCCGAGGCGGATCTCGACCGCGTGGCGGCGGCCCTTGACAAACTTGTGAGTCCTCACTAACCTAGCTCCACGGTGGTGACGCGGCTCTCGGCGGCGGAACGCAAGGACGACGTCCTCGAGGCGGCGATCGTCGCCTTCGCCGGCCATGGGCTCGAGGGCACCTCCACCGAGGACATCGCGAGGAGGGCCGGGATCTCCCAGCCCTACCTCTTCCGGCTCTTCGGGACGAAGAAGGAGCTCTTCATCGCCTCCGTTCGCCGCTGCTTCCGCGAGACGCTCGAGCTCTTCCAGCGGGCGGCGGAGGGCGAGCGGGGCGAGGAGGCGCTGCGCGCCATCGGCGAGGCATACCAGGAGCTGCTGCGCAGCGACCGGACGCGGCTGCGGATGCAGATGCAGTCGTATGCGGCGGCCGCGGAGGACGCGGAGGTCCGCGACGTCGTCCGGGCGGGCTACGGCGACCTCGTCGCCTACGTCCGCCGGGTCTCCGGGGCCGACTGGCCGGAGGTGTGGCAGTTCTTCGCCACCGGGATGATGCTGAACGTCCTCGCCTCGATGGGCTTCGACGACACCCCCGAGCCGTGGATGGCGGAGCTCCTCGCCGGCTGCGGCAAGGAGATCTGATCTCTCTTTTTTCGCACAGGAGGAAGTGATGACTCACACACAAAAGCGGTCGATGCTCTGGACGATCGGGATCACCTCGGTGGCCCTCTTCATGGTGAGCCTCGACAACCTCGTCGTCACGACGGCGCTGCCCGTCATCCGGCGGAGCCTGCACGCCTCGATCTCCCAGCTCGAGTGGACGGTGAACGCGTACACGCTCACCTTCGCCGTGCTCCTCCTCACGGGCGCGGCGCTCGGCGACCGGTTCGGGCGGCGGCGGATGTTCGCGCTCGGCCTCCTGCTCTTCACCGGCGCCTCGGCGGCGGCGGCGCTCTCGAGCTCGGCGAACGCGCTCGACGTCGCGCGCGCGCTGCAGGGCGTCGGCGGCGCGATCGTGACGCCGCTGACGCTCACGATCCTCTCGGCGGGCGTTCCGCGCGAGCGGCGCGGGCTTGCGCTCGGCATCTGGGGCGGGATCGGCGGCCTCGCGATCGCCATCGGCCCGCTCGTCGGCGGCGCGATCGTGAACGGCGTGTCCTGGCATTGGATCTTCTGGCTCAACGTCCCGATCGGCCTCGTGCTCGCGCCGCTCGCGCTCGCGCGGCTCGAGGAGACGCGCGGCGCCGACTCGAGCCTCGACCTGCCCGGCCTCGGCCTCGCGAGCGCGGGCCTGCTCGGGATCGTGTGGGGTCTCGTCCGCGGCAACGCGCACGGCTGGACGAGCCTCGGCATCGTCCTGCCGATCGCGGCGGGCGCCTTCCTCCTCGCGGCGTTCCTCGCCTGGGAGCGGCGCGCGCCCTCGCCGATGCTGCCGCTGGGCTTCTTCGGAAGCCGCACGTTCGCGCTCGCGAACGTCGCCTCGCTCCTGATGTTCTTCGGGATGTTCGGCTCGATCTTCCTGCTCGCGCAGTTCTTCCAGACGGTGCAGCACACCTCGCCGCTGCAAGCCGGGCTGCGGATCCTGCCGTGGACGGCGATGCCGATCTTCATCGCGCCGATCGCGGGCGCGCTCTCCGACCGGATCGGCGGCCACCGGCTGATGGCCGCGGGCCTCGCGCTCCAGGCGACGGGCCTCGCCTGGATCGCGGCCGTGCAGACGCCGAGCGTCCCGTACGCAGGGCTCGTCGCGCCCTTCGTCCTCTCCGGCGCGGGCATGGCGCTCTTCTTCGCCCCGGTGGCGAACGTCGTGCTCGGCACCGTCGGGCCCGAGCTCGAAGGCAAGGCGTCGGGCGCGAACAACGCCATCCGCGAGCTCGGCGGCGTCTTCGGGGTCGCCGTCCTCGCGTCGGTGTTCGCGCACGCAGGCGGCTACCGCACGGCGGAGACGTTCACGCACGGGACGAGCACCGCCGTGTGGGTCGGCGCCGCCGTCGTCGCGGCCGCGGCGCTCGCCGCGGCCCTCATCCGGCGCACGCCGGCGGCCGTGCAGGAGGTCGCCTCGCCACAGGCGCTTGCCGAGGCGGCATAGCCGGACCTGTCGCGACAATGGGGCTCGTGCGCCTGCTCGTTCTCGGTGCCGGGCCCCCGCAGCTCGGGGTGCTCGCCGCGGCCCGCCGCCGCGGCCTCACCGTCGTCGCGGCCGACCGCGACCCCTCCGCGCCCGG
>JAGWRZ010000014.1 GCA_028876365.1 Acidobacteriota bacterium | reverse complement strand
GAATGGAGCCGCCGCCTCGGCGAGGCCGGCTACGCGGGGCTGACGTGGCCGAAGGAGTTCGGCGGCTCGGGCGCGCCGTACAGCCACCAGGCGATCTACCTCGAGGAGCTCGCACGCGCCGAGGCGCCGTCGCATCTCGGCGTGATCGGCATCGGCATGGCCGGGCCGACGATCATCTCGTGGGGCACCGACGAGCAGAAGAGCCGTTACCTCTCGAGGATCCTCACCGCGGACGAGATCTGGTGCCAGGGCTTCTCGGAGCCGGGGGCCGGCAGCGACCTCGCCGCCGTGCGCACGCGCATCGAGGACGAAGGGGAGCATTTCCTCGTGAACGGCCAGAAAGTGTGGTCGTCGTTCGCGCACATCGCCGACTACTGCATCCTCGTCACCCAGCAATTCCCGGAGCGGCCGCGCTATCGAAACCTGACATACCTCATCGTCGACATGCGATCGCCCGGCGTCGAGGTGCGGCCGCTGCGGCAGATCACGGGTGAGGCGGAGTTCAACGAGATCTTCTTCACCGATGTCGAGGTGCCGGTGACCAACCGGCTCGGCGAGGAAGGAGAAGGCTGGCAGGTGGCGATGACGACGTTGCTGCACGAGCGCGGCACGCTCGGGTTCGCCCTCACGGCGGCGCTCGACGTCGGCGTCGGCCGGCTCGTCGCCACCGCGCGCGAGCACGGGAACGGCGACGGCGTCGCCCGCGAGCGCGTCGCAGCCGAATGGATCGAGCTCCAGGCTCTCCGCTACACGAATTACCGCTCGCTCGGCACGTATCAGCGCACCGGGATCCCCGGCCCGGAGGGATCCGCGATCAAGTTGCGCTGGTCGGAGCAGAACCAGCGCATGACGAAGCTCGGCCGCGAGCTGCTGGGCGCGGACGGCATCACCGACGACGGCTGGTGGCACTACCAGCAGCTGCGAAGCCGAGGAAACACGATCGAGGCCGGCAGCTCCGAGGTCCTGCGCAACATCGTCGCCGAGCGCGTGCTCGGGCTCCCCAGGTCGCGCTGATGGACTTCGCCCTCGACGACGTCCAGGTCGAGCTGAAGAGCCAGGCGCGCGCCTGGCTCGGGGAGCGCTACCCCCTCGATCGCGACTGGGACGCCCCGCAGGACGACCGCTGGGCGGAGCTCGGCGAGCTCGGCTGGCTCGACGTCGCGGACGCCGGCCTCGGCTTCGTCGAGGAGGCGCTGCTCCTCGAGGAGATGGCCTACGCCCTCTATCCCGGCCCCTACCTCGCGCACGCGGCGGGCCAGGCCGAGGCGAACGGCCTCGCCTTCGACGGGGCGTGCGACGTGGTCTCGGTCGATCCGGGCCGACCGCTCCGGCGCGTGGCGAACGCGTCGCCGGAGACGCCCCGCCTCCGCGCCGCCCTCGCGGCAGAAGCGGTCGGCGTCGCGCAGCGGGCGCTCGAGCTCGGCGTCGCGTATGCGAGGACCCGCGAGCAGTTCGGCAAGAAGATCGGCGTCTACCAGGCGGTCTCGCACCAGCTCGCGAACACGTACGCGGACGTCGAGCTCGCTCGTTCGCTCGCCTACTGGGCGGCGTGGTGCGTCGCCGAGGCCGACGAGGAGGCGCCGCTCGCCGCGGCGGCAGCGAAGGCGTTCGCGACGGAAGCCGCGGTCGCCGCCTGCGAGCGCTCGATCCAGGTGCACGGCGGCATCGGCTTCACGTGGGAGCACCCGCTCCACCGCTTCTACAAGCGCGCACTCTGGCTCGAGGGCTTCGGCAAGCGCCCGCCGGAGCTCCGCGCAGAGATCGCCGATGCTCTCCTCGGAGCGGCGGTCGGCGTCTGATGGACGGGATGATGATGGACTTCCAGTTGACGCTGCCCCACTTGCTGCGGCGGTCCGAGACGTTTCTCGGCAACGGCGAGATCGTCACCCGGCTGCCGGACAAGAGCATCCACCGGACGACGTACGGCGACACCGCGCGGCGGGCGAGGCAGCTCGCGGTCGCCCTGCAGCAGGTCGGGCTCGAGCGCGGCGACCGCGTCGCGACGCTCTGCTGGAACCATCACCAGCACCACGAGGCGTACCTCGGGGTCCCCTGCGGCGGATTCGTCCTGCACACGCTCAACCTTCGACTTCATCCGAACGACCTCGCATACATCGCCGATCACGCCGGCGACCGCGTCGTCATCGTCGACCGCTCGCTCGTCCCGCTCCTCGACCAGTTCCGGGAGCGGACGAAGATCGAACACGTCTTCGTCGTCGAGGACACCTACGAGGATCTCCTGGCATCCGCATCCGCCGACGCGTGGCGCGATCCCGAGCTCGACGAGAACGAGGCCGCTGCGATGTGCTACACGAGCGGCACGACCGGCCTGCCGAAGGGCGTCGTCTACTCGCACCGCTCGACCCTGCTCCACAGCATCGGCGTCGCGGCGAACAATCCGCTCGGGCTCGGCATCGCCGTCAACGACGCGATCCTCCCGGTCGTTCCGATGTTCCACGCGAACGCGTGGGGCTATCCGTACCTCGCGACGATGACCGGGTCGAAGCTCGTCTACCCGGGGCCGCATCTCGATCCCGAGAGCCTCCTCGACCTGATGGCCGGGGAGAGCGTCTCCTGGGCCGCCGGGGTCCCGACCATCTGGATGGGGATCCTCCAGCTCCTCGATGCGAGCCCCGGCCGCTGGGACCTCTCCGCGATGAAGGCGATGCTCGTCGGCGGCTCCGCGGTGCCGCGCGCGATGATCGCCGCATACGAGCAGCGGCACGGCCTGAAGATCGTCCAGGGCTGGGGGATGACGGAGACCTCCCCGGTGGCGTCGACCGCGACACTGCCGCACGATCTCGCGAACGCCGACGAAGAGACGCGATTCGACATCGAGTCCTGGGCCGGCATGCCGCTGGCGCTCGTCGAGATCCGCATTCGCGTCGGCGAGGAGAACGTGCCGTGGGACGGCGAGTCGATGGGCGAGCTCGAGGTGCGCGGCCCGTGGGTCGCATCCGGCTACTACGACACGCCCGAGCAGGCCGATCGCTGGACGGAGGACGGCTGGTTCCGCACCGGCGACATCGCCTCGATCCATCCGCGCGGCTACATCCAGATCAAGGACAGGTCGAAGGACGTGATCAAGTCCGGCGGCGAGTGGATCTCGTCCGTCGAGCTCGAGAACGCGATCATGGCGCACCCCAAGATCATGGAGGCGGCGGTCATCGGCCTCGCCCATCCCAGGTGGGACGAGCGGCCGATCGCCTATGCGGTGCCGAAGCCGGAATTCAAGGGCCAGGTCACGCAGGAG
>JAGWRZ010000117.1 GCA_028876365.1 Acidobacteriota bacterium | reverse complement strand
CGCCTCCGGCGCGCGCTCGCGAACGGCGAGACCGGCCGCGACCGCGGCGCCTCGCTCGACCTCGGCGTCGGCGGCGCCGGCCGCACCGGCTCCCTCAAGTGCCTGCATGCGCACGCGGCCTTCGCGCTCGCGCGGCCGGGGTACGCCCTCGGCGAACGTATCCTCGCCGAGGTGACGCCGCTCTGGCCCGACCGCTGCTGCATGGATGGATGCACGTGAGCGAGCTCGACCTCGCCCGCCACGAGTGGGCCGACGGCGACCGCCGGCTCGAGGAGGAGCGGGGCGACCGCGTCCGCTATCGGCGCCTGCTCGACCAGGTCGGCGTCGTCACCGACGAGTTGCGCCGCCGGGTCGGAGGGACGTTCACGCTCCCGGAGCTGGCCGCCGCCTACCGCGACGCGGACACCTGGGCACGCCAGGCCGTCGCCGACCGCGCCCCCGGCCCGGGGTGGCCGCGCGACCTCGCCCTCGTCCTCGCCGCCGCCTTCCACGCCTATCAGCGCGGGGCCGCCGACTACGCCTCGTGACCGGCCGGACGCGCTCCGTCGGAGCCCGTCCGTCGGAGCCCGCCGTCCCACCCGTACCCTTTCCGTGGGTAGGAACGTTCAGGATTGGGCAAGTTCTTCCGCGATGGCGATGCGAGACGACAGCGAATGGCTCACCCTCGGGCAGGCGGCCCGGTTCCTGGGCGTCGCCCAGAGCACGATCCGCAAGTGGTCGGATCAGGGACGGGTCCCGGCCTTCTACACCCCCGGCGGCCACAGGCGTTACCGGCGGGCCGACCTGGAGACGTTCCTCGAGCGCTCCGGCCCCGGCGGCAGGCCGAAGGGCGGCCCGCTCGTCCTCCTCGTCGACGACGACGCCCGTGTGCGCGAGCTCGTCCGCATCAACCTCGAGTTCGAGGGCTACACCGTGCGCGAGGCGGCCGATGCCGACGAGGGGCTCGCGGCGATCGACGAAGCGAGGCCGGACCTCGTGCTCCTCGACGTGATGATGCCGCACGTCGACGGCTGGGAGATGCTTCGCCGCATGCAGGAGCGCCACGGCGTCGGCTCGATCCCGGTCGTCATGTTCAGCGGCAAGGCCGACGAGCAGGCGGAGGAGAAGGCGACGAGCCGCGGGGCCCAGGCCTTCGTCGGCAAGCCGTTCGACCTCCAGGAGCTCGTCGAGCGCACGAAGCAGCTCGCGCCCCTCTGAACAGGCACCTCGAACGCTGGATCGTCGCGCATCGCTTCGCGCCCGTCGACGATGTCTTCGTCTGGTTGACGCGCATCGGGTCGTGGGGCTACGTCTGGCTCGCTCTCGGCCTCGCGGTCGCGCTCGCCCGCCGGCGGCTCCGGCCGTTCGTGCTCGTGCTCCTCGCCGACGCCGCCGCCGAGGGGCTCGGCGACGGGATCAAGGTCGCGGTCGGCGAGCAGCGGCCGCACGTTCCCGGCTCGTCCCGCTCCCGCAGTCGCCCTCGTTCCCGTCCACGCACTCCGCGACGAGCTTCGCGTGCGCGACCCGTCCTGTCCGCGCTCGTCCCCCGGGCGGCGCCCGGCTTCTTCGCGCTCGCGACGGCGATCGCGTACTCGCGGCTGTACGTCGGCGTGCACTGGCCGCTCGACGTCGTCGCCGGAGCCGCGCTCGGCGTCGCTACAGCTCTTCTGCTGCTCGGAGCAAGCCGGCGACGATCAAGAGGAGCGCCGCGGCGAGGCTGATGAAGATCCCGATGCCGCGTCCGGCCGTCCCGAAGAACGTGTCCGGGATGGAGATCAGCCTGATGAGGACGAAGATCGTCGCGAGCGATCCCAACGCGATGAGGACGAGGCTCTCCGGCACGGACACGGGCAGCTCGATCCCCGCCTCGCGCAGCGCTTCGAGGATGAGCGTCCCGAGCCCGATGAAGAAGACGAGCTTGCCGAGCGCGCCCGTGTGCCAGCCCGTCACCGAGAGCGTGAGCCCGTCCGCCTGCGTCCCCGCGTACCAGTCGGTGAACGCCGAGAGCGTGAGGACGAGGCCCGCGATCCACGCGAGGCGCTCGCCCCAGTAGCCCGGCACGAGGGGGCGCGGCATGGGCCGCCGTTCCGGGCCGCGGGCCGCGCGCGAGGGCGGCAGCAGAGGCTCAGGCGTTTGCACCGGCTGGGCCTTACAGTCCGAACAAGTGGTAGATCTCGCGCCAGGCGCCGACGACGAAGGCGCCCGTGATGACGAGGAGCACCGTCAGCGCCACGTAGAAGCGGTAGCGGGCGAGGCGGTTCTCCTCCCGCTGCCGGACCCGCGCGTGCCGC
The DNA here is from genome assembly GCA_028876365.1 of Acidobacteriota bacterium. GTDB lineage: Bacteria > Actinomycetota > Thermoleophilia > Gaiellales > Gaiellaceae > Palsa-739. The sequence continues at coordinate 633 of JAGWRZ010000117.1, read as the reverse complement.
TGCGCCCGGTGGTAGCGGTAGCGCAGCTCGACGACCGAGGGCTGCTCCGAGAGTTCCTGCATGCGCGGAGCTGGTCTCGCCACGGGCTGGATTGTAAATTGGACCGGGGGCCGGTGCATTGACCGTCCGGGAACGAGCTGGGATCTCGATCGAGGCGCTCGCCGCCCTCGCCCGCGGCGTGGCCGACGGCGCCACGCGGACGTCGGCCGCGCAGGCCCTTCAGGACGTCGCCGACGCCGCGAGAGCGGCCACGGGCGCAGAGGTCGCCGTCCTCCGCATCCCGGCCGGCGACGCGCTCGAGGCGGTGGCGGTCGCGGGCTCGGCGGCGCTCGCGGCCGAGCTCGAGGGCGACCGCGTTCCGCCCGACGCCGCAGACGGCCGGGTCGCCGAGCGGATCAACGCCGACGCTCTCCTCCGGCTCGAGGCCGGCGCCGCGACCCTCGAGCTGTACAGGACCGGAGCCTTCTCGGCATCGGAGGAGCTCGCGGCCGACCTCGCCGCCGGGCTCGCCTCGCTCGTCATCCGCGCGTTCGCGCCCGCACCGCCCGACGCGGCCGGGACGCCGCCGCTCGAGCTCGCGGGCGAGGCGCTCGCCGCGGCCCTGCACGAGACCGCCCCCGCCGCCGAGGTCGT
>JAGWRZ010000013.1 GCA_028876365.1 Acidobacteriota bacterium | reverse complement strand
GCGGAGGCGGGGCCGACACCGGCGGCGGCGGAGGCGGAGGGGCGGCCTCGCGCGGCTGCGGCGGTGCGGCCGGCTCGGTCCGCGCTGCCTCCTCCCACGTCGGGATGTGCTCGACCGTCCGCTCCTCGGGCTCCTCCGGCGCAGGCGCCGCCTGCGGCTCTTCCGCCTGGCCCTCGGCCTGGCGCTGCGCCGCCTCGGTCGCGCGGAAGAGCTCCGCGAGCGGGCCCTCACGCATGCTGGCGCGCCGACGCGCCATCGAGCACCTCCTTCGCGAGGTCGCGGTACATGCCCGCGGCCTCCCCGCTCGGGTCGTACTTCAAGACGGACTGTCCCTTCACCGGCGCCTCCGCATACCGCACAGTCTTGCGGATCTTCGTGTTCAACACGAGGTCCCCGAAGTTCTCGCGCAGGATCTCGACGGCCTCGCGCGAGTGCAGGAGACGCTTGTCGTACATCGTCGGGAGGATCCCCTGGATCTCGACCTTCGGGTTGAGGTTCTCGCGGATCATCGACAGCGTGTTCTCGAGCTGGACGAGCCCGCGCAGCGACAGGTACTCGCACTGAACGGGAACGATGACGCCGCTCGACGCGACGAGCGCGTTGATCGTCAGCAGGCCGAGCGACGGCGGCGTGTCGATGAGGACGTAGTCGTACTCGCCGAGGGCGGGGAGCAGCGCCTTCTCGAGCGCGCGCTCGCGGCCGATCATCGACGCGAGCGCGAGCTCGGCGCCGGCGAGGTCGATCGAGGAGACGGCGACATCGATCTCCGAGGTTCGCACGATCTCCGTGATCGGAAGCTTGTGGACGAGGACGTCGAACATCGAGCGCTCGATCTCGTCCGGGTTCCAGCCCTGGGACATCGTCAGGTTGCCCTGCGGGTCGAGGTCGACGGCCATGACGCGCTTGCCCTGCTCGGCGAGCGCGACGCCGAGGTTCAGCGTCGTCGTCGTCTTGGCGACGCCGCCCTTCTGGTTCGCGAACGCGATGACCCTAGCCACCGACGGTTCCCGATCTGTCCGCCCCCGGCCCTGCGGGCGCGGAAGCAAACGCGCGAGCGCCATAGTCCGTGTCCATTCCAGCCGACGCAGCCGAGTCCTTCTCGGTTACGGTCGCCTCCATGGACCGGAAGTGGCGGACACTCATCATCGTCTGCGTCGCCATTTTCATGCTTCTGCTGGACATCACGATCGTCAACGTGGCGCTCCCGAAGATCCAGCAGAGCCTCCACGCCTCGTTCACCGACCTGCAGTGGGTCGTCGACGCGTACTCGCTCCTGCTTGCGAGCGTCGTCCTGAACGCCGGATCGCTCGGCGACCTGCTCGGCCGGAAGCGGGTCTTCCTGACCGGGGTCGTGCTGTTCACGATCGCCTCCGCCCTCTGCGGCGCGGCGACGAACCCTCTGTTCCTGAATCTGGCACGGGGCGCGCAGGGTATCGGCGGCGCGATCATGTTCGCGGTCTCCCTCGCCCTTTTGTCCCAGGAATTCCACGGAAAAGAGCGCGGAACGGCATTCGGCATCTGGGGCGCGACGATCGGGGCGGCGGTCGCCATCGGGCCTCTCGTCGGCGGCGCGCTGACCGAGTGGGCCGGCTGGCGGTGGATCTTCTTCGTCAACCTCCCGATCGGGGCGGCGTGCCTCCTCGCCGGGATGCGCGTCCTCCACGAGTCGCGGGACGAAGGCCACGGCGGCATCGACTGGGCGGGCCAGGCAACGCTGTCGGCGGGGCTCTTCGGGCTCGTGCTCGGGCTCCTCCGCGGCAACGACTGGGGCTGGTCGAGCGGCCGCGTCGTCGGGTTGCTCGCGGGGTCGGTGGCGGCGCTCGTCGCCTTCGGGATCGTCGAGCTGCGGCAGCCGAACCCGATGTTCGACGTGCGCCTCTTCCGCGTGCCCGCATTCGCGGGCGCGCAGATCGTCGCGTTCACGATCTCCTCGGCGATGTTCGCCCAGTTCCTCTACCTGACGCTGTACCTGCAGGACATCCTCCGGTACTCGCCGCTGCAGGCCGGGTTGCGCTTCCTGCCGCTGTCGATGATCTCGTTCTTCATCGCGCCGCTGTCGGGCCGGCTGTCGGCGCGGATCCCGATCCGCGCGCTCCTCGGCACCGGGATGCTGCTCGTCGCGCTCGCGCTGTATCTCATGTACGGCGTGCACGTCTCGTCGGGTTGGACGACGCTGCTCGCGGGCTTCCTCGTCGGCGGCGTCGGCATCGGCATGGTCAATCCGCCGCTCGCGACGACCGCCGTGTCGGTCGTGCCGCCGCAGCGGGCGGGCATGGCGGCCGGCGTGAACAACACGTTCCGCCAGGTGGGGATCGCGACCGGCATCGCCGGTCTCGGGGCGATCTTCTCCGCGTCGTACGGCGCCGGCGGCACGCCTGCCCAGTTCGTGCACGGGCTGAACAACATCCTGCTCGTCGCGACGTTCGTCGCCCTCGCCGGCGCGGTGCTCGCGTTCGCGCTCGTGCGCGGCGAGGACTTCGTCGTCAGCGGCCCCGCCCCGGCGGGGCATTGACGAAGCCGTGACGGTTTAAAGACCCGTAGCTGCTACCGGTCGCAGGGCTTTTGCCGCTTTAGGACGCGGCTGGAGCCACAGTACGCGCGGAAGTGTGGCGGGAGGTGCGCGGGTGGTGGGTCGCGAGATGCCAGCCGGCGACGAGGAGGAGCACGATCGCGCCCGTTCCGACGACGAGCACCTGAGCCGCGACGGCGAAGGCGATCGCCTCGCCCGCGTGGACTCCGCTCGCGATCAGGATCGCCGAGCCCGCGCCCGCCTGGGTCGCCGCGCCCGCGGGCGCGATCGGGAGCGCCGCCGACGCCGCCGACGCACACAGGAACGCGAGGGCGAGCGGGAACGAGCTTCGCATCGACAGTGCGTCGAGGAGGAGGAAGACGGCCGTGCCGCGCAGCGCCCACGACACGGAGATGAAAGCGAGCGCTGCCGCCGCGCGCCGGTTGCAATGCGTGTTCGACGCGAGCCAGCGGCCGACGCGGAAGCGCATGACGAACGTCCGCCTCGCGACCGTCGGCAGCGATGCGACGAGCGCCGCCGCGAGGATGCCCGCGAACGCGACGAGGGCGAACGTCGCGCGCACCGTCCACGAGCTCGCGTGCACGGCGGCGACCGCGGAGAGCGGCGCGAGCGCGACGTTGTCGAGCAGCCCGAGCACGACGAGGCTGAGCGCGACTGCGCCGAGCTGCGTCCGCACGCCGGGGAACCGCTTCACGCAGGCGATGCGGAGCGCGTCGTCCAGCCGGCCCGGAAGCGCCACCCCGCCCACGCACGCCGCGCCCCCGGCGAACGCGAGCGCCGATGCACCGGGCCGGTCGTCGGCTGCGAAGAGCCGCTGCCACCCCCACGCCTTGAACGCATAGGCGGCGAGGAAGAGGAGCGTCGCCGCCCCGGCGAGAAGCGGGTCGGCGTGCCGGAGGGCGAAGCCGTTGTGCGCGAACCGCCGGCCTCCGAGGGCCATGACGCCGAGCAGCAGGACGGCGAACCCGCCGTTGAGGGCGATCTGGAGCTTCCGGTTGCCGAGAATCCGCCGCACGGTGAGTCCGATGCCTTATCGGCAGGAACCTTTCCGGCGCGGCTACCTCGAAGGGGCTATCCAGGCTCGCCGTCGAAGTAATCGAGGAGCTCCATCCGCGCCATCACCCCGAGCCCGCGGAAGAAGACCTTGTTCGACCGCGGGTACCAGCAGACGTCGCTCGGGTCCTTCGTCCCGTACGCGAGGTAGGTCAACCCCTCCCCGCCTGCGCGGAACGAATGCGGCACGCGCGTCCCCGGCGGCCGCGAGACGACGTGGCCCGCGTGCACCGCGACCGTCTCCGCCGGGCCTGCCGGGAACGGGTCGGCGGGATCCGGCTGCGCCCACAGCTCGAGCTCGCCGGCGCCGGCGAGGACGACGAAGAGCTCCTCCTCGGCGGTGTGGCAGTGCGGCGGCGCACCCTCCTCCCCCGCGAGGAGCGTGACGAGGTTGAGGCCCGTGAGCTTCGCTCCTGCCGCCGCGCCGAGCCCGCGCGAGCGGCCGCCGAAGCGCGCGTCGACGAGGTCGACGTGGACGATCGACGGGACGCGCTCGCTCGCCGCCGGCCACTCGAGCTGCTGGTCCCTGTCGTACGGATGCTCCCCCGCCCCTGCTTCGGTCCACGTCGGCCAGAGAAAGTAGACGCCGATCCGCGGGAGGTAGCTGCCCGCGATGCGCGTGCGCGGGCCGAACGCGAGCACGTCGAGCCCGCGCTCGCCGGCGCGCAGCGTGTGCGCGCGCTCGCGCGGCGCATGCACGAGCGTGTCGCCCGGGCCGACCTCGTACGTCTCGCCGTCCTGCCACGAGAGCCCCGTCCCGTTGAGGACGAAGAACGTCTCCTCGTCGGCGCCGTGCACGTGCGCGGGGGTCGAGATCTCGTGCGGGCCGAGCAGGATCCTGTTCACCCCGACGCCGACGGAGCCTGCAGCCTCGCCGAGGAAGAACCAATCGCCGCCCGCCGCCGCCCGCGGCGAGCGCCGCGGTGCGACGTCGTCCCAGTGAACGACCGTCACACGCCGATCATCGCACGCTCCGCGAGGGCTGCCGCGGCCGTCGTCGCACGCTCGTCGCCCTCGAGGCGAGCCCACGCTTCCGCTTCGCGCACGAGCTCGTGCAGCTCGGCGAGAAGCGCGGCTGCGTGCGCTCCCTCGCGCTCGAGCGCCTCGATGCGCTCGAGCCGGCGCAGAACGGCGCGCGCCTCGTCCATGTCGAAGAGGCTAGAGCGCGATGTGCGCCAGGTTCGTCGCGACTGTGTCGCGGGACCCGAGCAGCTTCGCATCGAGCTCGCGCAGCAACGCGCGCCGGTCGCCGTGCTCGAGAATCGCGACGAGCGCGCGTCGCACCTGATCCGGCTCGGGTCTGCGGAACCGCTCCGCATCGGTCTCGTTCAGCAGCGCGGCCGCGCGCATCGCCGCCGCCCACGTCCCGTCGCCGTCGCCGAGCGCGGCGTCGAGCGCGTGCCGCAGCTGCTCGCCGCGGAACGGATCGTCCTGGAAGAGGGAGAGCTCCCACCGGTCGAGTGCGTCTCCGAGGTGCGCGTCCGCGTCCGCGAGCACGAGCTGCGGGATGAGCCGCGCCGCCACCGGAGCGCGGAACGCGTCGAGCCGCGTCGGCTCGCCCGGCGGCTGGGTCGCCGCGATCGGCAAGACCGAACGGACGCCGAGCGGCTGCCAGTCGAGCCGCTCGAAGATGACGGGGCCGGCGGCGACGGGAGCGGCGGTCGCGAGCCGGACCGCGGTGATCGCGTCCGCGAGCTCGCCCGGCGCGTCCGGCGCCTCGTCCTGCCCCTGCGCGAGCGCGCGCTCGAGCTCGATGACGCACATCCGGTCGACCTCGCGCCCGAAGTCGCGCGGCAGGAGCCCCGACGCCTCGGGCCAGAGCGCGGAGAGCTCCCCGGTCGCGGTCGGCCGCACGCGCAGACCCTCGCCGAGCTCGATCGCAGCGCCGCAGGAGATGCCGACGAGCGGTGCGATCGCGCCATAGGCGTGGCCGTCGCCGAAGAGCCGCGACTCCATCTCCTCGTACGCGCGGTCGAAGACGCTGTCGTCCCAGTCGAAGCCGCCGCAGCCCTCCGCGACGCGAATGAGGAGCGGGACGAGGATGCCGCGGTAGATGTCCATGTACACGCGCGCGGCGGGCTCGCGTCCGAGATCGTCGAGCGCGGCCTGCACGTCCTGGCGCGGACGCAGACGCTCGGCCTGCCCCTCGATGAAGCCGCGCACGAGCGGCCGGTACTCGTAGAACGACGGCGCGTGCTCCTCGAACGCGAAGGGCAGCTGCTCGCCGTGGAAGACGGCGAACGCGCCGAGGCAGAAGCGGCGCAGCGTGTCGTACAGATGCGGGGAGCGCATGGACCTGCTGGTTACGCCCTCGGCTCCGTTCCTCCTCTCTGGCCCGCCGGCACCGGGAGGTGACGCGGGCCTACGATTCGGCCATGACCAGCCGTTTCATCGGCGTGCGCTGGTGGCTCGGGGCGGCGTTCGCGGCCGTCGCGGCGACGTCGACCGCGATCGTCGTCGCCCAGTTCTCCGATCGCTCGCAGAACGCGTTCCGCAGCCACGCCGAAGAGCTCGTCCTCGCCGAGGCGCGCTCGGCCGCCCGGGTCGCGCCCGCGGGGCTCCACCGCGTCGCGAAGCAGCTCAACATCGAGGTCCGGGTCGATCCGGCGCCGTCCACCGGCGAGCGCGTGACGGGGACCTCGGACGGGGAGACCTACGTCGCCTCCGTCCCCTACCGGGGCGGGACGCTCGTCGCGACGAGCAAGAGGCCGGACGTCGCCGCCGCCCTCGACACGATCAACGGCGAGGCGCTCCGTGCCGGTGTCATCGCCGGCGTCGTCGGGATCGTCGTCGGGCTGCTGCTCGCGCAGCTGATCGCGCTGCGGCTTCGGCGGCTGTCGATGGCCGCCGAGGCGCTCGCGCACGGGGACTTCGAGACGCCGCTCCGCTATCGCTTCCGCGACGAGTTCGGCGCCCTCACGTACAACTTCGAGCGCATGCGGCGGCAACTGCGCCGCTCGTTCCGCCACATCGAGGGCGAGCGCGACCGCTTGCGCATGCTGCTCGAGCGGCTGCACGAGGGAGTCGTCACCGTCGACCAGCATCTCACCGTCCACTTCGCGAACAACGAGGCGAGGCGGCTGCTCGGCGTGCGCCTCGCCGAGGGCGACCAGCTGCCCGAGCCATGGGACGGCTTCTCGCTGCGCGAGTTCGTCGAGCGTCTCTTCGATGACGGCGCGTCGCTCGCGCAGGAGCACGTGCGCCCCGGCGAGGAACGCGCGATCGGGCTCGTCGGCATCCCTGCGCAGCCGGAGGGCGACACCGTTCTCATCGTGCTCGACGACCTGACCGAGCAGGAGCGGCGCGAGCTCGCCGCGCGCGAGTTCGTCGCGAACGCGGCGCACGAGCTGCGCACGCCGCTGACGACGATCATCGGCGCGGTCGAAGTGCTGCAGACGGGGGCGAAGGACAACGTGACGGAGCGCGACCGGTTCCTCGCGCACATCGAGCGCGAGGCGGCCCGCCTCGGGCGCCTCACGCACGCGCTCCTCGCTCTCGCGCGCGCGCATGCGGGACAAGAGAAGCCCCGTGTCGAGCCGACGCCGATCGAGCCGCTGCTGCGCGAGGTCGCGGACGACCTGCGTCCGCGCGAAGGCGTCGCCGTCGAGGTGGAATGCGCAGCGGGTCTCGCGGCGAACGTCAATCGCGACGTGCTCGAGCAGGCGCTGCGCAACCTCGGCGAGAACGCGGCGAAGCACACGTCGTCCGGCAGTGTCGTCCTGCGGGCGTACTCGACCGGGCGCAACGTGCGCATCGAGGTCGAGGACACGGGCGTCGGCATGAGCAGCGAGACGCAGCGACATGTCTTCGACCGCTTCTACCGCGGGCACGACCGCGACCCGGAGGGCTTCGGGCTCGGCCTCGCGATCGTGGCGCAGGCGGTGCGCAGCCTCGACGGCAGGATCGAGCTCGACTCGGCGCCGGGCGACGGCACGCGCGTTCGCATCGTCCTCGAGCGCGCGCAGGTGCGCGAGCAGGTGCCGGCGTGAGCTCGGTGCTCCTGGTCGACGACGACCCCGGCGTCCTCGACGTCGTCGCGTTCACGCTTCGTCGCGAGGGGTTCGAGGTGGACGAGGAGACCGACGGCGCGCGCGCGCTCGACGCGGCGCGGGCGCGCGACTACGACATCGTCATCCTCGACGTGATGCTGCCGCAGCTCTCGGGTACCGAGGTGTGCCGGGCGCTGCGTGCCGAGAGCGACGTGCCCATCGTCATGTTGACCGCGCGCGATGCGGAGCGCGACCGCGTGCTCGGTCTCGACGTCGGCGCCGACGATTACGTGACGAAGCCGTTCTCGAGCGCGGAGCTCCTCAGCCGCGTGCGCGCGATCCTGCGAAGGCGCGAGCTGGACCGGGCGAACGGCGGCGCCGCCGTGCGCAATCTCGGAGGCCTCCGCCTCGATCTCGTCCGCCACGAGGTGACGGTCGACGGCGACCCGGTGCGGCTCACCCTCTCGGAGTTCAAGGTGCTCTCGCTCCTCGCCGAGCAGCCCGAGCGCGTCATCTCGAGGCGGGAGCTGATGCAGCACCTGTGGGCGAGCGAGCACGTCGGGGACGAGCACGCATGCGAGGTGCACGTCTCCAACCTCCGGCGGAAGATCGAGCGCGACCCGGCGCGGCCGCAGCGGCTCGTGACCGTCCGCGGGCGCGGGTACAAGCTGATCTCCGTTTGAAACGGTGGTGTTTCGGCGATACCCGAGAGGTGGATCTCCTCCACCGCAGGCGTGAGCACGGGCGCGCGCTCCGTGACTGAACGGGCCTGATGGTCGAGGGCGGCCCGTCGGCCGAGGTCGATGCGCTCCTCGACGCGCTCGAGGCCGAGCGGAAGGTGCGGAGACGCGTCGAGTCGGTGCAGGCGGTCACCGACGCCGCGCTCGCGCATCTCGCGCTCGAAGATCTGCTCATGGCGCTGCTCTCCCGGACGAAGGAGATCCTCGGCGTCGACACGTGCGCCATCCTCCTGCTCGACGCCGAGCAGGACGAGCTCGTCGCGCGCGCTGCGATCGGGATCGAGGAGGAGGTCGAGCAGGGCGTCCGCATTCCGGTCGGCGCAGGCTTCGCAGGCAAGATCGCCGCCGAACGGCGACCGGTGGTCCTGTCGGTCGTCGACCACGAGCACGTCCTCAACCCGATCCTCCTCCAGAAGGGGATCAGGTCGATGCTCGGTGTGCCGCTGCTCGCGTACGACCATGTCGTCGGCGTCCTCCACGTCGGCACGCTCCGTCCGCACGACTTCGTCCGGGACGACGTCGAGCTGCTGCAGCTCGTCGCCGAGCGGGCCGCGCTCGCGATCGAGAAGGCGCGCGTCCACGAGGAGACGGTGCGTCTCGATCAGATGAAGCTGAACTTCGTCGCGATCGCATCGCACGAGCTTCGCACCCCGGCGACGAGCATCTACGGACTCCTGACGACGCTGCGTGCGCGTCGCGACGAGCTGGCGCCGGATGTGCGCACCGAGCTCGAGGAGACGGCGTGGCATCAGGCGGATCGCCTGCGGCGTCTCATCGAGCAGCTGCTCGACCTCTCGCGGCTCGACGCGAAGTCGATCGACGTTCGCCCGCAGCCGATCGTCCTCCAACGGACGCTCGCGGAGATCGTCAACGGCGGCGACGACGTGGTGCTGAAGGTCGATCCGAGTCTCGCAGTCGTCGCAGATCCGCTCGTGATCGAGCGCGTCGTGACGAACCTCGTCGCGAACGCGCGGCTGCACGGCGAGCCGCCGGTGCTCGTCGAGGCGGAGGCGCGCGACCGGCACTTCCGCATCAGCGTCGCCGATCAGGGGCCGGGCGTTCCGGGGGAGCTCGTCCCGCGGCTCTTCGAGCGCTTCGAGCGGGGCGGCGGCGGCGGCTCCGGTCTCGGGCTCGCGATCGCGAAGGCGTACGCGAACGCCCACGGCGGCGATCTGTACTACCAGCCGGGGCCGTCGGGCGCGCGCTTCGAGCTCGTCCTGCCGAAAGGCTGAAAGGCCGGTACCAGCTGAAAGGCCGGTACCAGGTACGCGTACGGATTCGTCGCGAACTACGCACGAAGGACGGCGCGGCGCGGGCCGGCGAGAAAGCCGGCCTCGACGAGCAACGGCATCGCCGACGTCTCTACGACCGGCTCGCCGTCGAACCGCTCGACCGCGAGCCGCTTTCCCCCTCCTCGCTTCACGTGCGAGACGAGCGCGGCGAGCGCGACGCGAAGCCACTCGTCATCGGGCTCGCGGAGGGGTACGAGCGAGCGGCCCCCGCGCTCGACGAAGAGAACGGCTTCGCCGCCGAGCAGGACGACGTGCGCGCCGGCTACCCGCGCCGCGCGCGAGCCGGACCGCTTCGGCCAGGGAAGCGCCGCACCGTACGGCTGCGCCGGATCGGCGGCGGCGAGGACGAGCGGCTCGGGCGTCTCGTCCTCTCTCGGGCGAAGCTCGCGCAGCCGCTCGACTGCGCCGCCGAGCGCGAACTGCGCGCCGCCGAGCCCCTCGACGAAATAGCCACGGCGGCATGTACCGAGCGTCTCGAGATCGCGTAGGTGCCGGTAGACGGCGCCGTAGCCGCCGGCGATCCCCTCGCCGCGGACGCCGTCGCGCGTGACGATCCCCTGGCGCTCGAGAAGGAGCTCCGCAAGTGCGCGCGCGTCGCGCTCGCCGGCGAAGAGCCCGGAGGCGAGCGACCACCGCCCCTGCGTCGACGTTGCCTGCGCTGCCCGCGAGCGCGAGAAGCGTCTTCCGTGACGCTCCTGTGACCGTACCTGGTACCGGCGGTCGGCTCGTAGCGGCCCCCAGGCGTCGTTTGTGACCTCGCCCGCCCAGACGAGGTCCCAGAGGGCCGGGAGGAGCTCGTCGCCGCCGAAGTCGGAGAAGAAGAGCGCGCCGCCCGCGAGGGCGGCGCGGATCGCTTCGTGCTCGGCGCCCTCGGGCGCCGGCGCCGCCGCCGGCTGCCCGAGAAGCGCGGCGTCCTCGCGGAAGAACACACCGACGCGGTCGAGCCCCGCGCCGACCCAGACGAGCTCACCGCTCGCGCACAGCGCGTCGAGCTGCTCCGGCCGGTAGTCGGGCACCCGGCGCGGCAGCACCTCCGACTCCCACAACGACACGGGCAGAGGCATCCCCTGCAGCGGGACGAGCGCTTCGCGCAACGACGCGCGCCGGTCGATGCCGTGCCAGCTCGGCAGGAAGCGCCCGAAGGCGGCCTGCTCGGTCGGCTCGACCTCGCGGCGCAGCGCGGCGAGCGAGGCGCGGCGCAGGCGGCGGAGGACGTCCGGATCGCACCACTCGCGCTCGACGCCGCCGGGACGAAGCTCGCCGCGGACGAGCTCGTCCTCCCGTTCGAGCGCACGGAGCTCCTGCTCGACGTCGCGCCCGAACGCCGCGCTCGCCTCGGCGGTCGTGAACGGCCCGCGGCCCTTCGCATACCGCCGGACGAGCTGACGCAGGGAATCGGGCCCGCCGCCGAGGAACGCATCCGGCAGCCCCGACGGGGGCATGACGCCGAGCGCGTCGCGATAGCGGCCGGCATCCTCGGCGGCGGCCAATGCGTCGCCGAAGCGGAAGGCGCGCCGCTCCCGGACGAGCGTCTCCGCGAAGCCCGCATCGACGTCGAACTGGTGCCCGCGCAGGCGGAGCAGGTCGTGCAGCTCGTCGGCGTTGCGCGGCTTCGGCCGAAGCGAAGCCTCGACCTCGGCGAGCGCCTCGACGTCGATGAGCTCGCGCAGCTCCTCCTGCCCGAGCAGCTCCTTCAAGAGCTCCCGGTCGAGCGACAGCGCCTGCGCGCGGCGCTCCGCGGGCGGCGTGTCGTCCTCGTACATATACGTCGCGATGTAGTCGAAGAGGAGCGAGGACGCGAACGGCGACGCGCTCGCCGTCTCCACGTGCACGAGGTCGAGCTCGCGCGTCTGCAGGCCGTGCAGCACCTTCTTCAGCGCCGGCAGGTCGAACACGTCCTGCAGGCACTCGCGGTAGGTCTCGAGCACGATCGGGAAGCTCGCGTACTTGCGCGCCACCTGCAACAGCCCCTGCGCCTTCAGGCGCTGCTGCCAGAGCGGAGAGCGCTCTCCCGGACGGCGCCGCGGGATGAGGAGCGCGCGCGCCGCGTTCTCGCGGAAGCGCGCGCCGAACAGGGCCGTCTGCCCCACCTCGGCGACGACGAGCTCGTCGAGCTCGTCGGGAGCGAGCAGCAGCTGCTCGGCGGCCGGCGGCGCATCCGCGTCGGGGAGATGGAGCGCGATCCCGTCGTCCGACCAGATCGACTGCACCTCGATCCCGAGAGACTCGCGCAGCCGCGCGGCGAGCGCCATCGCCCACGGGGCGTGCACGCGCCCGCCGAACGGCGTGAGGATGCAGATCCGCCAGTCGCCGATCTCGTCGCGGAAGCGCTCGACGACGACCGTCCTGTCGGACGGGACGACCCCGGTCGCGCGTTCCTGCTCGCGCAGGAACTCGACGAGGTTCCACGACGCGCGGTCGTCGAGCCCTTCGACCCGGCCGCCGCGCGCGACGAGCTCGCGCGAGAACCGGCCGATCGCCGCGCCGAGCTCGTAGGGCCTCCCCACTCCTTCGCCCTTCCAGAACGGGACGGCGCCCGGCACGCCCGGCGCGGGCGAGACGAGCACGCGGTCGCGCGTGATCTCCTCGATCCGCCACGACGACGCCCCGAGCACGATCACCTGCCCCGCGCGCGCCTCGTACACCATCTCCTCGTCGAGCTCTCCGACGCGCCCGCCGCCGTCGACGACGAAGACGCCGAACAGGCCGCGATCCGGGATCGTCCCCGCATTCGTCACCGCGAGGCGCCGCGCGCCCTGCCGGCCGCGGACGACGCCGCCGGTCCGGTCCCAGACGATGCGGGGCCGCAGCTCGGCGAACTCGTCCGACGGGTAGCGGCCGGCGAGCATGTCGAGCACGTTCTCGAGCTGCGCGCGCGAGAGATCGGCGAACGGATATGCGCGGCGGACGAGACGGTGCAGCTCCTCCACCTCGATCTCCTCGTCCGCGCAGATCGCGACGATCTGCTGCGCCAGGACGTCGAGGGGATTGCGGGGAATCTGCGTCTCCTCGATCGCGCCCGCGCGCATGCGCTGCGCGACGACGGCCGACTCGAGCAGGTCGGCGCGGAACTTCGGGAAGATGCGGCCCTTCGACACCGCGTCGAGCGTGTGCCCGGCCCGGCCGATGCGCTGCAGCCCGCGCGCGACCGACTTCGGCGACTCGACCTGGACGACGAGGTCGACGGCGCCCATGTCGATGCCGAGCTCGAGCGACGACGTCGCCACGAGGCACGGGATCCGCCCCGCTTTCAGATCCTCCTCGATGATCACGCGCTGCTCGCGCGCGAGCGAGCCGTGATGCGCGCGCGCCACCTCTCCCTCCGCCAGCTCGTTCAGCCGCAGGGCGAGCCGCTCGGCGAGGCGCCGGTTGTTGACGAAGACGATCGTCGAGCGGTGCGCGCGCACGAGCTCGAGCATCGCCGGGTAGATCGACGGCCAGATGGACGACTGCTCCGCCGGCTCGCGCATGTCCTCGAGCGGGACGACGACCTCGAGATCGAGCTGCTTCGCGACGCCCGCGTCGACGAGCTCGATCGGGCGGCCTCCCGCGACGAAGCGCCCGATCTCCTCGAGCGGGCGCTGCGTCGCCGACAGGCCGATGCGCTGGAACTCGCCCGCGAGCGCCTGCAGGCGCTCGAGCGAGAGAGCCAGATGCGCTCCGCGCTTCGTCCCGGCGACCGCATGCACCTCGTCGACGATCACCGTTTCGACGCCGCGCAGCAGCGCGCGCGCCTGCGAGGTGAGCATGAGGAAGAGCGACTCCGGCGTCGTGATGAGGATGTCGGGCGCGTCGCGGAGCATCGCCTGCCGATCCTTCTGCGGGGTGTCGCCCGTACGGACGGCGACCCGAAGCTCCGACCGGAGGCCCGCGAGCGGCCCGCGCAGGTTCCGCTCGACGTCGTAGTTCAGCGCCTTCAGCGGCGAGACGTAGAGAACGCGAAGGCCGGTACGCGCCTGCTCCTGCGTCAGCTTGTCGATCGCGTACAGGAACGCGGCGAGCGTCTTCCCCGAGCCGGTCGGCGCCTGGATGAGAACGTGGCCGCCGGTCGCGATCGCCGGCCACCCCTTCGTCTGGGCGGGCGTCGGGGCGGCGAACTCGCGCTCGAACCAGGCCCGCGTCGCCGGGCTGAAGACGCCCAATGGGTCCATTTCCCCAGAGTAGGTTATGCGGCGTGAGCCGCGAGGAACGCAAAGTCGTGACCGTCCTCTTCACCGACCTCGTCGGCTTCACGAGCCGCGCCGAGGCGCTCGATCCCGAGGACGTGCGGGCGCTGCTGACGCCGTACTACACCCGTCTGCGCGACCAGATCGAGCAGCGCGGCGGCACCGTCGAGAAGTTCATCGGCGACGCCGTCATGGCCGTCTTCGGCGCTCCGGTCGCGCACGAGGACGATCCCGTCCGCGCGGTGCTGACGGCGCTCGCGATCCGCGAGTCGTCACCCGACCTCGAGATCAGAACGGCGGTCCACACCGGCGAAGCGCTCGTCGCGCTCGATGCCGACGTGACCGCCGGCGAGGCGTTCGTCTCGGGCGACGTGGTGAACACGGCGGCGCGGCTCCAATCCTCCGCGCCGGTGAACGGGATCCTCGTCGGCGAGGCGACCTATCGCGCGACGCGGCACGTCATCGACTACCGCGAGGCGCCGGAGGTCGAGGCGAAGGGGAAGTCCAAGCCCGTCCGGGTGTGGGAGGTCGTCGCCGCGCGCCCGCGCTTCGGCACCGACGTCGAGGAGACGCACCGCTCGGCCCTCGTCGGCCGCGAGCGCGAGGTGTTCCTCCTCACCGACGCGTTCCAGCGGTCGAAGAGCGAGGAGACGGCGCAGCTCGTGACGCTCGTCGGCGTCCCCGGCATCGGCAAGAGCCGCCTCGTCGCGGAGCTCTTCTCCCTCCTCGACGCCGATCCCGACGTGTACTGGTGGCGGCAGGGGCGCTCGCTCCCGTACGGCGAGAGCCGAAGCGTGTGGGCGCTCGGCGAGATCGTGAAGGCCCAGGCCGGCATCCTCGAGTCGGACGACGCGCAGACGGCGCGCGAGAAGCTCGCCGCCGCCTGCTCCGACGAATGGGTGCTGTCGCACCTGTACGCGCTCGCGGGCGTCGCCGGCGAGATCGACGAGTCCCGCGACCGTCGCGCCGAGGCGTTCGCGGCATGGCGCAAGTTCTTCGAGCTGCTCGCGGAGGAACGTCCGCTCGTCCTCGTCTTCGAGGACCTGCACTGGGCCGACGACACGCTGCTCGACTTCGTCGACTATCTCGCCGAGTGGGTCGCCGGCGTGCCGATGCTCGTCGTCGCGACGGCTCGTCCGGAGCTGCTCGAGCGCAGGCCCGACTGGGGCGGCGGCAAGCGCAATGCGACGACGCTCTCGATCGGCGCGCTCTCGGACGACGCGACGGCGCGGCTTCTGCCGGTGATGCCGGCCGAGAAGCAGCAGCTCGTGCTCGCGCGCGCCGAGGGCAACCCGCTGTACGCGGCCGAGTTCGCGCGCATGGCCGAGGACAACCCCGGCGAGGACCTGCCGCTGCCGGAGACGGTGCAAGGGCTCATCGCCGCCCGCATCGACCAGCTGCCGCCCGACGAGAAGACGCTCGTCCAGGACGCATCCGTCCTCGGCAAGGTGTTCTGGCCCTCCGCGCTCGAATCGGCCTCGGAGGACGCGCTGCACGCGCTCGAGCGGAAGGAGTTCATCCGCCGCGACCGGCGCTCCGCCGTCGCCGGCGAGACGCAGTACGCGTTCCTGCACCTGCTCGTCCGGGACGTCGCGTACGGGCAGATCCCCCGCGTCAAGCGCCTGGCGAGGCACATCGATGCGGCACGGTGGATCTCCTCGATCTCTCCGGACCGAAGCGAGGACCGGGCGGAGATGCTCGCGCACCACTACCGCGAGGCGCTGCGGCTCGCCGAGGCCTCGGGCGCCGACACGACGCCGTTCCGTGCGCCTGCGTTCGCAGCCCTCGCCGACGCGTCCGAGCGCGCGGCCGCCCTCAATTCGTGGAACACCGCCGCCGACCTCGCGCTGGAGGCGCTCGCGCTCGAGGAGCGGCCAGACCTGCAGCTGCGGCTCGCGCGCGGGAAGGCGTTCGGCAAGGCCGAGATCGATCTGCCGCTCGCCGCGAGGGCGCGCGACGGATTCCTCGCGGCCGGCGATCGCGAAGGAGCCGCCGTGACCGAGGCGTTCCTCGGCTGGGCCTCGTGGTGGACGTCGGACGGCGACGGCGCACGGGCGCACGCGGAAGCAGCCGTCGAGCTCGCCCGCGATCTTCCGACGTCGTTCGCGAAGGCGTTCGCGTACGCGCGCGCAGCCCGGCTCGACGGCATCGGCGGCGATCCGCAGCGCGGCGTCGACCGGGCGAACGAGGTGCTCGCCATGGCGGACGAGCTCGACAGCGACGAGCTCCGGTCGGACGCGCTGAACACGCGCGGCATCTCGAAGAACAAGCTCGACGACCCCACGTCGATCGACGACCTGAGGCGAAGCGTCGAGCTCGCCGACTCCTCGAACGACCCGCAACAGATGGCGACGGCGCGCAACAACCTCGCATCCGTCCTCACCTCGCTCGGACGACTGCGCGAGGGGACGGCGATCGTCCGCGAGGCGCACGAGGTCGGCCTGCGCTTCGGCAGCATCGCTGCGGCGCAGTGGCCCGCGATGCAGATCATCGTCGACAAGATGATGGCAGGCGATCCGACCGCCCTCGCGGACGCCGAGGAGATGCTGTCGCAGGTGACCCCCGGCAGCCAGGTGCACAACGGCCTGCTCTTCGTCCGCGGGTATGTGCTGACCGCGCTCGGACGCTTCGACGAGGCGGAGCCCGTCATCGAGGCGAGCCTCGCGGGCGCCCGGCTCGCCGGCGACTCGCAAGCCGTTGCGCCGTCGCTGACGGCGAAGCTCGTCCTCTTGCTCCTCACCGGGCGGCGCGACGAGGCGAACGCCGTCGCCGACGAGATCGTCGCGAACCCGAGCTACTTCGACCCGACCGCTGCGGGAGACATCGCGCTCCCCCTCGTCGAGCTCGGCCGGGAGCATGATTGGCTGAGCGCGCCTCGGTTCCGCGCGACGGCCTGGGCGGACGCCGGCACCGCCGCGGTCGCGGGCGACCTCCTGCGCGCCGCCGAGGTCTACGGCACGATCGGCGCCGCGTTCTCCGAGGCCTGGGCCCGCCTGCTCGCTGCTGAGCACGGCGACCTGTCCCAGCTCGAGACGGCGAGGGCGTTCTTCGCGGAGTACGGGGCGACGCCGTTCCTCCGCCGCTGCGAGGCCGTCCTCGCGGCCTCGGCATAGGATCTGGCCGTGTCCAAGCCCGACCGTCTGTGGTTCACCGAGAACGACGACGCGAACAGGCTCCTCGCCGAGGACCCGTTCGCGCTCCTCGTCGGGTTCGCCCTCGACCAGCAGATCACCGTGCAACAGGCATTCCAGGGGCCGCTCCGCATCAAGCAGCGGCTCGGGACGCTCGACCCGAAGAGACTCGCCGCCCTCGACCTCGAGCCGGCGTTCCGCGAGAAGCCCGCGGTCCACCGCTTCCCCGGGACGATGGCCGCGCGCGTGCACGACCTCGCCGCACATGTCGCCGACGAGTACGACGGAGATGCGTCCCGCGTCTGGCGCGACGCGAAGGACGGCGCAGACCTGAAGACGCGGCTCGGCGCGCTCCCGGGCTTCGGCGACATGAAGGTCCGGAGCATGACCGCGGTTCTCGCGAAGCGCTTCGGCGTCGGCGTCGCGCGCGAGGTCGCGCCCGATCACCCCACGCTCGGGGACGTCGACTCGGCGCAGTCGCTGCTCGACTACCAGGCCGCGAAGCGCGAGCACAAGGCCAAGCTCCGATCGAAGTCCGTACGCTGACCGACGGCGGCCAGCCGGCCGCCGACACCGCGAACGCGCTCGCCGGCTTCCTCGCCGCCGCGCAGCACTCGCTCGACGTCGCGGTCTACGACCTGCATCTCCCCGACGACCTGACCGCGATCGTCGGAGGAGCGCTGCGCGCCGCCCACGAGCGCGGCGTCGCCGTCCGGCTCGCATACAACGTCGACCACCCGCGCGTCGTGCCCGTGCCCGCTCCTCCCAGCACCGACCCGGACGCGTTGGCCGCGCTGCCGTTCCCGACGACGCCGATCCCGGGCGTGCCGGACCTCATGCACCAGAAGTACGTCGTCCGCGACGGCGCGTCCGTCTGGACGGGGTCGACGAACTGGACGGCGGACTCGTGGACGCGCGAGGAGAACGTCATCGTCACCGTCGACTCCACCGAGCTCGCCGCTCGGTACACGACCGACTTCGAGCAGCTGTGGACGCGGCACGACGTCCAGCACAGCGGCAAGGTCGACACGTCTCCGGTCGTCGTCGACGGCGTCGCGGTGCGGCCCTGGTTCTGCCCCGGGCGCGGCCAGCAGACCGCGCACCGGATCGCGAAGGCGATCGGCACCGCGACGCGGCGCGTGCGGATCGCCTCGCCCGTGCTCTCGTCGGCGCCGATCCTCGGGACGCTGGCCCAGGTCGTGACCGACGGCAAGGTCGACGTCGCCGGCGTCGTCGACCGGACGCAGGTCCTCGAGGTGCTGCGCCAGTGGGAGGCGAACGGACACGCATCGTGGAAGGAGCCGCTGCTGCGGACCGTGCTCCTGCGCGCGCCGTTCTCGGGGAAGCATTCGACGCCGTACGCGCCCGGCTCGGTGCACGACTACATGCACGCGAAGGTGACGGTCGCCGACGACGTCGCGTTCGTCGGCAGCTTCAACCTCTCGCATTCGGGGGAGCTCAACGCCGAGAACGTCGTCGAGATCGCCGACGCCGGGCTCGCGCAGAGGCTGGCCGGCTACATCGACGCCGTGCGCGCGAAGTACCCTCCGGTGACGCTGCCGTGAGGCGCGTGCTCCTCGGCAGGCGGTACGTCATCGGCGTGGGCGCGACGGCGGCGATGCTCGTCACCTTCGGGATCTCGCTCGCGACCGACTCGAGCCAGCTTCTCGGCGCGCTCGTCTACGCGCCGTGGGTGATGCTCATCGGCGTCGACCTCGGAATGGTCACGGGCGTCGTCGCCGGCGGCGCCGCGGGCGTCTTCTGGCTCGTCGCGACGCGGGCGGACTCGGTCAACCCGACGACGTCGCAGGATGTGACCCGCGTCCTCGTCCTGTGCATGCTCGGCCTGGGCTCCGGCTTCGTCGGCGACCTCCTCCGCACGAGCGAGGCGCGCCGAACCTCGACGCTCGCGCGCCAGCGCGCGCTCCTCGACGCGACGATCGACGGCATCTGCCTCACGGACGTCGACGGCAACATTCTCATCCTGAACGAGCCGCTCGTCCGGATGGCGACCGACCTCGGGATGCCGGGCGAGGGGACCGTCACCGAGCAGCTCCTCGCGATCGCGGACAAGCTCGCCGACCCCGAGCGCTACCGCAAGCGCATGCTCGAGATCGCCGAGATGCCCGGCGAGGCGACGACGGACGAGTTCGAGCTCGTGGGGACGGGTCGGGTCTTCCGCGGGTACACCTCGCCCGTGGGGGACCGGCGCGGCCGCTCGATCGGCCGCATCTGGACCCTGCGCGAGGTGACGGCGGACAAGGAGCTCGAGCGCATGCGCGACGCCTTCGTCGCCACCGTGTCGCACGAGCTGCGCACGCCGCTCACCTCCATCTCGGGCTTCATCGAGATGCTCCAGGACGAGGAGCACGGGATCGGGACGAGCGGCCGAACCTACCTCGACGTCATCAGCCGCAGCGCCGATCGGCTCCATCAGCTCGTCGAGGATCTCCTCCTCGTGGCGCAGATCGAGGCGCAGCGGATCGACCTCAAGCAGGAGCAGGTCGACCTCGTCGCGATCACCGAGCGCGCGGTCGAGGCGGTCATGCCGGCGGCGAGTGAGAAACGGGTTCGCATCGAGATCGATGGAGGTGACGTGCCTTCCATTCTCGGAGACGCGCGCCGCATCGGGCAGGTGCTCGACAACCTGCTGTCGAACGCGGTCAAGTTCAGCACCGAGGGCGGCCTCGTCCGGGTCGAGCTGCGCGGCGACGGCGACCACGTGTCGATCGCCGTCGCCGACGAGGGCATCGGCATCCCCGCCGACGAGCAGGGGCACGTGTTCTCGCGCTTCTACCGCGCGCGGGCGGCGAGCGACCTCGCCGTCCCCGGCACGGGCCTCGGCCTCGCGATCACGCGGGCGCTCGTCGACCAGCACGGCGGCACGATCGAGCTCGAGAGCGCCGTCGGGGAAGGGACGCGCGTCACCGTGCGGTTTCCCGTCGAGTGAGGCTCGCCGCGCTCGCAGGAGCCGTGCTGCTGCTCGGCGGGGCCTCGGCGCAGGCGCTCCGGCTGCCGGGGGCGCCGGCCTGTCCCGTCTTCCCGGCGAGCAACCCGTGGAACGAGCGCGTCGACACGCTCCCCGTCGCCGCGAACTCGGCGCAGCTGATCGCCTCGATCGGCCTCGACACCGGCCTCCATCCCGATTTCGGCTCCGGCCTCTACGACGGCGAGCCGATCGGGATCCCCTTCGACGTCGTGTCGGCGTCGACGCCGCGGTCGCATGTGACCTTCGACTACGCGGACGAGTCCGACCACGTCGCCTACCCGATCCCGAAGAACGTCCACATCGAGGGCGGCCCGACCGCGACGGGCGATCGCCACGCGATCCTCGTCGACAGGAGCGCGTGCCGTCTGTACGAGCTCTTCGACCTGACGCACGGGCCGACGGGCTGGCATGCTGGGTCGGGCGCGACGTGGAACCTGCGCTCGAACCGGCTTCGTCCCGCCGGCTGGACCTCGGCGGACGCGGCCGGGCTGCCGATCTTCCCCGGCCTCGCCCGCTACGACGAGGTCGCCCGCGGCGTCATCGACCACGCCCTCCGCTTCACGGCGGAGCGAACGCGCCGCGCGTTCGTCTATCCCGCGCGCCACTACGCCTCGTCGTCGGACGACCCGTCGCTGCCGCCGATGGGGCTGCGGGTGCGGCTGAAGGCGAGCGTCGACATCTCCGGCTTCCCCCGGCAGGCGCGCATCGTCCTCCAGGCGCTGAAGACGTACGGGATGATCCTCGCCGACAACGGTTCGAGCTGGTTCATCAGCGGCGCGCCCGACCCGCGCTGGTCGAACGACGCGCTGCACACGATCGATCGCATCACCGGCTCGGACTTCGAGGTCGTCGACACGACCTCGCTGCACCGTCCCTAGATTCTCGGGCTCGGGAGCGGCGTGAGGATCGGCTCGACCTGCGGGCGCAGATGCTCGAACGCCGGCGGGAGGATGAGCTTCTCGCCGAGGTGCGCGGGATCCTCGTCGGTCGAGAAGCCCGGGCCGAGCGTCGCGATCTCGAACAGCACGCCGTTCGGCTCGCGGAAGTAGATCGAGCGGAACCAGAAGCGGTCGATGACCGGCGTCGGCCGGCCGCCCGCCTCGGCGACGCGCGCACGCCACGCCTCCTGCTCGTCCATCCCGCACGCCCACGCGACGTGATGCACGGTCCCGGCGCCGGGGGCGCCGTTTCCCGGTGCGGGCTCGTAGCGGATCCAGCCGCCCCGCGACGTGCCGCGCGTCTCGCCGTCGACGAAGCCGAGCGCGTCGAGGAAGGCGCGATTCGCGCCGGGCTCGGCCGCGTACGCGCGCACGCCCTCGAAGCCCTGGAGCGCGAACGCGCGCGGGATGTCGGGATGATCGGCGATGAGCGGCTCGTCGGGGACGCCGGCGACGACGAGGTCGTGCTGCAGCCCCTCCGGGTCGGTGAACGGGACGCTCCCGACTCGGTCGCGCCAGAAGGCGACCGCCTCCTCGGAGGCGACGCGCCAGACGACGGTGTGGATCATCCCGGCGCCGGCGCGGCCGGGCGCGGCGCCGGGATACTCGAAGAAGGTGATGTCGGAGCCCGGCGTCCCCTTCTCGTCGGCATAGAAGAGGTGGTAGACGGTCGGGTCGTCCTGGTTCACCGACTTCTTCACGAGGCGCAGGCCGAGCGTGCCCGTGTAGTAGTCGACGTTGCGCGGCGCGTCGCCGGTGATGCACGTCACGTGGTGGATGCCGTCGAGCCTCATGTCGCACCCGCCAGCAGGAACGCGCGGGACTCCTTCACCATCTCGCGTGCGATGACGATGCGCTGGATCTCCTGTGTTCCTTCGTAGATCTGCGTGATCTTCGCGTCGCGCATGAAGCGCTCGACCGGGTACTCCTTGATGTAGCCGTAG
>JAGWRZ010000116.1 GCA_028876365.1 Acidobacteriota bacterium | reverse complement strand
TTGATGAGCGTCGGCGATGCGTACACGCCCTCGATCGCGGGGAACGGCGGCTTCGAGCGCGGCTGCCCGCGCTTGCCCTCGAGCGACTCGAGGAGCGCTGTCTCCTCGCCGCAGATGTACGCGCCGGCGCCGCGGTGCACCACGAGCGAGACCTCGCCCATGAGGCCCGCGGCCTGCGCCTCGTCGACGGCGGCCTGAAGGACGTCGTACTCGGCCGAGTACTCGCCCCGGATGTAGATGAAGACCGACCGCGACTGGATCGCGTGCGCCGCGATGAGGCAGCCCTCGACGAGGCGGTGCGGGACGCGCAGCATGATCTCGCGGTCCTTGAACGTCCCCGGCTCCGACTCGTCGGCGTTGACCGTGATGTAGACCGGCTTCGCGATCTTGTCGGGGGTCGGGATGAAGCTCGCCTTGCGGCCCGTCGGGAAGAACGCGCCTCCGCGGCCGCGCAGGTTCGACTCGATCAGGAGCGCGGTCACCTCGCCGGGCGGCATCGCGCGCGCCTTCTCGAGCTGCGCGTAGCCGCCGACCGCGCGGTAGGAGGTCAGGTCCCGCAGCGGCCGCTCGACCGCGCCGCCGAGGACGAGAGCCGGATCCGCCTCAACCGCCATTCCGCACCTCCGCCACGATCGACGCGACGTCGTCCGGGGTCACCGACTGCCGGTAGCGATGGTCGACCGCGACGATCGTCGGCGTCGAGCAGCCGCCGAGGCACTCGACGGCGCGCAATGTGATCTCGCCGTCCGGCGTCGTCTCGCCGGGAGCGACTCCCAGCTCGCGCTCGAACGACTCGAGCACGGCCTGCGCGTTGACGAGGCCGCAGCACACGTTCGTGCACACCTCGATCGTGTGCCTGCCCGCGGGCTCGAGGTTGAACATGTCGTAGAAGCTCGCCACCGACATGCAATACGCCGGGGTCAGGTCGAGCGCGTCGCCGACCTCCTCGAGCGCCTCCCGCGAGAGCCAGCCGTAGCGCTCCTGCGCGAGGCGGAGCGCCGGCAGCACCGCGGAGCGGGAGCTCGGGTACCGCGTCGCGATCGCCTGGATGTCGGGCGCGAGGCTCATCGATCGGTGTCCCCCATGACCGCGTCGAGGGAGCCGACGATCGCGATCAGGTCGGCGATGAGGGCCCCCTGCGAGCACGTCGCCGTCGCCTGGAGGGCGTTGAACGACGGCGACCGGAAGTGCACGCGCCACGGCTTCGGGCCGCCGTCGCTGACGACGTAGCAGCCCGCTTCGCCGCGCGGCGACTCGACCGCGACGTAGACCTCGCCGGCTGGTATGCGGTAGCCCTCGGTGACGATCTTGAAGTGATGGATGAGCGACTCCATCGAGGTGTGCAGCTCCTCGCGCGGGGGCAGCACGACCTTGCGGTCGTCGGCGATCCAGGGCTCGCCCTCCATCCGCTCGAGGCGGTCGAGGCACTGCCGCGCGATCTTCACCGACTCCGCCATCTCGTCCATGCGGACGCGGTAGCGGTCGTACACGTCGCCGCCCGTGTAGACGGGGATCCGGAAGTCGACCTGCTCGTAGGCGAGGTACGGCTGGTCGCGGCGGAGATCCCAGTCGACGCCCGACGCGCGCAGGACCGGGCCGGTCTGCCCGAGCGCGATCGCGTCGTCGGCCGAGAGCCGCCCGATGCCCCGGGTGCGCTCGAGCCAGATCTTGTTCCGGTCGAGGAGCGTCAAGTAGTCGTCGAGCGCGCGCGGCATCCATTCGACGAACGCGCGCGCCTCGGGGAAGAAGCCGCCGGGAATGTCCTCCGCGATCCCGCCGGTCTGGAAGTAGCGCGTGTGCATGCGCTGGCCGGCGACGAGCTCGAAGAGATCGAGGATCGTCTCGCGCTCGCGGAAGCAGTACCAGAACATCGAGATCGCTCCCAGCTCGAGCGCCGACGTGCCGAGGAAGACGAGATGCGAGTGGATGCGGTTGAGCTCGCACAGGAGCATGCGCATCCACGTCGCCTTCTCCGGGATCTCGAGCTCGAGCAGCTTCTCGATCGCGAGGACGAAGACGAGCTCGTTGTTCTGATAGCCGACGTAGTCGATGCGCTCCGGGTAGGTGATCGCCTTCCACCACGTCTTCTGCTCCATGTTCTTCTCGAAGCCGGTGTGGAGGTAGCCGATGACCGCGGAGAGCCCGACAACTTCCTCGCCGTCGAGGTCGACGATGAGGCGCAGCACGCCGTGGGTGGACGGATGGTTCGGCCCGAAGTTCACCTGGAGGATGTCGTCCACGTCACGCAGGTGCGGCGGGATGTCGAGCACGGTCGGGACGCGCGCGGGGATGCGCGTTCCCTCGTAGACCGGATCGCCGACGATCGGCCAGCGGCGCGTGCGCCCGATGCGGGACACCGTCGTGCTCATTCGGCAGGTGAGAAGCGGACGGGCTCGCCGCCGATCGGATAGTCCTTGCGTAGAGGGTGCCCTTCCCAGTCGTCGTCCATGAGCAGGCGCGCGAGGTTCGGATGCCCCTGGAAGCGGACGCCCATCAGGTCGTACTGCTCGCGCTCGAGCCAGTCGGCCGACGGCCACACGGAGACGACGCTCGCGATCTCGTCGCCGTCCTCGAGCCAGCACTGGAGGCGAAGCCGGGGCGCGCCCTGCCGCAGGGCGAGCAGGTGGTAGCTGAGCGAGAAGCGCGCCGGCTTCGGCTCCGGCAGCGCCTGGAGCCCCTGCGTCATCGGCAGGTTCAGGTCCCGTCCGGTCGGGGTGCCGATGTAGCCGGAGACGCCCTTGCCGGCCCAGTGGAGGTAATCGGCCGCGACGATGTCGAGGAGCATGGTGAAGCCGAGCTCGTCGCGCGCGTATGCGCACGCCTCGCGGATCTGGCCGCGGTCGACGACGACGGTCGTCTCTCCGAACGCCTCCTTCGTCTCGACCTGGCCCGGGACCTTCGCGAACTCGCTCACGTGGCGACCTGCTTCCGCTCGTACGCGGGGGGGACGCCCGCGAGGTGCGCCTCGTGCAGGCGGATGATCCCCTCCATCAGCGCCTCGGGGCGCGGCGGGCAGAAGGGCACGTAGATGTCGACGGGCACGATGCGGTCGACGCCCTGGAGGATCGCGTAGTTGTTGAACATCCCGCCGGAGCTCGCGCACGCGCCCATCGCGATCACCCATTTCGGCTCCAGCATCTGGTCGTAGATCTGCCGCAGCGGCGCCGCCATCTTGTGCGCGACGCGCCCGGAGACGATGAGCAGGTCGGCCTGCCGCGGCGAGGAGCGGAACGCCTCCATGCCGAAGCGCGCGAGGTCGTAGCGCGAGCCGACGATCGACATCATCTCGATCGCGCAGCACGCGAGCCCGAAGGTGTCCGGCCACATCGACTTCGTCTGCGCCCAGCGCACCGCCTTCTCGAGCGTCGTGATGCCGAGCGCCTGCTCGAGCTCCTCGACGCCGAGCTCCTCCTCGAAGCGGGAGGGGCCCTTCGTCGGCCAGAGGAGCCGCTCCGACTGGAGGCCGTAGTCGCGAAGGCGCGTCGGGTCGCCGCTCACCAGTTCAGCGCGCCTTTCCGCCAGATGTAGACGTACGCGACGACGAGGATCAGGACGAAGAACGCGAACTCGACGAACCCGAACCAGCCGAGCGCGTGCAGCTGCACCGCGAGCGGGTACAGGAACACGATCTCGATGTCGAAGACGATGAAGAGCATCGCCGTCAGGTAGAAGCTGACGGTGAAGCGCTGTGGCTGCATCTGGCCGCGCGAGACGCCGGACTCGAACGGGATGACCCGGGCCCGCGTCCGCCGGGAGGGCCGCGTCGCGAGCGCGAACGAGAAGAAGATCATCGAGGCCGGGATCGCGAGCGCGAAGAGCCCGTAGATGAGGAAGGGCAGCCAGTTGGCGAGCATGGGCCGGGGCGACGTTACCAAGTCCGCACTTGTTCACGCTCGACACCAGGAGTTGAGCGAGAGACGGGTGTTACAAAGTCGTTTGGAACCCGGCCGCGCTGGTACGATGGGGGGCGATGGAGCTCCAGGAGCGCACCGAGAGCATCGTCTCGCTCACCCCGGCCGCGGCGGAGAAGATCCGCACGCTCATGGCGACGGAGACCGACGTCTCCGTCCTGCGGGTGGCGATCGAGGGCGGCGGCTGCTCCGGGTTCCAGTACGGCCTCGGCTTCGACCGCGGCGCCCAGGAGGGCGACCACGCGTTCGAGATCGAAGGGGTCAAGGTGGTCGTCGATCCGTTCAGCGCGCCGTATCTCAAGGGCTCGACGGTCGACTATCTCGAGACCATTCAGGAGTCCGGGTTCAAGATCGACAACCCGAACGCCGTCGCCTCGTGCGGCTGCGGGCACTCCTTCCAGGTGGCCGAGGGCGAGGCGCCGGAGGACGGCGTCCACGGCTGCGGCTCCGGCTGCTCGCACTAGGGCCCCTCTGATGCGCGCGGCCCACCGCGTTCTCCTCTCCGTCTTCACCCTCGGAGTCGTCGTCCAGTTCTTCCTCGCGGGCCTCGGTGCCTTCCGGGTTCGCGGCGGCGCCTCGAGCGCCCGCTTCGACCATGTCTGGGGCCCGCACCGGACGCTCGGGAACGTCCTCTTCATCGTCGGGCTGCTCGTCCTCGTGGCGGCGATCGTCGCGCGTCTCGGACGCGTGCCCGTCCTCCTCAGCCTGCTCCTGCCGCTGCTCGTCTTCATCCAGTCGGTGCTCGCGGGCAACGGCCCCGCCTGGGTGCGGGCCTTCCATCCGGTCGTCGCCGTCGTCGTCCTCGCGCTCGCCGGGTCCTGGACGGGCCGGCTCTGGCGCGAGCACCGCGTCGCCGTCCCCGCCGGCTGATGCCGCCGCTCCGCGTCGCAGTCGTCGGCTCGGGCCCGGCAGGCTTCTACGCGGCCGGAGCCCTGCTCGGCGGGGAGACCGCGGTCGAGGTGGACATGCTCGAGCGGCTGCCGACGCCGTGGGGGCTCGTCCGGCTCGGCGTGGCGCCCGACCATCCGAAGCTGAAGACGGTGTCGCGCGCGTTCGAGCGGATCGCCGAGCGTCCCGGCTTCCGCTTCCTCGGCAACGTCGAGGTCGGCCGTCACCTCGAGCACGACGACCTCCTGCGCCTCTACGACGCGGTCGTCTACGCCGTCGGCGCGCAGGCCGACCGCAGGCTCGGCATTCCGGGCGAGGATCTCCCCGGCTCGTGGCCGGCCACCGAGTTCGTCGCCTGGTACAACGGCCACCCCGACCATCAGCACCTGCACTTCGACCTCGCGGTCGAGCGTGCGGTCGTCATCGGCGTCGGGAACGTCGCCCTCGACGTCGCGCGCATGCTCGCGCTGACGCCGGAGGAGCTCGGGCCGACCGACACCGCCGACGCCGCGATCGCCGCCATCTGCGGCGCCGGGCTGAAGGAGATCGTCGTCGTCGGGCGGCGCGGCCCCGCGCAGGCTGCCTTCACGACGCCGGAGCTGGCCGAGCTGGGCGAGCTCGCGGGCGCCGACGTCGTCGTCGATCCCGCCGACCTCGACGGCGCCGTCGGGACCGACACGAACTCGGAGCGGAACGTCGAGGTGCTGCGCGAGTTCGCCGCACGCACGCCGTCCGGCAAGCCGAAGCGCGTCGTGCTGACGTTCTTCGCCTCGCCCGTGGCGATCCACGGGGCGGGTCGCGTCGAGGCCGTCGAGCTCGTCCGGAACGAGCTGGATGCGGAGGGCCGCGCCGTTCCGACGGACGAGCGCCGCATTCTCTCCTGCGGCCTCGTCTTCCGCAGCGTCGGCTACCGCGGCGTGCCCATCCCGGGGGTGCCGTTCGACGATCGGAGCGGGACGATCCCGAACGAGGGCGGCCGCGTCGCGCCCGGCGTCTACGTCGCCGGCTGGATCAAGCGCGGCCCGACCGGTGTGATCGGCACGAACAAGAAGGACGCGACCGAGACGGCCGAGCTGCTGCTCGCCGACCTGGCCGACGCGCCGCGGAAGGGCGCGACCGCGGCCGAGGTCGACGCGCTCCTCGACGAGCGCGGCGTGCGCCGCGTCCTCTACGCCGGCTGGCAGTCGATCGACGAGATCGAGCGGGGGGCCGGCGAGAAGCAGGGCCGCCCGCGCGTGAAGCTGTGCACGTGGGACGACCTTCTGGCGGCGGCGGAGCGGCTACATTCAGCTGCATGAAGACCGACGAGAAGCAGGAGCTGTGGGGAGGCGAGACGACGAAGGCGATCGCCAACTTCCCCGTCTCGGGCAGGCCCATCCCCGCGCCGGTGGCGCGCTGGCTCGGGCGGATCAAGGGCGCCGCCGCGCGCGTGAACGCCGACCTGGGGCTGCTCGACGCCGACAAGGCGGTGCGCATCGCGGCCGCCGCGGAGCGCATCGCGGCCGGCGAGCTCGACGACCAGTTCCCGATCGACGTCTTCCAGACCGGCTCGGGCACCTCGTCGAACATGAACGCGAACGAGGTGATCGCGACGCTCGCAGGCGAGGGCGTGCACGCGAACGACGACGTGAACATGGGCCAGTCGTCGAACGACGTCTTCCCCTCCGCGGTGCATCTCGCCGCGCTCGACGAGATCGTCAACGATCTTCTTCCCGCTCTCGAGCAGCTCGCGGGCTCGCTGCAGGCGAAGGCGCTCGAGTTCGACGACGTCGTCAAGTCGGGGCGCACGCACTGGATGGATGCAGTCCCGGTCACCCTCGGCCAGGAGTTCGCAGGCTACGCCGCCCAGGTGCGCCAGGGATTCGACCGTGTCGGCTCGACGCTCGAGCGGCTCGGCCAGATCCCCCTCGGCGGGACGGCGGTGGGCACCGGTCTCAACACGCACCCGGAGTTCGCCGCGCGCGTGCGTACGCTCCTCGCCGCGGAGACGGGGTTGCACATCTCCGCGCCTGCCGACCCGTTCGAGGCGCAGGCCGCGCGCGACGGCATCGTCGAGACCTCCGGCGCGCTGAAGACGGTGGCCGTCTCGCTGACGAAGATCGCGAACGACATCCGCTACCTCGGCTCCGGCCCGCGCGCCGGCCTCGCCGAGATCGCGCTGCCCGAGCTCCAGAAAGGAAGCTCGATCATGCCCGGCAAGGTGAACCCTGTCATGCCCGAGGTCGTGACGCAGGTCGCGGCGCAGGTGATCGGCAACGACGCGGCCATCACCGTCGGCGGGATGCAGGGCCACTTCGAGCTGAACGTGTTCGTGCCCCTCATCGCGAAGAACATCCTCGAGTCGATCGAGCTGCTCGCGAGCGCCTCCCGTCTCTTCGCCGAGAAGTGCGTGGACGGGATCGAGGCGAACCGCGAGGCGTGCGAGCGCTACGCGGAGCTGACGCTCTCGGCGGCGACGGCGCTCAACCCCTTCATCGGCTACGACCGGGCGACCGAGATCGTCAAGGCGGCCGCGGCCTCGGGCCGGTCGCTTCGCGAGGTCGCCCGCGAGAAAGGGGTCGAGGAGCCGGTCCTCGACGAGGCGCTGGACTACCGAAAGATGGCGAAGCCTCACGGCTGAAAAGGTCCCCCTTC
>JAGWRZ010000115.1 GCA_028876365.1 Acidobacteriota bacterium | reverse complement strand
GGGTTCGCGTACTGGAACGGCATGAAGATGCGGGGATCGGCCGCGGCCAGCTCGAGCGCGAGGCGGACGGCGCCGTTCGATCCCTCCCCGCCGGGCGACTCGACGATCGTCGCGCCGTACAGGCGCAGCAGGCGCCGCCTCTCCTCGGTCGCATTCTCCGGGAGGACGCAGGTGAGCGGGTAGCCCTTGAGCTTCGCGACGAGCGCGAGCGCGATGCCGGTGTTGCCGCTCGTCGGTTCGAGGAGCGCCCGGCCCGGCTCGAGCTCGCCGGCCGCCTCGGCCGCCTCGATCATCGACTTCGCGACGCGGTCCTTGATCGAGCCGGTCGGGTTCTGTCCTTCGAGCTTCGCGAAGATCCGCGCGCCGCCGCGCGGCGACAGCCGCTGGAGCTCGACGAGCGGCGTCGACCCGACGAGATCGAGAAGGCTCGGCGCGACGATCCGGCTAGGCACCGCCGGCCATGGCGGGCAGCAGGATCACGGTCGACCCGTCGTGCACCTCCGTCTCGAGGCCGTCGAGTGTGCGTACGTCCTCTCCCTCGACGTAGACGTTCACGAACGGCGCGATGTCGTCGCCGTCCACGAGCTGCGTGCGCAGGTTCGGGAAGCGGCTCACGAGGTCGTCGAGCAGCTCGCGGACGGTGCCGCCCGCCGCGTGCACCTCGCGCTTGCCGTCGGTCTCGCTGCGGAGAGCAGGTGGGATTCTCACGGTCTTCATGCGTGCGTCGGCCTCCCGGAGCAGAACTCCACGTAGTCGATGTACTCGGTGATGGTCGGGTGCTCGCCGCAGACCGGGCAGTCCGGGTCGCGACGGAGCGTCACTTCGTTGAACTCGGTCGCGAGCGCGTCGAAGAGGAGCAGTCTCCCCGCGAGCGACTCGCCCGCGCCGAGCGCGAGCTTCAGCGCCTCGCTCGCCTGCAGCGAGCCGACGATGCCCGGCAGCACGCCGAGCACGCCGCCCTCGGCGCAGCTCGGCGCCATCTCCGGCGGCGGCGGCGTGGGGAAGAGACAGCGATAGCAGGGGCCCGCGTGCGGCGTGAACACCGTCACCTGGCCCTCGAAGCGATAGATCGAGCCGTGCACGACGGGAACGTCGTGCCACACCGACGCGTCGTTGATCAGGTAGCGCGTGGGGAAGTTGTCGGCGCCGTCGACGATCACCTGCCAGCCGTCCGCGAGGATGCGGTCGACGTTCTCGGAGGTGATGCGCTCCTTGTAGGTCACGACCTCGACGTCGGGGTTGAGCGCCTCGATCGTGCGTCGTGCGGAGTCGGCCTTCCACTCGCCGAGCCGCTCGGTCGAGTGCGCGATCTGGCGCTGGAGGTTCGACTCGTCGACGCGGTCGTCGTCGACGATGCCGAGCCTGCCCACGCCGGCGGCGGCCAGGTAGAGCGACGCGGGCGAGCCGAGCCCGCCTGCGCCGATGAGGAGGATCCGCGAGTCGAGGAGCTTCAGCTGGCCCTCCTCGCCGACTTCCGGTATCAGGAGATGGCGGCTGTAGCGTCGGCGCTTCGCGGCGTCGAGCGAGCGCGGCATCTCCGTCGGGAGCCCGCTGCGCTTCCAGTCGGTGTAGCCGCCTGCGAGCGAGGTGACGTTCGCGTAGCCGAGCTCGCCGAGCGATTTCGCGGCGAAGGCGGACCGGCTCCCGCCGGCGCAATAGAGAAGAATGGGGTGCGCGCGGTCGGGCGCCGCCTGCTCGATGCGCGACTCGAGAAAGCCACGGGGGATGTGGATCGCGCCGGGGATCCGCCCTTCGGACCACTCGTCGAGCTCGCGGACGTCGACGAGGAGCGGCCGGTCGGGCGCCCCGGTGTCGAGGATCTCCCGGGCGCGGGCGACGTCGACCTCGTCGATCTCCGCTTTCACCTGCTGGAGCAGGTCGCGATAGTTCGCCATGACTTTCAAAAGGATAGCGACTGGCGCCTGGCTAGGCTGGCTCGCGATGAGCCCGCGGACGAGGGTGGTGGCGATCGTCGCCGTCGTGGCCGTCGTGGTGGCGGCGGCGGTCGTCGGCGTCACGCTCCTGCAGACGCGCGGCGCGAGCACCGGAACGACGGCGCTCGAGGGCGTGCCGCCGCTCTACCTCCCGGCCTCGACGGCGCTCCGGCTCTACGAGGACGGCAAGCGCAGCCGGGCCGAGGCGCTCTTCGCGCGGTCGAAAGCCCTCCCCGACGAGATCGGCGCCGCGTTCGCGCGATGGCCGCACGGCACGCTCGACACGATGAAGTCGATCGTCGCGGCGCATCCCGAGAGCGCGCTCGCCGAGCTCCATCTCGGGCTTGCGTACTTCTGGTCGGGGCGCGACGCCGACGCCGCGTCGAGCTGGCTGCGCGCCGCGAAGGTCGAGCCGGATACGCCGTACGCGGTCACGGCGCTCGACTTCCTGCACCCGGGCGTCGCCCCCGGGCTGCCGCTCATCGTCGTCGACCCGCGTTCGGTGGGCGAGCCCGCACGGTCGAAGCTCGTCGCCGGGATCCGGCTGTGGAGCGCCGAGCGGCCGATCTCCGGCAGGCGGACGATCGAGGCCGCGCTCGCCCTCGCCCCGGACAATCCGGTCGTGCGAACGGCGGCGGCGGTGACGCTGTACTCGCCGGCGATGCCGCTCGCTCCGTTCCCGAAGCTCGGCCCGCTGACGGCGGCGTTCCCGAAGGCGGCGGTCGTCCGCTTCCACCTCGGCGAGCTGCTGCTCTGGACGCGCCAGGTGAAGAAGGGCGAGGCGCAGCTGCGGATCGCGGTCGCGACCGAGCCGGGATCCGTCTATGCGCAGGCGGCGGACAAGATCCTCGGGCTCCTCCGAAAGGATGGGACCAAGTAAGGAAAATATGAGCCGAACGGCCCATGGCGCCACGTCCGACCGGCCAGGCATAGTGCGGCATCGCCGAGCAGGGGAGCCCCATGAGCACACGGGAAGGGCGGGACGTTCGAGACGTATCGGACATCCTCGAGACGGACGAGGGCCGGCATCTTCTCGAGACGGCCCAGGCCGCCGGCGGCTCGCTCAGCACGGAGGAGATCGCGCTCGCCCTCGACGAGCTCGAGGTCGACGCCGCGGTGCTCGACGAGTTCTACCACGCGCTCGAGGAGATGCAGATCGACGTCGTTGCGGGAGCCGACGAGGCGGTCGGGCGCGAGGAGGAGGCGGCCGTCAAGGCGGAGATGCGCGAGATCTCGACCGACTCGCTGCAGCTCTTCCTCAAGGACATCGGCAAGGTCGATCTCCTCACCGCCGCGCAGGAGGTCGAGCTCGCGAAGCGGATCGAGCGCGGCGACCACACCGCGAAGCAGGAGATGATCGAGGCGAACCTCCGCCTCGTCGTCTCGATCGCCAAGCGCTACCGCAACCAGGGCCTGCCGTTCCTCGACCTCATCCAGGAGGGGACGATCGGGCTCGTGCGTGCGGCCGAGAAGTTCGACTATCGGAAGGGCTTCAAGTTCTCGACGTACGCGACCTGGTGGATCCGGCAGGCGGTCGCGCGGGCGCTCGCGGACAAGGCTCGCACGATCCGCATGCCCGTGCATGTCGTCGAGAAGCTGAACAAGATCGTCCGCACCGAGCGCAAGCTGCGCGCCGAGCTGTGCCGCGAGCCGACGCCGCTCGAGATCGCGCTCGATCTCGACCTGCCGCTCGACGAGGTCGAGCAGATCATGCGCAGCTCGCAGACGCCCGTCTCGCTCGAGAAGCCCGTCGGCGACGAGGAGGAGTCGGAGTTCGGGCACTTCATCACCGACGAGAACGTCCCGCTTCCGGACGAGGTCGCCGACGAGGCGATGCGCAAGGAGCAGCTGCGCAAGATCCTCGGGACGCTGTCGCATCGCGAGCGCCGCGTGCTGGAGCTCCGGTACGGGCTCGACGGCGAGCACCCGCGCACCCTCGACGAGGTGGGGCGGACGTTCAACGTCACCCGGGAGCGCATCCGGCAGATCGAGAACCAGAGCCTGAAGAAGCTTCGCGCCCTCGCCGACTCGATCAGCCTGAGGGACGTCGCGTAACTACGGGGGACAGTCCCCGTAACGAGGAAGCGAGAGCCTCGTAGCACTGTCGTGACCGCTGCCGCCGGATGGCTGGCGGCGTTCCATGCAACACCGGCATCACCGACGTGCAACGGCGTCGTTACGGGGACAGTCCCCGTCACGACCTCGCCGGCATCTCGGCGCAGTCTGGTCAGCCAGGAGCTGGTAGCCGGCGCAGGAACGACTCCAGCGCTGATCGGATGCCGCGCGCGTCGAGGCCGTGCGCGGCGCGATGCTCCGCCGGCGTCCCGTAGTGCCGGAATTCTCCGAGAGGCACTCCGATCGAGAGCAGGCGGTGCGGCCGGTCGACCAGCGCGGCTGCGACCTCCGCCGCCGATGTGCCCACGAGATAGGGCTCGACGAGGACGACGTCGCCGTCGGCCGCCAGGCGCAGGCCCTCCCGCGGGAACGGCCGCGGCGTGGCCGTATACGCGACGCCGACCGCGAGATCCGAGGTCGCCGCGAGCACCTCG
>JAGWRZ010000114.1 GCA_028876365.1 Acidobacteriota bacterium | reverse complement strand
CTTCACCCGGTTCACGCGTCTCGAGGGCACCCGCGCCTCGGGGAGCGGCCTCGGGCTCGCGATCGCCCGCGAGCTGGCGGAGCGGATGGGCGGGGAGCTCCGGCTGGACGCGCGGCGGGGCAGGACGGTCTTCAGCCTGACGCTGCCGGATGCCCGGGCGGCCGTTTCCACGGGGAATGGCGGCCCACCTCGTGACATTTCGCACGAGCAAGCCGCGCGTTAGAGCCTCCCGCCTGCAGGGAAGGGACAGCGTGCGCGGGCGGCCGGCTCCGTCCGATCGTGTAGAAATCGGCGGGTTTAGACCGTCGAATCTACGGAAAAGGACGTCGGATGGAGCTCCTGAAGGACACCGCCGAAGTGGAGGATGCCGAGGGCATCCGCGCGGTTCGGCTTCGCATTCCCGCGAAGCCGGAGTACATCGCGCTCGGCCGGCTCGCGCTGACGGGCCTCGCACAGGCGCGCCGGCTCGACTCCGACACCGTCGCGGACCTGAAGCTCGCGTTGACGGAGGCCGTGTCGAACTCCGTCCGCCACGCCTACGACGGCGAAGGCGAAGGGCAGGTCGAGATTCGCTACGAGCTCCGCGCGGACCGCATCACCGTCGAGATCGTCGACGACGGCGCGGGCTTCGACCCGGAGGAGGCGCCGTCGTTCGCGGGCGAGGAGCTGTCGGAGGGCGGGCTCGGCATCGCGATCATCCGGACGCTCGCGGACGACGTCGAGATCGAATCGCGGCCGGGCGTACGCGGGTCGCGGCTGCGCTTCGTGAAGAACCTCTGACGCGCCGCAGGCTCATCGTCGTCTCCAATCGCGGGCCCGTGACGTATGGGCGCGACGAGAACGGGGACCGCACCGAGAGCCGCGGCGGCGGAGGGCTCGCGACCGCGCTGCGCGGGCTCGTCGAGCAGCACGACGTGACGTGGATCGCGAATGCGATGACCGACGAGGACCGTGTCGTCGCCGCCGAGCGTCAGCACCGCACGGTGCTCGTCGCGCAGAACGAGCGCACCTACGACTTGTTCTACAACGTCATGGCCAATCCGACGTTGTGGTTCGTCCAGCACATGCTCTGGGATCTCGCGTACGCGCCCGACTTCGATCACGGTGCGTGGAGGGCGTACGCGGACGTGAACGCGAAGATGGCGCACGCCGTGATCGCGCAGCTCGACGGCGCCCCCGGCGCGGCGGTCTTCTTCCAGGACTATCACCTCTATCTGGCGCCCGCGATCGCTCGCCGTGAGCGGCCGGATGCGGTCATGTCGCACTTCGTGCACGTTCCGTGGCCCGAGACGGATGCGTGGTTCGTGCTTCCCGAGGAGGCCCGCTGCGACGTGTTCGCCGGTCTTCTCGCAAACGACGTCGTCGGCTTTCACACCGAGCGCTGGCGGCGGAACTTCCTACGCGGCTGCGCCGACGTGCTCGGCGCGCGCGTGGACGGAGACGTCGTCTCGTACGGCGGCCGGCGCACGCTCGTCACGGCGCACCCGATCGGCATCGACAGGGCCGAGTTCGATGCGCTCGCACAGGACGACGAGGTGCTCGCGCGCGAGCGGGAGATCGTCGCGTCTCGCCCGGAGCTTCTCGTCGTCCGCGTCGACCGGACCGATCCGTCGAAGAACATCGTGCGAGGCTTCCGCGCGTTCGGGCTCATGCTCGAGCGTCATCCCGACCTGCGCGGCCGCGTGCGGATGCTCGCGCTGCTCGACCCTTCGCGGCAGGACGTTCCGGAGTACTCGGACTACGTCGCGGCGGTCGAGCGCGAGGCGCGCGCTCTCGGCGAGGCCGTCGACCTGCGTATCGGCGACGACTTCAAGCGCTCGGTCGCCGCGTACAGGCAGTTCGACGTGCTCTTCGTCAACGCGGTGTTCGACGGTCTCAATCTCGTGTCGAAGGAAGCTCCCTACGCGAACACGCGCGACGGGATGGTCGTCCTCTCGGAGAACGCAGGCTCGTTCGAGGAGCTCCGCGACGAGGGCGTGCTGCGGGTGAACCCGTTCGACGTCTCCCAGCAGGCCGACGCGCTCCACGCCGCCCTGACGATGGACGCGGACGAGAGGCGGCGACGGCTCGAGGCCATTCGCGCGCACGTCCGTGCGCACGACGTCGCCGCCTGGGGCGAGGCCCAGCTGGCCGACCTCGACCGCGTACCATCTCTGCGATGAGCGAGCTGTCGCACGTGGACGAGGGCGGGGGCGTCCGGATGGTGGATGTCGGCGCAAAGCCCGTCTCCCGCCGGCGCGCGATCGCGCGGGCCGAGGTGCGCATGGCGTCCGCCACCGCGCGCCGTCTGCGCGAGCTGCCGAAGGGCGATGCGCTGACGACGGCCAAGCTCGCGGGAATCATGGCCGCGAAGCGGACGAGCGAGCTCATCCCGCTCTGCCATCCGCTCCCGCTGACGCACGTCGGCGTCGAGATCGAGGTCGGAGACGACGCTGTCGCGATCGTCGCCTCGGCGGAGACGACCGCGCAGACGGGTGTCGAGATGGAGGCGCTCACGGCGGCGACGGTCGCGGCGCTCACGGTCTACGACATGGCGAAGGCGATCGACAAGGGCATGGTCGTCAGCGAGGTGCGGCTCGTCGAGAAGACGAAGGACGTCGTGTGAAGGCGGCCGTCCTCACCGTGTCCGATCGCGTCTCCCGGGGAGAGTCGGAGGATGGCAGCGGCGACCTGCTCGAGGAGCTCCTGCGCGCGGACGGCTACGAGGTCGTGCGACGCGTCGTCCCGGACGAGCGCGACGAGATCGCGGCGGCGATCCGCGAGCTCGCGGCACGCGCCGGCATCGTCCTGACGACGGGCGGCACCGGACTCGCGAAGCGGGACGTCACGCCCGAGGCCACGCGCGACGTGCTCGAACGGGAGGCGCCCGGGATCGCGCAGGCGCTGCGCGCGAATGCGCTGCACAAGACGCCGTACGCCGCGCTCTCGCGCGGGACGGCCGGCGTGCTCGGCGACGCGCTGATCGTGAATCTCCCCGGCTCGACCGGCGCGTGCCGCGACGGCTTCGAGGTGCTGGCGCCGCTCCTGCACCACGCACTCGATCTTCTCGGCGGCCGCACCGCCCATCAGCCGTGATCGCCGTCGTGCCCGCGCGCTTCGCGCGCCTCGTGAAGATCGAGCACACGGTCTTCGCGCTGCCGTTCGCCTACGTCGGCGCGTTTCTCGCGGTCGGGAAGACGCCTTCCGTGCACGACCTCGTCTGGATCACGCTCGCGATGGTCGGCGCCCGCTCGCTCGCGATGGCGCTCAACCGCCTGATCGACGCGGGCATCGACGCGCGTAACCCGCGCACCGCGGGGCGCGAGATCCCGAGCGGCCTGCTCTCGGTCGCACAGGTGCTCGTCTTCTGCGCCTGTTCGCTCGCGCTCTTCCTCGCCGCGGTGTGGCAGCTCGCGCCGAAGACGCACTGGCTGTGGCCCATCCCGGTCGCCGGCTTCGTCGTCTATCCGTACCTGAAGCGGTTCACCTGGCTCTGCCATCTCTGGCTCGGCGCGGTCGACGGCCTCGCCCCGGTCGGCGCCTGGGTCGCCGTCACGAACCATCTCCCGTGGCAGGCGTGGGTGCTCGGCGCCGCCGTCGCGCTGTGGGTCGCGGGCTTCGACTGCTTCTATGCGCTCTTCGACCTCGACGTCGACCGCGTACAGGGCTTGCACTCGGTCGCGACGCGCTTCGGCGTGCGCGGCGCATTCGCAGGTGCGCGCATCGCGCATCTCGCGACCGTTGCGAGCCTCGTCGGCGCGGGGATCGGCCTCTCCGCCGGCGCGCTCTACTGGATCGGCGTCGGTGCGGTCGCGGTCCTGCTCGCATACGAGCACGCGCTCGTTCGGCCGAACGACCTGCGGCGCCTGGACGCGGCGTTCTTCACGATGAACGGCGTCATCAGCGTCGTCTTCGCCGCCTTCGTGGTGCTCGACGCGACTACGTGATCTCGATGCGCGGCGGCTGCTCGAGCGTCTTCAGCACGACGCAGTAGCGCAGCGTCTTCTCGATCAGCTCGTCGCGCCGCTCGCCCGCGCCTTCGACGTCGAACCGGAGCGTGATGCGGTCGAACCCGACGGGCGCCTCGCGGTCGATCCCGAGCGTCCCGCGCAGGTCGAGCTCGCCGGAGGCCGTCACCTCGATCTTCGTCGTCTCGATGCCGGAGGCGGAGGCCACCATCTGGCATGTCACCTGCGCGCACGCGGCGAGCGCGCCGAGCAGGAGGTCGCCGGAGCACGGCGCCGTCCCTTCCCCGCCGACGCCCGCGTGCGCCTGCGCCGCATACGCGGCGCGGCCGATGTCGACCGAGCAGGCGGCTGCGCCGGCCGTCTCGCTTCCGCGCGCGGTCAGCGTGATCCGCGCCGCGTCCGGGTCGGCGCGGTAGCGGTCCTTGATCGGCCGCTGGGCTTCGCGGAGATCCACGCGCCTACACTAGCCCCGATGATCCGCGCGCAAAAGCTCGGCAAGCGCTTCGGGGACAAGCGCGTCCTGCGCGGGGTCGACCTCGATGTGGCGCGCGGGGCGTTCGCGCTCGTCACCGGCCCGAACGGCTCCGGGAAGACCACGCTGCTTCGTCTCTGCGCCGGGCTCGCCGCGCCGAGCGAGGGGGAGCTGGCGGTGGACGCGCCTCGCGGCCGCATCGGCTTCCTCGGGCACGAGCCGCTCGTCTACCGCGAGCTGACCGCGCTCGAGAACCTCGAGCTGTACGGGCGTCTGTATCGCGTTCCCGAGCGGCGCGAGCGGATCGGGATGCTGCTCGAGCGGTTCGGCCTCTGGGAGGTGCGCCGCGACCGGGTCGGCTCCTACTCGCGCGGGATGACGCAGCGGCTCGCGCTGTGCCGCGTCCTCCTGCACGATCCGGAGCTGCTCCTGCTCGACGAGCCGCACACCGCGCTCGATGCGGCGGGTGCCGAGCTCCTCGATGCGCAGCTCGCCGAGCTGCACGGCGAGCGGACGCTGCTCGTGTCGACCCACGATCCCGCCCGCGTCGAGTCGCTCGCGACGCTGAGGCTCGCGCTCGCATGACGTACGTCGCGGACGTCCGCGCGCTCGCGCGCAAGGATCTCCTTCTCGAGCTGCGGGCGCGCGACACGCTGCCGGCGATGCTCCTCTTCGTCGTCGCGACCTTCGTCGTCTTCCACTTCTCGCTGCCGGCGCACTCCTCGCAGCTCGCCGCGAGCGGCCTGCTCTGGGTGGCGATCGTCTTCACCGCGCTCCTCGGCCTCGGGCGTGCGTTCGTCCCCGAGCGCGAGCAGCGGACACTCGACGGGCTCGTGCTCGCCCCGTGCGACCGCAGCGCCATCTGGCTCGCGAAGTCGATCGCGACGCTCGCGTTCCTCGTCGCGGCGGAGGCGGTCGCGCTGCCGGTCTTCGCGCTCTTCTTCCACGGCCTTCGGGGCGCGACCGTCGCCGGTGTCGTCCTCGCCGACCTCGGCATCTGCGCCGTCGGGACGTTTCTCGGCGCGATGGCGGTCGCGACGCGCGCCCGCGACCTCCTGCTCCCTCTCCTGTTCCTCCCGCTCGCCATCCCGATCGTCGTCGGCGGCGTCGGGGCCGGAGTCGCCTCGGCGCCGGGCGGCTATCTCGGCTTTCTCGCCCTGTACGACCTGCTGTTCGGGCTCCTGTGCTGGGCGACGTTCGAGTACGTGGTGACTGAGTAACCTGACGGTCGTGGCCAGGCCGTATCGCCTCTCGCTGACCTCTCTGGCGCTCGCGTCGGCCGTCCTCGTCACGCTCGCTCTCGTCCTCGTCTTCTACGTCGTGCCGAACGATGCGAGCCAGGGCTTCTCCCAGCGCATCTTCTACTTCCACGTGTCGATCGCCTTCACGGCCTACGCGTGCTTCGCCGGCGGCGCCTGGAAAGCGCTCCGCTATCTCTGGAAACGCGATTCGCGCGCCGATCTCGAGAGCTACGTCGCCATCCATCAGGGCGTGATCTTCGGTGTGCTCGTGCTGCTCACGGGATCGATCTGGGCGAAGATCTCGTGGGGCCACTGGTGGCTCTGGAGCGAGGACGAGCTGGTCCTCTTCCTGGTCCTCTTCCTCTTCTACTGCGCATACTTCATGTTGCGCTTCTCCGTCGATCCCGGTCCGCAGCGGGCGAGCTTCAGCGCGGTGTACGCGCTCTTCGGCGTCGTGCTCATCCCCGTGAGCTTCCTCGCGATCCGCATCGCGAAGAGCTTCGTCCACCCGCAGGTGTTCACGTTGCACGGTCCGAACTTCGGCGGGTGGATCCTCGTCGCCTACTGCGTCGCGCAGGCGGCACTGCTTCTCTTCGCGCTCACGCTCTATCGCGTCGAGCTCGCGGGGAAGCGCCTCGACATGCGTCTGAGGGAGCTGAGGATCGCATGACGACCGCGGAGGTGTACGTCACCGCCGCCTACTGCGTCATCTTCGCCGTCGTGCTCGCCTACGTCGTGCTCATCGCCTTCAAGCTCCAGCGGCTCGAGCGCGAGGTCGAGGAGCTCGAGCGCAGGGAGCCCTCGGCCGGCGACGGCGAGCGCGAGACGGTCTCCGTTGGCTGAGATCCTCTTCTGGCCCGCGCTGCTCCTGTACGGGGAGGCCGCCGTCGGCTATCTCGGAGACGCGCGCCACCCCGGCGCCGCCGGCCGCGCCGCGACGTGGGGCGTGCGGCTCGGATGGCTCGTGCAGACGGCGCTCCTCGGCGTGCAGGCGTCGCGCGACGACGGCTTCCCGTGGGG
Source organism: Acidobacteriota bacterium (assembly GCA_028876365.1). Lineage (GTDB taxonomy): Bacteria > Actinomycetota > Thermoleophilia > Gaiellales > Gaiellaceae > Palsa-739. Next base: position 24,021 of record JAGWRZ010000114.1, on the reverse strand, counting down.
GACGTGGGCGGCGTCGCTCAACCTGTTCGTCTGGCTCGTCGTCGGCGCGTACCTCATCTGGGGATGCCGCAGGCCGTACCGGCTGCTCGGCCTCGTCGTCATGCCGCTCGCCGCCACGCTGCTCGTCGTGGCACGCGCGGGGGGCGGCACCGGGGCGGCCGGCAGAAGCCACTACTCCAACCTCTTCCTCGTCCTCCACGTCGGTCTCGTTCTCGTCGCGTTCGCCGGTTTCACGCTCGCCGCCTCGCTGTCCGCGCTCTATCTCTGGCAGGAGCGGCGGTTGAAGCGGCGCGAGGCGACGATCCTCCGCAGGCCGGCGCCCTCGCTCGCGGTCCTCGACCGGCTCGCGTCCCGCACCGTGCTCGTCTCCGTCCCCGCCCTGACGCTCGGGATCGCGGTCGGCATCGCCCGGCTCGTCAGCCGGCACGACCACGTCGACGCACTCGTCGTCGCCACGCTCGTCACGTGGGTCGTGTGGACGGGCTACCTCGGCGTCCGCGCCGCGGGCTGGTCGGGGCGGCGCGCGGCGTACGTCGCGCTCGCGGGCTTCGTGCTCGTCATCGTCGTCCGGCTGGCGCTCCCCGCGACCCATTTCGGTTGATGCGCCTCGTCCTCGTAGGCACGTCGCACCATCACGCCCCGGTCGAGCTGCGCGAGCGCGTCGCGTTCGACCGCGACGCGTCGCGCGCGATCGCGGAGCAGCTCGGCAGCGCCGTCTGCCTCTCGACGTGCAACCGCACCGAGCTGTACGTCGAGGCCGAGGATGCCGACGAGGCCGAGCGCCTCGCGGTCGAGGTCCTCGACGAGCTCGAGCCGACGCTCTACCGCCTGCGCGATCACGCCGCTGCGCTTCATCTCTTCCGCGTCGCCGCCGGCCTCGACTCGCTCGTCCCCGGCGAGGGAGAGATCCTCGGGCAGGTGCGTGCGGCGCACGATGCGGGGACGCCGGGGCCGCTGCTCGACCGCGTCTTCCGCCACGCCCTGCACGCAGGACGGAAGGTGCGCGCCCAGACCGCGATCGGCGAGAGCCCGGCCTCCGTCTCGTCTGCCGCCGCAGCGCTCGCCGAGCAGGTGTTCGGCGACCTCGCCGGCTGTCGCGTCGTTCTCGTCGGGGCGGGCAAGGTGAGCGGCCAGGCCGCGCGCAATCTGCGCTCGCGCGGCGCGGTCGTCGCGCTCGCCGCGAACAGCAAGACCGATCGCGGCCAGCTCGAGGCCGAGCTCGCGCACGCCGACGTCGTCGTCTCCTCGACGAGCGCTCCCGGGTACGTCCTCGACGCGCCGACGGTCGAGCGCGCGCGGCGCGGCCGGCGGCTGCTGCTCATCGACCTGGCCGTCCCGCGCGACCTCGATCCCGCGATCCACGAGCTCGACGGCTGCTACCTGTACGACATCGACGACCTCCAGGCGATCGTCGCGGAGACGCTCGCGGGTCGCCGCAACGAGGCCGAGCGCGCGGAGGCGATCGTCTCGGCCGAGGCGGAGAAGTTCCACGAGTGGCAGGCGTCGCTCGAGATCGTCCCGGCGATCGCCTCGCTGCGTGCGCTCGCCGAGGAGATCCGCGAGCAGGAGCTCGCAAAGGCGGAGGGCATGCTCGGCCGCCTCGACGAGAGCCAGCGGCGGGCCGTCGAGTCGATCACCGCGCAGATCGTGAACAAGCTCCTGCACCTGCCGACCGTTCGTCTGAAGCAGGCGGCGGCGGCAGCCGACGGGGTGATCTATGCTGACGCGGTGCGTCATCTGTTCGGTCTCGGCGAGGACGAACGCTGAAGCCGCTCCCGCTGCAGATGGTCGGGCGGCCGCTACCGCTTCAAGTGCCGACGGCGTTCGTGCGCGTGAGACCGCGGGGCGCCTCGAGCTGCGGCCAACCGGTTCGGCGACGGGCGCGCTGTGCTGATCCGCGTCGGCAGTCGCGGTAGCCGTCTCGCCCTGACGCAGGCCGAGCACGCGGCTTCGCGGCTGCGCGCTCCCGGGATCGAGATCGCGCTCGTGCCGATCACGACCGCGGGGGACCGCGACCGGACGAAGCCGTTCGGTGAGATCGGCGAGCGGGGCGTGTTCGTGAAGGAGCTCGAGGAGGCTCTGCTCGACCACAGGATCGACGTCGCCGTGCACTCGGCGAAGGACATGACCTCGACGGACGCCGAGGGTCTGCGCGTCGGCGCCTATCTCGTGCGCGACGACGCGCGCGACGCGTTGTGCGGCGCCGATGCGATTCGTCCCGGCATGCGCATCGGCACGGCGTCGGCGCGGAGGACGGCGCAGCTGCTCGCGCTCGAGCCGACGCTCTCGATCGAGCCGCTGCGCGGGAACATCGACACGCGGCTTCGCAAGCGGGGCGAGCGGGGCCTCGACGCCGTCGTTCTCGCCGCGTGCGGCCTCGACCGGCTCGGGCTCGCGCACGAGATCGGGCTGCGCTTCGATCCGGCCGAGCTCCTGCCGGAGGCGGGTCAGGGCGCGCTCGCGCTGCAGGTGCGCGCCGGAGAGTCGCATCTCGTCGCCGCGGCCGACGACGAAGCCACGCGCGAGCGCGTCGAGTCGGAGCGGGCGGTCGTGGCCGCCGTCGGCGGTGGATGCCTCGCGCCCGTGGCGGCGCATCACGACGGCGCGACGCTGACCGGGCTCGTCGCCGCCGAGAACGGGTCGTGGGTCGAGCGCCGGACCGGCGACGACCCGGTCGCGCTCGGCCGGGAGCTCGCAGATGCGAGTGCTCGTCACTAGAGAAGAGCTGTCCGGGCGCGTCGAGGCTCTGGGCCACGAGGCCGTCCTCTGCGAGCTCATCCGGATCGAGCCGCTCGGCGACGATCCCGTCGACGCATCCGGGTACGACTGGCTCGTCGTCACGAGCCGAAACGGCGCCCACGAGCTCGGACGGCGCGGTGTGACCGCCAACCGGATCGCCGCGATCGGGCCGGCGACGGCGCAGGCGCTGCGCGGCCACGGGCTTCGCGTCGACCTCGTGTCCGAGACGCACAGCCAGGAGGGGCTGCGGGAGGCCCTCCCCGCGGGGCGGCTCCTGCTCGCCGCCGCCGAGGGCGCCCGGCAGGACGTCCTCGACGCCGACTTCCTGCCGCTCTACCGGACGGTCGAGCTGGCGGTGGATGTTCCCGACGCCGACCTCGCGCTCCTCATGTCCGGCTCGGCGGCGCGGGCGCTCGCCGCCGCCGGCGCACGGGTCCCCGTCGTCGCGATCGGGCCGCAGACGGCCGGCGAGGCGCGGAAGGCGGGCCTCGCCGTCGTCGCCGTCGCGCAGAATCACGACCTCGACGGCCTCATGGAGGCGCTACGGGCGTGTTCATAACGTTTCTCACCGACTTCGGCCTCGAGGACGACTTCGTCGGCACGTGCCACGGCGTCATGAAGACGATCGCCCCCGAGGCGCAGATCATCGACATCACGCACGGGATCAAGCCGGGCCGGATCCTCCAGGGCGCGCTCGTGCTCGCGAACACGCTCGCGTACATGCCGAAGGGCGTCCATCTCGCCGTCGTCGACCCCGGCGTCGGCGGGGCGCGCCGCCCGGTCGTGCTCGCGGACGGCGAGGGACGTCTGTACGTCGGCCCGGACAACGGGCTCCTCCTGCCGGCCGCCGATCGCTTCGGCGGCGTCGCCGCGGTGCACGAGCTCGCGAACGCGACGTATGCGCTCGAACGCGTCTCGCGCACGTTTCACGGCCGCGACCTCTTCTCGCCGGCGGCGGCGCATCTCGCTGCCGGCGTGCCGATCTCGGACCTCGGGCCGCCGATCGCGCCCGAGGAGCTCGTTCGCATCGAGGTGCCCGAGCTCGAGGTGGACGGCGCGCACATCCGTGCAACCGTGCTTGCGGTCGACCGGTTCGGGAACGTGTCGCTGAACGTCACGCGCGACCAGCTCGAGGCCGCGGGCGTCGTCCCGGGCACGCGGGTCGAGGTCGTCGTCGACGGGCGCCGGTACTTCGCAGTCGCCGCGCGGACCTTCGGCGACGCGAGGCCCGGCGACCTGATCCTCTACGAGGACAGCTACGCGAACGTCGCCGTCGCCGTCTCCCGCGGCAGCGCCGCCGACCTCCTCGCCGTCGACGAGGGCAGCGCCGTCGTCGTCAGCACGTGAACGGGCGGGCGGTCGCGCGGCCCGTCCGGAGGCGGTAGGCTCCGGGCCAACGGACGTTCGCGACACGGTCACACCGGTCCGGACGCCCGCGAGCCCCCGAGAGCGCGTCAGCGCAGTCGGGGGCTCTTGACGTCTACGGGGCCTAGAACCAGCTGATGTGCTGCTGGAGCACCGGAACGAGGAAGTAGAGGACGAACGCGCCCGAGGCGATCCACATGAACGGGTGGACGCGCTTCCACTCCCTGCGCGCTGCGCAGATGACGACGTAGGTGATGAACCCGAACCCGATGCCGTTCGTGATCGAGTACGTGAACGGCATGATCATGATCGCGAGCGCGGCCGAGAGGCCGATCGCGAGATCGTGGAAGTCGATGCCGGCGAGCCGCGACTTCGCGCTGCCGCCCTCCGCCTCGCCCTCCGCCTCGGTCAGCGTCGAGATCATCAGCCAGCCGACGACGACGAGCGCCGCCGCGGTCGCCTGGGCGGGCACCATCCCGATGAGCGGGCTGATGAAGATGAACGGGAAGAACAGGATCCCCGCGACCACGGCGACCCAGCCGGTGCGCCCGCCGGCGGCGACGCCGGAGCCCGACTCGATGTAGGTCGTCGCCGACGACGAGGACGCGAGCCCGCCCGCCATCGCGGCGGCGCCGTCGACGATCAGCGCCTTCTTGAACTGGGGGATGTCACCGTCCTTCGTCACGTAGCCGGCCTGCTTGCCGACGCCGATGCTCGTTCCCGAGAAGTCGAAGAAATCGCTGAGGAAGAGCGAGAAGACCCACACGAGCGAGGCGACGACGCCGAGCTGCGCGCCGCTGAACGAGTGGAAGCTGATGTTCCCGAACAGCGTGAAGTTCGGCTTCGCATACAGGTGGCTCCAGCCCGGCCACACCGCTCCTGCCGCCTTGCCGAAGGCGTGGTAGTTCGTCGCCTTGTTGATGATCGTCGCGAGGATCGTCGTCCCGATGATCCCGACGAGCAGGTCGCCGCGGAACCGGATCGCGCGCATCGCGAACGTGAAGACGAGCCCGAAGAGGGCGACGAAGACCGGCCACGTCGTGAAGCTGCCGAGCCCGACCGGCGTCGCGTGGCTCGGGTCCTGCGCGATGATCCCCGAGTTGTAGAGGCCGATGAATGCGATGAAGAGGCCGATGCCGATGGCGATCGCCTTCTTCAGCTCGAGCGGGATCGCCTTGAAGATGAGCTCGCGCAGGCCGCTGACGGCGAGCACGACCATGGCGACGCCCTCGAGGACGACGAGGCCCATCGCCTCCGGGAACGAGGCCTTGCCGCTGGCGACGAGGCCATAGGCGACGACGGCGTTCAGGCCCATCCCGGGCGCGATCGCGAACGCGTAGTTCGTCGTCAGCCCCATGAGGATCGACATGACGCCGGCGACGATGCAGGTGCTCGTGAGGACGGCCGCAAAGGGCAGCGCGGCCCCGTGCACGGGCTTCACACCCGCCAGGATCGACGGGTTGACGAAGATGATGTACGACATCACGACGAACGTCGTGGCGCCGGCCATCGTGTCTCGCGCGAGCGTCGTCCCGCGCTCGGCGAAGCCGAAATACCGCTCCAGGACGGAGTCCCGGAACGTCGCAGCGATCGTGCTCATGAAGCGAACCCTCCCCTGGGAGTGACGACCAGTCGCCCCGAACCTAGTGGGTCGGGACGACGGATCTCAATGGCCTCCGCACGCGCTTTTCGCGCAAATTGCGGAGAAGTGGCGAGGGCCGGACTCGAACCGGCGACACCCCGGTTTTCAGCCGAGTGCTCTACCAGCTGAGCTACCTCGCCGCGGCGGGGAAGTCTAGCGAGCCGCCTGCGCGGCCCGTACGCCCCGTAGCCGCTGGACGAGGCTGTCGACGAGGTCGCCCTTCATCAGCACGGCGTCGGCGCCCGCCTCGGTGACCGCGTCGTGCAGCTCGGGCGCCGGATCGCCGGTGAGCGCGATGAGGCACAGGCTCGGGTGATCCTTCCGGAGGCGGGCGACGGCGGTCACGCCGTCGACGACGGGCATGTGCAGGTCGATGACGACCGCGTCCGGGTCGAGCTCGTCGGCGAGCTCGATCGCGTCGAGGCCGTTCTCCGCCGTGCCGGCGACGGTCAGGACCGGCTGCTGCTCGATCAGCGGGCGCAGTGACGCGAGGAATTCGGGGTCGTCGTCCACGAGGAGGACACGCACAGGGACCGCGACCGTGCCTTCCGGCTGCTCCACGCAAGGACGTTAGCCTTGCCGCGATGAGCGTGCAACCGCAACGCCCCGAGATCGCATTGATCGGCGCGCCGCTCGATCTCGGCGCCGGCAGGCGCGGCGTCGACATGGGCCCGTCCGCGATCCGCTACGCGGAGCTCGAACAGCATCTCGAGCGCACGCTCGGCATTCGGACCGTCGACCTCGGCAACATCCAGGCGCCGGTCGCGGAGTCGACCGAGGCCGGCGACGAGCGCGCGCGCTTCCTGCCGCAGATCCTCGCGCTCTGCGACGAGGTCGCGCAGCTCGTCGTCACGGCGGTGCACGCGGGGCAGATGCCGCTCGTCCTCGGCGGCGATCACTCGGTCGCGCTCGGGAGCCTCGTCGGCATGGCGTCGGTGCGCCGGCCGGGCGGCGTCCTCTGGATCGATGCGCACGCCGATCTGAACACGCCGGAGTCGTCTCCGAGCGGGAACGTCCACGGCATGGTGCTCGCGGCCGCTCTTCGCCTCGCCGGCGACGCTTTCGCCCGTCCCGGGTGGACGTTGCCGGCGGTCGAGGCGGGCCATATCTCCCTCTTCGGTGTGCGCTCGCTGGACGACGGCGAGCGCGAGCTCCTGAAGCGGCTCGACGCGAGGGTGTTCACCATGGCGGACATCGACCGGATCGGCGTGGAGAGCTGCATGCGCGAGGCGATCGCCCACGCGACCGGAGCCGGCTTCTTCCACGTCAGCCTCGATCTCGACGTCGTCGATCCCGAGACGGCTCCGGGCGTCGGCACCCCCGTGCGCGGCGGCCTTTCGTATCGCGAGGCGCACCTGGCGATGGAGGTCGTCGCCGAGCTCGCGCAGCCGGACTCGTTCGACGTCGTCGAGGTGAACCCGGTGCTCGACCGCGAGAACGCGACCGGCAAGCTCGCCGTGGAGCTGATCGCGTCAGCGCTCGGCGCGCGGATCCTCTGAGAGGAACCGCTCGACCGCGTCCGCGGTCTCGTCGAACGCCGACCACATGACCATGTGCAGGCCGGGGACGGTGACGACCTCGACCCGGCCCGCGTAGGCGGCCAGGTGGTCGTCGCGGACGAGCCCGTACATCGGCGCATAGAGCAGCAGCGTCGGCATCGTCAACGTTCGGGCCGGAGGCGGCGGCGTCGCGAGCGCGCGGTAGATCGCGACGACGGCCTCCTGCGAGGTCCTTCGCCGCAGGCGTCCGTCCGCGAGCACGTCGTGGTGGAGCGGCACGTCCGCGAGCGCGCGCGCGACGTCGATCTCGCCGGCGTCGTGGCGGCCGAGCACGGACTCCTCCGCCGTCGCGACGATCGGCTCCACGCTCTCGGCCTCCGCCATGAACTCGGCGACGTGCGGGAGGATGTCGATCGCCGGGTCGAGCAGGACCGCGCGGCGGATCCGCTCGGGATGACGAGCCGCGAGCTCGAGGACGAGACGGCCCCCGAACGAGTGCCCGACCCAGTGCGGCCGGTCGAGGCCGAGGGCGTCGAGCGTCTCGACGAGGTCGGAGACGTGGGTGGCGAAATCCCAGGGCCCCTCCCAGCCCGAGCGCCCGTGTCCGCGAAGGTCGGGAGCGACCACGTGGAAGCGCTTCGCCCAGCGCTCCTCGGCCAGCTGCCTGTAGCGCTCGCCGTGCGCCGTGACCCCGTGCAGCGCGACGACCGCCGGCGCGCTCGGGTCTCCCCACTCGTGCACGTGCAGGCGCATGCGCCGACCTTACGTCTTCGTGCCGCCGTCACCGCCGCCGGGACGGTAGTACCTGCGACCCTTGAGCTCGTCGGGGAGATAGTCGACCTCGAAGCCGCTCGGGTCGTCGTGCGGATAGACGTAGCCCTCGCCCTTTCCGAGTTGCCTGCCGTACCAGCTCCCGTCGCGCAGCGACATCGGCGGCTCGACGGTGCCGCGCTCGCGCACGTCGGCGATCGCCTCGTCGATCGCCCGGTAGCTCGCGTTCGACTTCGGCGCGAGCGCGAGATAGATCGCCGCCTGCGCCAGGTTGAGGCGCGCCTCCGGCAGCCCGACGTGCTCGACCGCCTGCGCGGCGGCGACGGCGACGACGAGCGCCTGCGGGTCGGCGTTGCCGATGTCCTCCGACGCGAGCACGATCATGCGCCGTGCGATGAAGCGCGCGTCTTCGCCGCCTTCGAGCATCGCCGCGAGGTAATACACGGACGCGTCGGGATCGGACCCGCGCATCGACTTGATGAACGCGGACGTGAAGTCGTAGTGCGCGTCCGAGGCCTTGTCGTAGACGACGGGCCTCTTGCGCGCGGCGTCCTCGACGTGCGCCTCGGTGATCGGTCCCCTCGCCGTCTCGGAGGCGAGCTCGACGATGTTGAGCGCGCTGCGCGCATCTCCGCCCGCGCGCCGCGCGATGAGCCCGACGATCTCGTCCGAGGCCTCGGCGCCGAGCTCCGCGAGACCGCGGCGGACGACGACCGCCGTCTCCTCGTCCGTCAGCGCCTCGAGCTCGTAGATCTGCACGCGCGACATGAGCGCGGAGTTGACCTCGTAGTAGGGATTCTCCGTCGTCGCGCCGACGAGCGTCACGAGCCCCTCCTCCACCGCGGGCAAAAGGGCGTCCTGCTGCGCCTTGTTGAAGCGGTGGATCTCGTCGAGGAAGAGAATCGTCCGCCGCCCGCTCGCGCCCAGTCGCTCGCGCGCGCGCGCGAGGACCTCACGCACGTCCTTGACCGTCGCGGAGACCGCCGACAGCTCCTCGAACGCCGCGCCGGTCGACGCGGCGACGATGCGCGCGAGCGTCGTCTTCCCCGTCCCCGGCGGCCCGTGGAAGATGGACGAGCGGACGCGATCCTCCGCGATCGCCCGTCGCAGCGCCGACTCCTCGCCGAGCACGTGCGCCTGGCCGACGAACTCGTCCAGCGTTCTCGGCCGCAGCCGCTGCGCGAGCGGCGCGAACGCGGCCGCGCGCTGCGACGCCGCATCGGAGAAGAGATCGGACACGCGGGAAGTATGCTCCGCGCGTGTCCGAGGTCTCGGATCTCCTCAGCGGGCTGATCAAGCTCGACACGACGAACCCGCCCGGCAACGAGACGATCGCCGCCGAGTACCTGAAGGCCTACCTCGAGGCGGCAGGGCTCGAGTGCGAGCTGATCGCCCGCGCGCCCGAGCGCGCGAACCTGATCGCGCGCATCAGGGGCACGGGCGACGGGCCGTCGCTCCTCCTCCTCGGCCACACCGACGTCGTCCTCGCAGACCCGAAGGAGTGGCAGGTCCCGCCGTTCTCGGGCGAGGTGCGCGACGGCGAGGTCTGGGGACGCGGCGCGCTCGACATGAAGTGCCAGGTCGCGGCGAACGCCGTCGCGATCGCGTCGCTCGCGCGGGAGGGCTTTCGGCCGTCCGGCGATCTGATCTTCGCCGCCACCGCCGACGAGGAGAACGGCGTGGGCTTCGGCCTCGAGTGGCTGTGCGAGGAGCATCCCGATGCCGTGCGCGCCGACTTCTGCGTCAACGAGGGCGCGGGCGACCGGCTCCGGTTCGGCGACGACGCCTACTACCTCTGCTCGTCGGCGGAGAAGAAGAGCTCGCCGTTCACGATCCGCGCGCTCGGCCGCTCCGGGCATGCGTCCATGCCGGGGATCGCCGACAACGCGCTCGTCAAGGCGGCGAAGCTCATCGAGCGCATCGCCGCCTTCACGCCCGAGCCGCAGATCCAGCAGGAGGTGGCGGCGTTCCTGCGCACCGTGCTCGGCGAGGTGCCGGCCGCCGCGTCGGCGCTCGATCGCGCCCGGGAGCTCGACCCCGTCGCCGCCGACCTCGTCGAGCCGCTCCTGGCCGCGACGTTCTCGCCGACGATGATCACCGCCTCCCGGAAGCGGAACGTCATTCCCGCCGTCGTCGAGGTGACGGTCGACTGCCGCCTCCTTCCCGGCCAGACGACGGAGCACGTCGAGCCGATGATCCGTGCCGTCCTCGGCGGCGATCTCGAGTACGAGATCGAGTGGCTCGAGTCGAAGGGAGGCACGCGCTCGCCGCTCGATACGCCGCTCTGGGAGGCGGTGGAGTCGTTCGTGTCGGAGATCGAGCCGGGCGCGCGCGCCGTTCCGATCTGCGTCGCGGGCTTCACGGACAGCCACTGGCTGCGCGACGCCTTCGGCACGGTCGCGTACGGGTTCTTTCCGCTGCGCACGATGGCGGCCGAGGTCGCGGCTTCGCTCATCCACTCGGCGAACGAGCGGATCCCCGTGGCCGACCTCGAGCTCGGTCTCGACTGGATCCGCCACGCGGCGCGCACCGTCTGCGCGTGACCGTCGAGCTCGACGCGCTCGCCGAGCTCGAGCCCGCGCTCGCGGCGGAGCGCTTCGACGTCGCGCGCGTCTTCGTGTCCTACGGCGCGAGCGCGCCGTCGGCGCCCGACCCGTGCCGTCTTCCGAAGGTCGCGTATTCGCTCGATCCGCCCTCCCGTGCACACGCAGGGTTCTCGGTCGGCGCCTGGGAGCAGACCTGGAGCACGGAGGAATACGCCGCCGCGGTCGAGACCGTGCGCGCCGCCATCTTCGAGGGCGATGTGTACCAGGTGAACCTCGTGCAGCACATGCGCGCGCCCTTCGCGGGCGATCCGGCCGCGGTGGCGGACGCCCTCGCGCCGCTCCGAGCGCTCGAGCCGGCGCCGCTCTCCGGCGACGGCTGGACGATCGTCTCCGCCTCGCCGGAGCTGCTGCTTCGGAGGCGCGGGAACCTCGTGCGCACGATGCCGATCAAGGGGACGCGGCCCGCAGGCGTTCCGGTCGAGTCCGAGAAGGATGCCGCGGAGCACGTGATGATCGTCGACCTCGAGCGCAACGACCTCTCGCGCGTGTGCATCCCCGGAAGCGTGCGCTGGCCCGAGCTCCTCGCCGAGCGTCAGCTCGCCGGCGTCTCCCATCTCGTCGCCACGGTCGAAGGCGAGCTGCGCCCGGACGTGACGCTCACCGAGCTGCTCGAGGCGGTCCTTCCCGGCGGGTCGGTCACGGGCTGCCCGAAGCCGGCCGCGCTCGAGCTGATCGCCGCTCTCGAGCCGGTCGGCCGCGGCGCCTCGATGGGCGCGCTCGGCCGCGTCCATGCGAACGGCGACCTCGATCTGGCGTTGACGATCCGCACCTTCGCGATCGCCGAAGGCGAGATCCACCTGTGGGTCGGCGGCGGCATCGTGTGGGACTCGGAGCCCGCCGCCGAGGTGGAGGAGTCCTGGGTCAAGGCGCGACCGCTGCTGGCGGCCGTGTGAACGTCCTCGCCGTCGCGGTCGCCGGACGCGGGCACGTCGACCCGCAGGCGCCCGTCTTCGCCGCCGACGACGAGGCGCTCCTGCGCGGCCGCGCCGTGTTCGAGACGGCGCGCGTGTACGGCGGCCGCCCGTTCATGCTCGAGGCGCACATCGAACGCCTTGCACGCTCGGCCGCGCGTGTGCGACTGCCTGCGCCGGATGCCGAAGAGTGCCTCCGCCTCGCCGACGGCGTCGTCAAGAGAGCCGGCCTCGGGGATCTCGCGCTGCGCTTCTACTGGACGGGCCGGACGCTCGTGTCGACCGCCTCGGCGATCGCCCCCGAGCTCGAGGCCTCGCGCGCCAGGGGCATCCGGCTCGCCGTCGTCCGCTGGTCGACGGGCGCCCTCGCCGCCGCGAAGTCGACGAGCTACGCCGAGAACATGGGCGCGCAGGATCAGGCGCTCGAGGCGGGCGCCGACGACGCCCTCCTCGTCGGGCACGACGGCGTCGTCCTCGAGGCGCCGACGGCGAACGTGTGGTGGCGCGAGGGCGAGCGCCTGGTGACGCCGGCCCTCGAGCTCCCCATCCTCGCGGGCGTCACGCGCGCCGTCCTCCTCGAGCTCGCGCCCGCCGCCGGGTACGCGGTCGAGGAAGGCGCGTTCCCGCTCGAGCGGCTGCTCGCCGCAGACGAGGCATTCCTCACCTCGTCGATTCGCGAGGTCATGCCGGTCGGAAGCGTGGACGGGACGCCGTTCGCCCTCGGTCCGGCGGCGTATGCCCTCCAGCGCGCGCTACGGTCCAGGACGTGAGCGAGAAGAAGGTCCGCCTCGGAGGGATGGCGCTCGGGAACGGCGTGCTCGTCCACGGGCCGACGTCCTGGGCGTGCGCGATCCGCCATCCCGACGGCCGCATCGAGGTCGCGGCCGCGCGCAAGCGATTCGTCTCGTCGGCGTCGCTGCCGCCGCTTCTGCGCGGGCCGTTGAAGCTCGCCGAGGCGCTCGCGCTCCTCCCCGACGTGAAACGGCGCCTGCCGGCCGCGCGCATGCCGATGCAGGACGGCCGCACGCTCGTCTCCGTGCTCGGGACCGCCGTCGCCGTGCGCGGATTGCGCGAGTCGCGGCTACGGCCGCTCGCCCAGGAGATCGTGTCCGGGATCCTCTCCCTCGCGCCCGCCGCTCTCTCGCTGCGCGGCGGCGAGCTCGCCGCCTACCACGGCGCCGAGCACATCTCGATCGGGACGTACGAGCACGGCGAGGGCGCGCAGAAGGAGCATGAACGCTGCGGAGGGCACCTCGTCGGGCCGCTCCTCCTGACCACCGCCGTCGGCAACGCGCTCGCGGCGTTCGCCCCGGAGCGGGCGCGCAATCGCGCACGCGCCGCCGCGCAGATCGGCGCGATCGGCGCCTCGACCGAGATCTTCGGCTGGATGACGCGGAACCCGCAGAACCCGATCGCGCAGGCGCTGTCGAAGCCGGGTCACGAGCTTCAGCACCGGCTGACGACCGCCGACCCGACGCCGCAGCAGCTCGAGGTCGCCGAAGCCGCGCTCCGCGCCTGCCTGGAGCTCGAGCGTGGCGACGTCCGCAGCGCGGCGTAGCCGGCTCGACCCGGCGGTCTTCGACCTGCCCGTCGAGAAGATGCGGGCGGGCTACTACACCGACGCGTACTTCAACCACTCGCGCGCCGTGCTGATCGCGGACGGGAGGCGCCCGCGCGTCGTCATGCAGGTCTTCCAGAAGAGCGAGGCGTACCTCGGCGGTGTCGACGAGGCGATCGCGATCCTGAAGCTCTGCAGCGAGGACTGGGAGGCGCTCACGGTGCACGCGCTGCACGACGGCGACCGCATCGCGCCGTACGAGACGGTGCTGACGATCGAAGGCGACTACACGATCTTCGCGCATCTCGAGACCGTCTACCTCGGAGTGCTCGCGCGCCGCACGCTGATCACGACGAACGTCGTGCGCATCGTCGAGGCGGCGAACCGCAAGCCGATCATCTTCATGCCGGCGCGCCACGACCATCACCGCGTGCAGACGGGCGACGGCTACGCCGCGCACGTCGCCGGGAGGATCATGGGCGCCGAGATCGGCGTCACGACCGACGAGCAGGCGTCGTGGTGGGGCGGGCGCGGGATCGGCACCGTCCCGCATGCGCTCATCGCCGCCTACGGCGGGAACACCGTGCTCGCCGCGTCGAGGTTCGCCGAGTGGGCGCCGCCGGACATGCGCGTCACGGTGCTCGTCGACTTCGAGAACAGCTCGGTCGCGACCGCGCTCGAGGTCGCGCGCGCGCTCGGCGACCGCCTCTGGGGCGTCCGGCTCGACACGTCCGAGAGCCTCGTCGACTTCTCGCTCGTCGAGGAGATGGGCGACTTCGGGCCGACCGGCGTCAACCCCCGGCTCGTCGAGCGCGTGCGCGACGCGCTCGACCGCTACGGCTTCGAGGGCGTGAAGATCGTCGCCTCGGGGGGATTCACGGTCGACAAGATCCACGAGTTCGAGCGGCTCGGCGTGCCGGTCGACGCCTACGGCGTCGGCTCGTCGCTCATTCGCGGCGCCAACGACTTCACCGCCGACGTCGTCTCGACCGACGGGCGCCCATCCGGAAAGGTCGGGCGGCGCTTTCGTCCCAACGAGCGGCTGGAGCTCGTCTCGTAGGGCACAATACGCCGGCTAAGGGGTTCAGCGCCGGCTGCCGATGAGGTCTCTGGATGGTGGGGAACTGGTTCCATCAAGCTGCGAATTTCGCCACCACCTGGCTTCCGCTCGCGTTCTTCGGGATCCTCGTCATCACCGCGTACCTGCTGTGGAAGACGGTCGGGATGATGCCGCGCATCCGGCCGACGCACATGGACGCCGGAGCCAAGTCGCAGGTGACCTGGAGCGACGTCGCCGGCGTCGAGGAGGTGCGCGCGGAGCTGATGGAGGTCGTCGACTTCCTCAAGGACCCGAAGCGCTATCACCGGCTCGGCGCGAAAGTGCCGAAGGGGCTTCTCCTGTACGGGCCGCCCGGCACCGGCAAGACGCTCCTCGCGAAGGCGGTCGCGAACGAGTCGGGCGCGCACTTCTACTCCGCGAGCGCGTCGTCCTTCGTCGAGATGTTCGCTGGCCTCGGCGCGGCCCGGATTCGCAAGCTCTTCCTCGAGGCGCGGAAGAACGCGCCCGCCATCGTCTTCATCGACGAGCTCGACGCCGTCGGCGCGCAACGCACCGGCCACGGCTTCAACCGCGAGCAGGATCAGACGCTCAACCAGCTGCTCGTCGAGCTCGACGGGTTCGAAGGAGCGGAGCAGGTCGTCGTCATGGGCGCCTCCAACCGCATCCAGGACCTCGACCCGGCGCTGCTCCGTCCCGGCCGCTTCGACCGTCAGATGCTCGTCCCGCCGCCGGATCTCGCCGGGCGCGAGGCGATCCTCGGTGTGCACACGCGGAGCAAGCCGCTCGCCGCCGACGTCGACCTCAAGCAGGTCGCGCGCCAGACGAGCGGGCTGACCGGGGCCGAGCTCGCGAACATCTGCAACGAGGCCGCCATCTTCGCCGGACGCCGGCGCGAGGCCTATGTGACGCGGCCCGACTTCGACAACGCGATCGAGCGCGTCGTCGCGGGCCTCCAGCAGAAGAAGGTCCTCACCGACAAGGAGAGGCGCATCCTCGCCTACCACGAAGGCGGCCACGCGTTGATGGCGCACCTCATGGGTCAGGTGAGCGAGCTCCAGAAGGTGACGATCGTCTCCCGCGGCGAGGCGCTCGGGTACACGCTCCATCTCCCCGAGGAAGACCGCTATCTGCACACGAAGGAGGAGCTCGTCGACTGGATGGTCGTGACGCTCGCCGGCCGCGCCGCCGAGGAAGTCGTCTTCGGCCGCGTGACGAACGGCGCCGCGAACGATCTCGAGAAGGTGACGTCGATCGCGCGCTCGATGGTCTTCGAATGGGGCATGGCGGAAAGCGTGACCTCACGAACGATGCGCGCCGACAACTACGCGCTCTCGGAGGAGACGAAGCGCCTGCGCGACAGCGAGCAGTCGCTCCTCACCGACGGCGCCTACACCGAGGCCCTCCGCCTGTTGAAGAAGCACCGCGTTCCGCTCGACCGGATCGCGTCGGCGCTTCTCGAGAAGGAGACGCTCGTGCGCGACGAGGTGATGGCGATCCTCTCCGACGTCGAGCCCGAGTCGAGCGCGTCCGAGACGGTCGGCGTCCCGCGCGTCGTCGCGGCGAGAGCCGACTAGCGTCCGAGCTTCGGCGCGATCCCTCGCGTCCCGAGTACGATCGCGCACGTGGAGGCGCGCGGGATCCATCACGTGGGCATCGCGGTCGCCGACCTCGACGAGGCGGTTGCGACGTACGAGCGCTACTTCGGCGGCCGCCTCGAGCATCGCGTCCGTGTCGAGGAGCAGGGTGTCGAGGCGGCCTCGATCCGCGTCGGCGCGAGCCGGGTCGAGCTTCTCGCCCCCCTCGGGGACGACACGCCGGTAGGGAAGTTCCTCGCGAGGCGCGGGCCCGGGATGCACCACGTCGCGTACGCGGTGGACGACGTCGGCGCCGCGATCCGGGAGCTCGCGCGGCACGGCGCCGAGCTGATCGACGAGGCGCCGAGACGGGGGATGTTCGGTCTGGAAGTCGCTTTCGTGCATCCTGACTCCGTCCACGGTGTCCTCACGGAGGTGGTTTCGAGTGGCTAGTCATGACCGTGTGCGGGTCGAGGTCGGTTTCCAGGGCGGTCAGGTGATCGGGACGTTCGTGACGCAGGACTCGGCCGACCAGCTCGAGCGGGCGCTGCACGAGGACGGCCCGCGGGTCGTCGTCCTCGACACGGAGGAGGGCCCGTATCACGTCGTCGTCCCGGAGGTCGCCTACCTCCGCCGCTTCAACCGGGCGAGCCGCGTCGGCTTCACCGCCGCGTGAGCCGGGGTTAGTCCGGTCGCGGGCGCGGGGAAGCACAAGCAGATGAGCCGTCCGACCGACGAGAACGTGCGCCAGCTCGTGGACCGCGCCCAGAAGGGCGACCGGGACGCGCTCGAGGAGCTGTACCTCATCCACTTCGACCGCATCTACGGCTACCTGCACATGAGCGTCGGGAACCGCCACGACGCCGAGGACCTGACGACGCAGACCTTCCTGAAGATGCTCGAGTCGATCGGGCGCTTCAAGTGGCGCTCCGCGCCGTTCTCGGCGTGGCTCTTCCGCATCGCGCACAACCTCGCCATGGATCACTTCCGCGCGCGCAAGCGCTGGCAGCCGGAGGAGGAGGTGCCCGAGCCGCCGGGGTCGGAGGAGCCGTCGGCGGAGATGCTCGCGATGCACTCGATCGGCAGGCAGTCGATGATGGAGCTGATCGAGACGCTCTCGCCCGAGCAGCAGCAGGTGCTGACGCTGAAGTTCGTCTTCAACTTCGCGAATGCGGACGTCGCCACGATCCTCGGGAAGACCGAGGGGGCGATCAAGTCGCTCCAGCATCGCGCGCTCGCATCGCTCCAGAAGCAAGTCACGCAGAAGACGTAAGTAGCCTTCGCGCGTGGCTCTCGAAGTCGGGATCGTCGGGCTGCAGAGCTCCGGCAAGTCGATGCTCTTCACCGCGCTCACCGGCGCGCGCGCGCACGGCGAGGTCGGCATGGCCGCGATCCCGGACCCACGGCTCGGGCAGCTCGCCGAGGTCGTGCACGCGCGCAAGGTGACGCCCGCTGCGATTCGCGTCGTCGAGGTGCGCGGGACCGGCCCCGAGCTTCTCGGGAAGCTCCGGCAGGTGGATGCGCTTCTCGTCGTCCTCGACGGCTTCTCGGGGACGCGCGTTCCCGCGGACGACTTGGAGACGCTCGGGCTCGAGCTGCTCGTCGCCGACCGCGACCACGTCGAGCGGCGTCTCGAGCGCGTCGCGAAGCAGGCGAAGTCCGGCGACGCGAAGGTCAAGCGCGAGGCGGACGATCTCGTGCGCCTGCTCGCGCATCTCGATTCCGGCAAGACGCTCGCGGACTGGGAGGGCGAGCTTCCGCCCGAGCTCGAGCCGCTGACGCGGAAGCCGCTCCTCTCGATCGTGAACGGGCCGGACGGCATCGACCTCCAGCTCGAGGCGGAGCTCTCGGAGATGCCGGAGGAGGAGGCGGCGGAGTTCCGCGGCGGCGGCGAGTCGGCGCTCGCATCGATCGTGCGCCGGCTCGCCGAGACGCTCGACCTGATCACGTTCTTCACCGCGGGCGAGAAGGAGACACGGGCGTGGACCTTGCGGCACGGAGAGACGGCGCTCGACGCGGCGGCGGCGATCCACTCCGACATCGCCCGCGGCTTCATCCGCTGCGAGGTGACGCGCTGGGACGAGTTCGTCGCCGGCGCGGCCAGGCAGCGGCTCGAGGGCAAGACCTATGTCGTCGAGGACGGCGACGTCCTGAACGTGCGCTTCAACGTCTGAAGATCGCGCACGACTCGACGATCTGGACGAGCTCGTAACCGAGGCCCGCGACCTCGTTCAGCTGCGATTCCCAGCTCTCCGGCGAGCCCGCGAGGAGGACGACGCGAAAGGTGGGATCGGCTACGGGCTGCGGCGGGACCGAGCCCTGGAGCGCGGCCCGGAGGTGCCGCGGCTCGATCAGCGGCGCCCCTTCTGCGAAGGCCGCCCGCATGGACTGCTCGAGCGCGCGCTTCGCGTCGGGCGTGAACGGGATCTTCTCCTCGACCTCCTCGTCCCCGGGGATCATCCGCGCGCGCATCTCCTTCGCCTCCTCCGCGTCGAGGACGCCGAGAAGCAGGTGCTCGGTCCCGACATGGTCGTGGCGGAGCGCCCGGGCCTCCCGCTGTGCCGCGGCGATCGCCTGTCGCGCCTCGGTCGTGAAGCGCGTGAAGGGACCGGGCTGCCCGACCGGCTGGCGCCGCAGGCCGGGGAGCGAGAGCGATCGCGGGCGGCCGGCGGCCGCCACGAGCCGCTCGTACAGGAGCTGGCACGTCTCGGCGCCGATCGAGCGGCCGTTCGCGGCCGCCCGCTCCCGAAGGAGCTCGTACAGCTCGTCCGGGATGTTCCGCACGTGCAGCGTCGCCATGCAGGCAAGACGCTAGCACTGTGCTACCGGCTCAGCAGCAGCCGTCGCCGCAGCAGCCGCCGGTCTCGCAGTCGTCCATCGCCCCTCCTTCCGATATATTGATCAACGTCGATGAAGACGTTACCCGTTCTCTGCTGCGGGCCGCAAACCCCGGCGCTCGACCCGGCCGAGGCGGATCTCCTCGCGGCGCGGTTCAAGGCGCTCGCCGACCCGGCACGCGTCTCCATCCTCAACCGGCTCGCCTCGGCGGACGAGGTGTGCGTGTGCGACTTCGTCGGGGCGCTCGGCATCGCGCAGCCGACCGTGTCGCACCACCTGAAGGTGCTGCGCGACGCAGGCCTCGTCGAGTCGTCGCGGCGCGGGACCTGGGCGTTCTACCGGCTCGTTCCGGACGCGGTCGACGCCCTGCGCGAGGCGCTGGGCGGATGAGGCGCGTGCTCTTCGTGTGCGTGCACAACGCCGGCCGGTCGCAGATCGCGCAGGCGCTCTACGAGCGGCTCGGCGGCGAGGCGCGCTCGGCGGGCTCCGATCCTGCGGACGAGCTGCACGAAGCGGTGGTCGAGGCGCTCGAGGAGATCGACGTCGACATCGCGGGACGGAGGCCGCACGCGCTCACCCGGGAGGACGTCGAGTGGGCCGACCTCGTCGTCACGATGGGCTGCGGCGATGCGTGCCCCGTCATCGCGGGCAAGGAGTACGTCGACTGGAACCTCCCCGATCCGGTCGGCATGTGCCTCGAGGAAGTGCGCGAGCTCCGCGCCGTCATCGAGGACCGCGTCAGCCGGCTGAGATGAGGACGACGCCGGCGAGCGTGACGAGCACGCCGATGTCCTGCGTGCGCTCGACCCGCTCGCCGAGAGCGAGCCGCGCGAGCAGCACGGTCACCGCCGGGTAGAGCGAGGCGAGCACCGACACGACGCTGATCAGGCCGTGCGACGACGACGCGGCCGCGAACAGCGTGTTCCCGCCGGTGTCGAGCAACCCGATCGCGGCGAGCGCGGCGAGATGCGGGCGCGTCCCGGCCGGACGCTGCCGCGTGAGCAGGAGCGCCGCCCACACGAGCGTCACCGACGTCGCCCGGAAGACGAACGACGGCCACAGCCAGTCGTGCGTCGCGCTCGCGTGCAGGGGGATGAAATAGAAGCCGAAGCCGAGGAGCGCGAGGATCGCCCAGCCCGTTCCGGCTGCGAAGCGCGGGCGCTCGCCACCGCGCTCGATCGAGGCCATCAGCCCGCCGCCGAGCGCGGCGATGAAGCCGACGCCCTGGAGGAACGACACATTGTCGCCGTGCACGAGCCCCCAGACGACGGGGATTCCGGCCGCGATCGCCGCGAGCGGGACGACGACGCTGATCGCGCCCGCCGCCATGCCGCGGTAGAAGCCGACGAGACCCGCCGTGCCGAAGAGCGCGGCGAGCGCCGCCCACGCCACCTCCGGCCCGGGAGGAGCCGTTCCGCGAACGGCGACCGCGACCGCGAGGGCCGCGAGACCGAACGGCTGCGAGACGGCCATGACGACGAGCGCGGGCATGAGCCGGCTCTTGAGGCCGCCGATGTAGTCGCCGACGCCCCAGGTGAGGCTGGCGAGCAGCGCGTATGCGGGCGCCATCGCGTGCTAGCCGACGGGCCTCGTCGCAGCGACTGCGTCGAGCTGGTTCGCGTGGTAGAGCACGGCCGCCTCCGCCGTCCGCGCGGCGCGCGGGTCGTGGTGGCATGCGACCGCGTGCAAGAGGTCGGCGGGCGCGCGGAGCTCCTCGAGCGCGCGCAGGCCGAGATGGACGTGGCCGAGAAGTGACCCCTCCTCGGTCGCAGCGAAGAGCGGCGGGGGGCCGAGCTCCCTCACGCGTCCGACGTCGTGCACGAGCGCGGCGGCGAGCAGCAGGTCGGCGCGCAGGCGGGGATGGAGCTGCGCGAGCTCGCGGCAGAGGGTCGCGACACCGACGGTGTGCTCGAGCAGGCCGCCGGCGTAGGAGTGGTGGCCGTCCGGCGTCGCCGGATACGCGCGCAGCGACGCCGCGGCGAGCGCCTTCGTCGTGACCGCGCGGAGTCCGTCGTCGTGGATCTCGCCGACGAGGAACTCGAGGAAGCCCTCGAGCTCGTCCGCGTCGCGTCGCAGCGCGGGGGCCATCGCCGCCGGGTCGACGTCCGCCGCAGGCTCGAGCGTGCGCACGTCGAGCTGGAGCGCGTCGCGGAAGCGCTCGACGCGCCCGAGCACGCGCACGGCGTCGCCTTCGCCGAAGCGGCCGTCGAGGAGCTCGACGTCGTTCCACACGCGGGCGGCGATCCGGCCGCTCGGGTCGACGAGCTCGAGCGCGAGGTAGGGCGCGCCGTTCCGCGTCTTCAGACGCTGCTTCCGCGCGACCGCGTACACGCCCTCGACCGTCCGGTTCTCCTCCAGTTCCGCGATCGTCGCCATCACGACTGAGTCTAGGCTTCGGCATCGATGGCGCGCATTCGCCCTCTTCGCGCTCTCCGCTACGACGTTCCCGACCTCGCCGACGTCGTCGCGCCGCCGTACGACGTCATCTCGAACGAGCAGCGGGCCGAGTACCTCGCGCGGAGCCCGCACAACGTCGTCCACCTGACGCTCCCCGACTCGGAAGAGCAGGCGGCCCGCGATCTGCGCGCGTGGGAGGACGAGGGCGTCCTCGTGCGCGACCCGGAGCCGTCGACCTGGTGGCTCGCGCAGGACTACGTCGGCCCCGACGGCGTCGCCCGGCGCCGCGAGGGCTTCGTCGCGGCTCTCCACGCCGAGCCGTACGCGAGCCGCGTCATCCTCCCGCACGAGCGCACGCACGACGGGCCGAAGGAGGGCCGCCTGCGCCTGCTGCGCGCGACGCGGACGCAGCTCGAGCCCCTCTTCTTCCTCTGGGACGGCACGATCGAGCTCGACGGGCTCGGCGAGCCGGACATCGAGAGCGGGGGCGACCGGCTGTGGCGGCTCGACGCCGAGTTCGGCGGAGCGCTCACCGAGGAGCTCGCGGACGCACAGCTCCTCATCGCCGACGGGCACCACCGCTACGAGACGACGCTCGCTCTCGGCGGCGACCCGTGGCTCCTCGCGGTCATCGTCCCGACCGGCCAGGAGGGCCTGACGATCTTTCCGACGCACCGGATCGCCCGTTCGGTCGACGGAGTGTCCGGAGAGCCGATCGACCGCCCGGGTGATGCCCTTCCCGGACCCGTCCTTTATCGGGGAGGCGGCCGCTACGAGCTGCTCGGTGGCGAGGGCCTCGACCCGGAGGTCGTGGACGCGCTCCATCCCGCAGGCGTGACCTACACGCCGGAGCGCGCCGAGGCCGAGGCGGCCGTCGACCGCGGCGAGGCGGAGGGCGCGTTCCTCCTCCGTCCGCCGCGCATCGAAGACGTGTGGAAGGTGGCGGGGCGCGGCGAGGTCATGCCGCAGAAGAGCACGTTCTTCTATCCGAAGCTCACCTCCGGCCTTCTGATGCTGCCGCTTGACTGACTGGCTCGGTGTATGCCGCGCGGCGGTGGACGACGTCCGCGGCGTGCTCGAGGAGATGCCGACGCGCGCCGAGCGCGAACCGGTGCTCGGGCAGGGTGAAGGCGGCGACGACACGACGGCGATCGACGCCGAGGTGGAGCGCGTCGTCCTTGCGCGGTTGCGGCCGCTCGGCGTGACGGTCGTCTCCGAGGAGGCTGGGATCATCGACGGCGACTCCACGGTCGTCGTCGTCGACCCGATCGACGGATCGCTCAACGCCAAGCGGGGGATCCCGTTCTTCGCGCTCTCGATCGCCGTCGCCGACGGCGATCGCATGGGCGACGTCCACTTCGCGTTCGTGCACGACCTCGGCTCCGGCGAGGAATGGACGGCGCGCCGCGGCGAGGGCGCGTGGCTCGACGGCGAGCGGCTCGGCGCGGTGCGCCCGAAGGAGCGCATCGAGATCCTCAACTTCGAGGCGACGCTCACCTCGCTCGTCGCCGAGCGCGCGGCCGCATTCGCGGGCATCGCGCATCGTCTGCGCGTGATGGGATCGCTCGCGCTCTCGCTCTGCCACCTCGCGGCCGGTCGTGTCGACGGCGTCTGCTCGCTGAAGGAGGCGCGCGCGGTCGACATCGCCGCGGCGCAACTCCTCTGCCGCGAGGTCGGCCTCTCGCTCGCGCTCTTCGACGACCCGCGCTCGTTCGGAGAGGCCGAGCTCGACCTCGAGCGGCGCTCGCGCATCGCTGCCGCGGGAACGCCCGAGCTCTGCCGCCGGATCGCCGGCGCGCTCTCGGGCTAGCGGTAACCGAGCTCGGCGAGCAGGTCGCCCGCCTCGGCCTCCACGTCGGCGAGCTGCTGCGGGGTCAGGTCGCGGTGCCAGCGTCCGACCGAGTCGGCGTGCGCGGACGAGAACGCGGTCGCGAGCTCGTCGGCGCCGACGCCGAGCGTGTGCGCGAGCGACTCGGTCGCAGCGCCGGGATCGGATACGAGCTCCTCGTAGCGGAGCTCGATCGTCCGGGCCGGCTCGGCGCGCGCGGCGTCGACATAGCGCCGCCACGCCCAGGCGGCGCGGCGCGCGTCGCTCGCACGGACGAACTCGTCGCGCCGCTCCCGCTCGACCCAGAAACGCGGATGGACGCCATAGGAGAGCTGCGCGTCGTCGCTCTCGTCGCCCCGCCGCGCGCTGAGCCAGCCGCGCTCGAGCAGCGAGCAGACGACGTCCCGCCCGTCGCGGACGACATGGACGGCGGTTGCCGACGGGAACGCGCGCAGCGCCGCGCCGAGCACGAACCCGGTCTCGGGTGTCTGCTCGACGCCGCGCAGACGGCGGACGAATGCGAGGCCGCGCACACGCTGGAGGACGTGGCGGATCTCCTCCGCCTGCTCGCCCTCGGGCCGCTCGACGAGGTCGGGGATGGCGGCCTTCAGGAGCGGCACCTCCCCGAGGTCGACGAAGGCCGGCAGGTCCCCGATCGCTCCGGCGGTGAAGCTCGTGCCGGACCGGGGTGAGCCGACGACGAACACGAGCCGCTCCTCCATCGGGCGCCGCAGCCGCGCCTCGGTCCCGCGCACGGCCACGCGTACGGCGGTCCTGCCGTACGCCGACGCCGCCCAGGCTGCCTGCCTGACGACGTGCACGATCCCGACCTCGTGCACGCCGGAGATTGTTACAAGTCCTGCCATGAGCCGTGTAAAGCTCACGAGCGGCGACCGCGTCCTCTTTCCCGAGGACGGGGTGACGAAGGGTGACCTGTTCGCGTACTACGGTTCGGTCGCCCCGGCCATCCTCCCCCACCTGCGCGACCGGCCGTTCACGCTGAAGCGGTACCCGCACGGCATCACGGGGGAGGTGTACTTCCAGAAGCAGATCCCGCGTGGCGCGCCCGGCTGGATCCCCACCCGGCGGTTCACGACGCACCCGCGCGAAGGGGGCTCACGGGAGGTCGACTTCGCGCTCGTGGACTCGCCCGACGCGCTCCTTTGGATGGTGCAGATGAACTGCATCGACATGAACGCCTGGTACTCGCGCGTGGACAAGCCGGGCCGGCCG
>JAGWRZ010000113.1 GCA_028876365.1 Acidobacteriota bacterium | reverse complement strand
GGCTCGATCTTCCTGCTCGCCCAGTTTTTCCAGACGGTGCAGCACTACTCGCCGTTGCAGTCCGGGCTGCGCATCCTGCCGTGGACGGCGATGCCGATCTTCGTCGCGCCGATCGCCGGCGCCCTGTCGGACCGCATCGGCGGCAACAAGCTGATGACGCTCGGGCTCACGTTGCAGGCGGCCGGCCTTGCCTGGATCGCGGCGGTGCAGACGCCGACCGTGGCGTACTCGGCGCTGATCGTGCCGTTCATCCTCTCGGGCACGGGTATGGCGCTCTTCTTCGCCCCGGTCGCGAATGTCGTGCTGAGCTCGGTCGCTCCCGAGCACGAGGGCAAGGCGTCCGGTGCGACCAACGCGATCCGCGAGCTCGGCGGCGTGTTCGGCGTCGCGGTCCTCGCCTCGGTGTTCGCGAGCGCGGGCGGATACCGCACGGCGCAGACGTTCACGCACGGGACGACGAGCGCCGTCTGGGTCGGCGCCGCCGTCGTCGCGGCGGCAGCGCTCGCCGCAGCCCTCATCCGGCGCGCGCCGGCGGCCGTGCAGGCGGTCGAGCTGCCGGAGGCGCTTCCCGAGGCGGCATAGGCGCGTGCTTGCGGCGCCGACCAGCCGTAGCTGTCGCGACAATGGGGCTCGTGCGCCTGCTCGTTCTCGGTGCCGGGCCCCCGCAGCTCGGGGTGCTCGCCGCGGCCCGCCGCCGCGGCCTCACCGTCGTCGCGGCCGACCGCGACCCCTCCGCGCCCGGGTTTCGCTACGCCGACCGGCGCGCGATCGTCTCGATCGAGGACGAGCCTGCGATCGACCGGCTCGCGCGCGCCGAGGAGGTGGACGGGCTCATCGCAGCCGGCACCGACCACGCCGTCGGCATCGCGGCGCGCGTCGCGCACCGTCTCGGCCTCGCGCATCCGGTCGAGCCGGAGGCGGCGGCGCTGTCGGTGTCGAAGCTGCGCCAGCGCGAGCATCTCGCGGCGGACGGGTTCGCCCAGCCGCGCTCGATCGCGGTGCGGACGGCGGCCGAGGCCGCGGCCGCGGCGGGTGAGCTCGGCTTCCCCCTCGTCGTCGAGGCGCCGAACAATCTCGGCGAGCGCGCCGTCCGGCTCGCGCGTACCGCCGACGAGCTCGCCGCCGCCACGGCGGGAGCGCTCGCGGACTCGAGCCGCGACCACTGCCTCGTCGAGGAGCTTCCCGGGCTGCGCCCGCTCACCGTCAACGCGTTCGTCCTCGCCGGACGCTTCGTGTCGCTGACGGTCACCGATCCGGAGCCGGCGCCCCCGCCCGCCTTCGGGGTCCCGCTCGCGCACGCGTGGCCGGCCGCTCTTTCGCGCGAGGAGATGCAGGCGGTCGTCGACATCGCCGCGGCGGCGACGGCCTCGCTCGGCGTGGAGAACGGCCCGGCGACCGTGCAGGTCCTCCTCGCCGACTCCGGCCCGCTCGTCGCGAAGGTGTCCGCGCGCCTCGGCGGCGGGCACGACGCCGACCTCTGCCGCGCCGCGCTCGGCATCGACCAGAACATGCTCGCCGTCGCGGCGGCGCTCGGCGAGCGCGTCGACGAGGGAGACCTCGAGCCGGCGACCGTTGCGGGGGGGGCCTGCGTGCGCTTCCTCGTCGCGCCGCGCGGCGTCCTGACCGAGATCGACGGGGTCGAGAGCGCATTCACCGTCGCGGGGGTCCGGGCGATCCGGATCTATCGCAAGCCGGGCCACGTGTTCGGCGAGCTCCTGCGCGCGTCCGACCGCGCCGGCTCGGTCATCGCCACCGGCCGGACGCGGGAGGCGGCGGTTGCCGCCGCGGCGGAGGCGGCGGGGCGGGTCCGGCTCGTCACCGCTCCCGCCGAGGCGGTGGCGTGAGACGGGCCGTTCGGCTCGGCGCGACGCTCGTCGTCACCGGCCTCTGCACCGCGTACATCCTCTGGAAGATCAACCTCGGCCAGACGGGGCACGTGCTCGCGCACGCGCGCGTCGTGTGGCTTCTCGCCGCGCTCGCCATCATGGTCGGCTCCGTCTGGCCGATGGCGTGGCGCTGGCAGCGCCTGCTCGAAGCGCGCGGCGTGCACGAGTCGCTGCCGCGGCTCGTGCGCACGTACTTCGTCGGCTACGCGGCGGGACAGGTGCTGCCGACCGCGCTCGGCGGCGACGCCTCGCGCATCTACGAGACGGCGCGGAGGCACGACAACGCGGGCGGCGCGGCCGCCGCGACCGTGCTGCTCGAGCGCGCGCTCGGCGGCGCCGCGACGCTGACGCTCGCGGTCGCCGGGTTCGCGCTCGCCGTCGGGCGCTACACCGTCGGCGGCTACCTGTGGGTCGAGCTCGCGTTCGTCGTGCTGACGATCGCGCTCGGGGTCGTGCTCTTCTCCCGCCGGATCGCGGCGCGGTTCGAGCCGCTGCTCCGCTTCCGCATCCTGCGCGACGTGTACTCGGCGCTGCACTCCTTTCGCGACGACGCGGGAGTCCTCGCATCCATGTTCGCGCTCACGTTGGCGGTGCAGGCGGTTCGCGTCCTCGCCATCTGGTGCTCGGGAAAGGCGGTCGGCGTCGACCTCTCGCCGCGGCCGTACTACGTCATGGGCCCGCTCCTCTTCCTCGTCGCGCTCATCCCGTTCACGATCAACGGCTTCGCCGTGCGCGAGTCCTTCTTCGTCTCGTTTCTCGGTGCGCTCGGGATCGCCGCCGATCCCGCGTTCGCGACCGGCTTTCTCTTCTTCGTCGTCACGATCGCGCTCGCTCTCCCAGGGGCGGCGATCGTCGCGGGCGAGGCGCTCCGCGCGCGATGACGGCCGCGGTCGTCGTCACGTACGACTCGCGGCCGTGGATCGAGCGGTGCCTGGACAGCGTCCGCGGCCTCGAGACCGTCGTCGTCGATCACGGCTCGCGCGACGGCACCGTCGCCTTCGTCCGCGAGCGGTTTCCCGGCGTCGCGATCGTCGAGGAGGAGAACCGGGGCCTCGCCTTCGGATGGAACACGGGGATCGCGCGCACGCGCGGCGGCTACGTCCTGCTGCTCAATGCCGACGCATGGATGCACGAGGGCGCGGTCGACGAGCTCGTCGCGTTCGCCGAGGCCCATCCGCGCGCCGCGGTCGTCGCGCCCCAGCTGCGCAATCCGGACGGGACGCTGCAGCGCTCGGTGCGCGGCTATCCGACGCTGTGGCGCATCGCGACCGAGTACCTCTTCCTCCGCAAGCTCGCGCCGCGCTCGCGCGCGCTCAACGCCTTCTATGCGGGCGGATTCATGCACGACGAGCCGCGCGAGGCGGAGTGGATCATGGGCGCGGTGTGGCTCGTGCGCCGCGCCGCGATCGACGAGGCGGGGCCCGCCGACGACGGCTTCTTCCTCTTCAGCGAGGAGACCGACTGGGCATACCGGTTCCGCCGGCTCGGCTGGGAGGTCTGGTTCGACCCGGCCGCGGTCGCGACGCACGCGTACGGCGGGTCGCACCAGGGCCGCATGCTCGCGGAGAACGTGCGGAGCCAGCTCCGCTTTCTCGAGAAGCACCGCGGACGCGCGTATGCGGAGGCTGCGCGCGCGATCATGCTCGCCGGCCTCCTGCTGCGCCGGCGGCTCGACGTGGTCCGCGCGCTGTGATCCTCTGGCTGCGGCTCGCGTTCGCGACGGCGGTCGTCCTCGCACCCGGCGTCCTCGTCGCGCGCGCGCTCGGGCGCCGCAGCGCCTCCGCGGCGGTCGCGTGGTCGGTCGCGGTCGTCGCAGGCGCGCTCGCGCTGACCTTCGCGGTCCAGGGCTCGCTCTGGCTCACGCTCGGGCTCGATCTCGGCGCCGGCGCGCTCGCGCTTCCGTTCGCGTTCCGCCGGTCCCGCGACGAGCGTCCACCCGGGCGCGCCGCAGTCTTCGTCCTGGGGCTCGTGCTCGGCGCGCTCCTGTGGGGGATCGAAGGCGTCGTCCGCGGCGACGCGATCTTCCATCTCGGGCGCATCCGCAAGCTCGAGGACTTCGGCGCGCTCTCGCTGAAGACGGTCGACGAGTTCAAGGACGGCGGCCTCCATCCCGGGTACGCGTTCCCGCTGTGGCACGGCTGGCTCGCGCTCGTCGCGCGGGTGGCCGGCGTCGACCCGTCGCACGTCGTTGCGCACGAGTCGAGCCTTCTCGCGCCGCTCGCGGTCGTCCTCGCGTACGAGATGGGGGTCGCGGTCTTCCGGTCGGCGTGGCTCGGCTTCGCGACGATGCTCGCGCAGGTCGCGCTGATCGGGTTCGCACTCGGGTCGGGCGGGGCGTACACCTCGCTCGAGCTCCCCGCCACGGTCTCGCGGCAGCTGCTCATCCCGGCCGCGATCACGCTCTTCTTCGCGTTCGTGCGCACGCCGTCGCGGACGGTCGCGCTGTCGCTCGCGGCGGCGGGCATGGACATCGCCTTCGTCCATCCGACGTATGCGCTCTTCATCGCGATCCCGCTCGCCGGCTACCTCCTCGTGCGCGGGAGGAGGGACGCGATCCGCAACGCCGTCGCGCTCACCGCGTTCGGTGCCCCCGTCCTGGGCGTGTTCGCGTGGCTCGAGCCGATCGTCGCGCAGACGCGCTCGCACAATCCGAGCGCGACCGAGCGTGCGCAGCAGCTCCGGCACTACGCGGGCGATCTCGTCGTGCACTCCCAGCACGACTTCCACCTGGCCGCCGGGATGGTCTCGCGCAGCGGCGCGATCGCGATCGCAGGGCTCGTCCTCGTTCCGCTCGCCGGGCTCGCCGCGCGCCGGCGGTGGAGCGCGTTCGTCCTCGGCGGCAGCGTGCTCGTCCTCGTGCTCGAGCTGTGGTCGCTCGTCTTTCCGCACTTCTCCGACCTCGTCTCGCTCTCCCAGTCCCGGCGCGCGGCCGGCTTCGTCCCGTTCGCGTTCGCCCTCGCGGGCGGCGCGGCGGTTCTCGCGCGGCTGATCGGCCCCGCCGTGCTGCCGGTCGCGCTCGCCGCCGGGATCGCGCTCCAGCTCGCCTATCCCGGCGGCGTCGGCCTCGCCGCGTGGATCGCGCTCTTCGGCGGCCTCGCCGCGCTCGTCGTCACTGTCTTCCGGCGGGGCCGCTCGCTCGAGCGCCCGGGCGCGCTCGCGGCGCTCGCGGTGGCGCTCTTTCTCGTGCCGGTCGTCGTGCACGGGCTTTCGCACTGGAGCGCCGCTGCCACGTCGGACCGCTCCGCGCTCACACCGGGCGTCGTCCGCTACCTGCGCGCGGACGTCCCGAGGGGCGCGGTCGTCTTCGCCGACCTGGAGACGAGCTATCGCATCTCGGGGTACGTCCCCGTGTACGTCTGCAACGCGCCGCCGGCGCACGTCGCCGACACGACGGCGAACCGGCCGCAGGCGCGCCGTGCGGCGTGGCTCTCGTTCCTCGCGACGGGGAACCTCGCGATCCCGCGCCGCTACCACGCGGGCTGGCTCGTGCTGCGCCCGCACGAGCCGGTGAGGGAGGCGGTGCTCCAGGGAGCCCGCGTCGTCTACCGCGATGCGAGCTTCATCGTGCTCAGGCTCTGATCGGCGTTGACGTCGAACTCGGCCGCCCCGGAGCCGGTGTTTCCGCGCGTGTCGATCGCCTGCACCTGGATGACGTACGCGCCGTTCAGGAGGCTCGTGCCGTGCGTCAGCCAGAACACGTACCTGCCCCGGCGGTGCGGCCGGTTCTGCCGCGTGCCGGGCGCGTAGACGAGGTGGTACTTCGCCGGCGGCAGGAACCGCGCGAAGTCGACGGCCGTTCGCCAGGGCATGACCGCGACGCCGCCCTGGAGCAGCCGCCAGCGCACGATCTCGGGCGTCCAGATCGCGTCCCGCCAGGGGCGCGGCGGCTGCAGCGGCGGGATGTCGAACGCCTGCACCGTCGCCGTCATCCGGTTGCCCCGCACGTGGACGGCGACCGGCCCGACGACCGGCGGGATCGTGTCGCGGAACGGGGTCAGGCCGCCGCGGCGCAGAGGATTGACGTACGTGCGCCCGTCGAACTCGGCGAAGTGCACGTGGCCGAAGCCCGGGCGCACGACGCCGATCTGCTGCCCGGCCCGGACGAAGGAGTGCTCGGGCACCGTCGCCCGCACGTGCCAGTAGGAGAACTCGCGCCCTCCCGGCCGCTCGACCGCGACCGCGTCGGAATAGCGGAAGACGGTGCCGGACTCGACCGCGTAGATCTTCGTGCCGTCCGGCACGGAGATGTCGACCCCGAAGTGGAAGTAGCGGCCGGAGCGGGGGTCGTCGAAGGCGCCTCGGATGACGTGCTGGCGGTGGAGGGGCTTCACCGGCCAGGGGTAGGCGCGCGAGAGCGCGGGCGCGCCCAGCGCCACGACGCCTGCCGCGACGACCGCCAGCGCTCGGACCACGACCGGCCAGACCGTAGCATCCGATCGGTGAAACTCCTACTGGTGACGCTGTACTTCCCACCGGCGGGCGGTGGAGGCGTGCAGCGGCCTCTCAAGTTCGCGAGCCACCTCCCCGCGCTCGGGATCGAGACGCACGTGCTCGCCCCCGACGATCCGAAGTGGCTGCACGAGGACGCCGACCTGCCGCTGCCGACGCAGGCGTGGGTGCACCGCGCGCGGTACGTCGGGCCGCGCGGGCGCCGGCTCGCGGACGAGCTGCACGGACGCTCCGGTGTCGACCTCGCCGTCCGCCGTGCGGCCACCGTCGGCCGCAGGCTGCTCGTGCCGGACGAGAACGTGACCTGGAACGCGACCGCGATCCCGAAGGCGCTCTCGATCGCGCGGAGCGAGGGCATCGACGTCGTCCTGACGACCTCGCCTCCCGGCTCGGTGCATCTCATCGGCGCCGCCGTGCAGGCCGCCACGGGCGCCAAGTGGGTGGCCGATCTGCGCGACTCGCTTCTCGCCCATCCGCACCGGCGCGCCGACAGCTTCGCCGTGCGCGCGAAGGAGCAGGCCTCCCGCGGCGTCGCGGCGCTCGTGGCGAGGCGCGCGGATGCGATCGTCACCGCCGCGGAGGCGATCTCGGTCGAGGCCCGCTCGCTCGACCCGCGCGGGCGCGTGGTCACGATCGAGAACGGCTGCGACTTCGACGACTTCGCCGGCCTCGAGCACGTCCGCTCCGATGTCTTCCGGCTCACGCACACGGGCTCGTTCTTCGGGCGCCGCGATCCGAAGCCGTTCCTGCGGGCGCTCGCCGGCTCCGGTCTCGAGGACGTGCGCGCGCGCTTCGTCGGCGACTTCCGTCCGGGCGACCGCGAGTTCGTCGAGGAGCTCGGCCTCGGCGATCGCGTCGAGGTCATCCCCTACGTGCCGCGCCGCCGCTCGCTCGAGCTCCAGCGCGAGAGCGAGGCGCTGTTGCTGCTCATCCCGGAGGCGGGAGGGCGCGGGCACGGCGTCCTCTCAGGGAAGGTGTTCGAGTACATCGCCGCGGAGCGGCCGATCCTCGCCGTCGTGCCGCCCGGCGGAGCCGCCGCGCGGCTGATCGAGGAGACCGGAGTCGGCGTCGTCGCGGCGCCCGAGGACGTCGACGCCATCCGCGAGGCGCTCCGGACGCTGCACGCGCGCTGGCGCGAAGGCGCGCTCGACGGCCCGCCGCTCTCGGCGCAGTGGCGAGAGAAACTGTCGCGCGGCCGGCGCGTCGAGCAGCTCGCGGACCTCCTCAGGAGCCTCGCGTGAAGGCGCCTGTGGTCGAGCCGCTCGTCACGGTTTGTATGCCGTCCTACAACTACGGCCGATTCCTCTCACACGCGGTCGAGAGTGTCCTCGCTCAGACGTATTCCAACTTCGAACTGCTCGTCGTCGACAACGGCTCGAGTGACGACAGCCATCAGATGGCAAGGAGTTTCGCCGCCCGTGATCCCCGGGTGCAGGTTCTCACGCATCCCGGTCATGCGAACCGGGGCGTGAACGCTTCACTGAACCTCGGACTTGCGAACGCAAGTGGCGCCTACTTCGGACTCTTGCCGGCAGATGACATGTACATGCCGGATGGGCTGGAACGAAGAGTTGCTTTGCTCGAGTCCGCGCCTGACTCGGGCCTCGTCTACGGACTCTCCCAGACACTTGTCGAGGATGGCAGACCGAGCGGCCACATCGGCGGGCGCGGCCCGGAGGAGATGCTTCTCCACGACGATACGTCGGACCTGTTGGAGGCGATTCTGTTCCATGACTTCGTCCCAGGCGCGGCGATGCTCGCACGC
>JAGWRZ010000112.1 GCA_028876365.1 Acidobacteriota bacterium | reverse complement strand
GACGACCTCGTCCGGGTTGACGCCCTTGTGCGGGTCCTTGCCGATCAGCTCCTTCACCTTCGCCTGCACGGCGGGCATGCGCGTCATGCCGCCGACGAGCACGACGTGGTCGATCTTCGACGCGTCGAGCTCGGCGTCGGCGAGCGCCTGCTTCGTCGGGCCGACGGTGCGCTCGAGCAGGTCGGCCGTGATCTCCTCGAGCTTCGCCCGCGTGAGCTGCAGGTCGAGATGCTTCGGCCCGTCCTGCGTCGCGGTGATGAACGGGAGGTTGATCTGCGTCGTCATCGTCGACGACAGCTCGATCTTCGCCTTCTCCGCCGCCTCGTAGAGGCGCTGGAGCGCCATCGGGTCGGCCGAGAGGTCGATGCCCTGGTCGCGCTTGAACTCCGCGACCATCCAGTCGACGACCGCCTTGTCGAAGTTGTCGCCGCCGAGGTGGTTGTCGCCCGCGGTCGACTTGACCTCGAAGACGCCCTCGCCGAGCTCGAGCACCGACACGTCGAACGTGCCGCCGCCGAGGTCGAAGACGAGGATCGTCTGGTCGGCGCCTTCCTTGTCGAGCCCGTAGGCGAGCGCTGCCGCGGTCGGCTCGTTGATGATGCGCAGCACGTTGAGGCCGGCGATCTTGCCGGCGGCCTGCGTCGCCTCGCGCTGCGCGTTGTTGAAGTACGCGGGGACGGTGATGACGGCGTCCGCGACCGGCTCGCCGAGGTAGGCCTCCGCGTCGTGCTTCAGCTTCTGGAGGATCATCGCGCTGATCTCCGGCGGGGCGTACTCCTTGCCCTCCGCCTTGACGCGCACGTCCCCGTTCGGGCCTTTCACGACCTCGTACGGGACGATCTTCATCTCCTCCGAGACCTCGTCGAACTTGCGCCCCATGAAGCGCTTGATCGAGAAGATCGTGTTCGCCGGGTTCGTGACCTGCTGGCGCCTCGCCGGGGCGCCGACGAGCCTCTGGCCGTCCTTCGTGAAGGCGACGACGGACGGGGTCGTCCGGCCGCCCTCCGCGTTCGGGATGACCGCGGGCTCGCCGCCTTCGAGCACGGCCATGCAGGAGTTGGTCGTGCCGAGGTCGATGCCGATTGTCTTCGCCATGCTGATGTATGCCTCCTATGAGAAAATCTGAGCGCCAGCATATCAGATTTCGGTGGAGGCCGGCGAAGCCCGGTACCTGGTACCGATACGAGGGTGTTACCGGAAGGCGCCGATGAGGGCGCCGCCGGCGACGATGAGGACGGCGCCGAGGGCGAGGCGCCTGCCGACGAGCTCGGAGTGCCGCAGGAGGAGCGCCGAGAGGCCGACGCCGACGAGCGACTCGGTCGCGACGAGGGGCGAGACCACGGTCACGCGGCCCCGGTAGAAGGCCTCGAAGAGCGCGACGTAGGAGAGCCCGAAGCAGACCCCCGCGGGGACGAACACGAGGCCGCGCCGGGAGAGCCGCGGCCGCGCGACGGCGGTCACGAGGACGAGGCCGCCGAGGAGGGCCGCGGCAGCCGTCACCGCCGGCGGCGCCGTGGTGCTCTTCGCGAGCCAGCGGACGAGGTTGTCGCGCGAGGCGAAGAGCACGACGGTCACGCACGCGTACGCGAGCCCGATCCGCCGCACGTGCGCGGGCCGGTCGCGCTCGCGCGCGAGCTCGACGCTGCCGCCGACGATGAGCACCGCCCCGAGCAGGAGCGGCGCGCTCGCCGGCTCGCCGAGGAAGACGAGGGCGATCGCGACGGCGACGAGCGGCGCCGTCCCGAACACCATCGACGCGCGGGAGGACCCCGCCTCGCGGATCGCGAGCGTCGCGAAGATCTGCCCCACCCCCGGCTGCAGCAGCCCCGCGAGCGCGAACGGCCACGCCGCGCCGGCGTGGACGCCGCGCGCGGGCGCCTCGGCCGCGACGAAGACGAGCGTGACGACGAGCGCCGTCGACACGGTCGCGAACGTCCCGAGCGTCACATCGCGCTCACGGTCGAGCGCGAAGCGGAGCGCGACGCTCATCCCGCCGAAGAGGACGGCGGAGGCGAGCGCGAGCGCGACCGCCGTCAATGCGCTTCCAGCACCGGGTCGGGACTCACCGGCGTCCGCGCGAAGAGCGGCACGAAGACATGGGCGAGCGGGCCGATGGACACCGCGTACAGCAGCGTCCCGAAGCCGACGGTCCCGCCGAGCAGCCAGCCGATCGCGAGGACGGTCGCCTCGAGCCCCGTGCGCACGACGCGAATGGAATGCCCGCGCGCGGCCAGGCCCGTCATCAGGCCGTCGCGCGGACCGGGGCCGAGCCCGGCGCCGATGTACGCGCCGGTCGCGACGCCGTTCAGGAACACGCCGGCGCCGAGGCAGACGATGCGCACCGCGATCCCGTGCGGCGGCGACACGTGACCGAGCACGACGTCCATCGTCCCGCCGATGAAGACGACGTTGCCGAGCGTGCCGATGCCGGGTCGCTGGCGCAGCGGGATCCACAGGAGCAGGACGCACAGGCCGACGAGGATGCTCCAGGTCCCGATCGCGAGACCGGTGTGCTTCGCGAGCCCCTGATGGAAGACGTCCCACGGATTGAGCCCGAGACGGGACAGCACCATGAGCGACGCGCTGACGCCGTACAGGATGAGCCCGAGGAAGAGCTGTACCAGACGCCCGCGCATGAGACGCAACCGTAGACTCAGGCGCATGGAGCTCGCCGCCGCGCTCGCGAACGACGCCGCCGAGCGCCTCGTCCGCTACGCGCGCATCGACACCCAGTCCGACGAGGACTCGACGACCTACCCGAGCACCGACAAGCAGCTCGAGCTACTCCGCCTGCTCCTCGACGAGCTGCGCGGGCTCGGCCTCGCGGACGCGCAGATGGACGAGCACGGCTACGTCACCGCGACGATCCCCGCCACGGTCGACGGCGACGTCCCCACGATCGCGTTCTTCGCGCACGTCGACACCGCGCGCGAGGTCACGGGGGCGAACGTCGCCCCGCAGCGCCTCCGCTACACGGGAGGCGACATCGCGATCGGCAACGGGCAGGTCATCCGCCCGTCCGACTCGCCGCAGCTCCAACATCACGTCGGGCACGAGCTGATCACGACGGACGGCACGACGCTCCTCGGCGCGGACGACAAGGCGGGCGTCGCCGAGATCATGTCGGCGGCCGCCTACCTCGTCGCGCACCCGGAGATCCCGCACGGGACGGTCAAGGTCGCGTTCAACCCCGACGAGGAGATCGGCCGCGGCGTCATCCACTTCCCCGTCGAGTCGTTCGGCGCGCGCGCCGCGTACACGATGGACGGGTCGACGATCGGCGAGATCCAGCAGGAGACGTTCTCCGGCGCGCAGGTGCGCATGCGCATCCGCGGGCGCTCCATCCATCCCGGGCTCGCGAAAGGCGAGCTCGTCAACGCGATCAAGCTCGCCGCCGCGATCGTCGGGCGCCTGCCCGAGGACCGGCTCTCGCCGGAGACGACGTCGGAGCGCGAGGGCTACGTCCATCCCGTCGTCGTCGGCGGCGACGCGAGCGAGCTCGAGCTCCGCTTCATCGTCCGCGACTTCGACGACGACGCGCTCGATCGCAGCGTCGCGTACCTGCGCTCGCTCGCAGAGGACGTGGCCGCCGGCGAGCCGCGCGCCTCGATCGAGGTCGAGTCGCGCATCCAGTACCGCAACATGCGCGCCACGCTCGAGCGCCACCCGGAGATCGTCGAGAACCTCGAGGAGGCTGTCCGCCGCATCGGCTTCGAGCCGCGCCGCACCGCCATCCGCGGCGGCACCGACGGCTCCGCCCTCACCGAGATGGGCCTCCCCACGCCGAACATCTACACCGGCGGCCAGGATGCGCACAGCGAGCGAGAGTGGATCTGCGTCGAGGACATGGGCCTCGCCGCCGCCACCATCGTCGAGCTCGCGAAGGTTTGGGCACGTGCGTGACATCATTCTTCCGTGAGCACTGATCCGGCGCGCGGGCCCCGGCTGCCGAAGCAACCGCCGCGGCGGCGGATCCGCGCCGGCTGGTGGCTCGCCTGGATCGCGGCCCTGCTCGCCTTCAACTACTGGGCTGCGTCGCGCGCGACGAAGGGGCCGCCGCGCATCCGCGTCCCGTACTCGCCGACGTTCATCCAAGAGGTGCGCACCGGCCACGTCGCGTCGATCACGTCGAAGGGCACCGCCGTGCAAGGGACGTTCACCGTTCCCATCAGCTATGCCGGGTCGAACAAGACGAAGCTCTTCCAGACGGAGATCCCCGCCTTCGCGAACACGAATGCGCTCTCCGACCTTCTCCAGGCCCACAAGGTGGTCGTGAACGCGAAGCCGCTCGACACGGGCGCGCCGTGGTGGGAGAACGTCCTCGTCGGCTTCGGGCCGACGCTCCTCTTCATCGGCCTTCTCTACTTCGTCTTCCGCCGCGGATCGAGCATGCAGAGCATCCTCGGGTCGTTCGGCCGCTCGAGCGCCCGCCAGTACGAGCCCGGCGGCGACAAGGTCACGTTCAAGGACGTCGCAGGCATCGAGGAGGCGAAGGAGGAGCTCTCCGAGGTCGTCGACTTCCTCAAGGACCCGCAGAAGTACGCGAAGCTCGGCGCCCGCATCCCGCACGGGGTGCTTCTCAGCGGGCCGCCGGGAACCGGCAAGACGCTGCTCGCGCGCGCGGTCGCGGGCGAGGCGGACGTTCCCTTCTTCTCGCAGGCGGCGTCGGAGTTCGTCGAGGCGATCGTCGGCATCGGCGCCTCGCGGGTTCGCGATCTCTTCACGAAGGCGAAGGCGGCGGCGCCGGCGATCATCTTCATCGACGAGCTCGACGCGATCGGCCGCTCGCGCACGTCGGGCGTCGCGGGCTTCAGCGGCGGCAACGACGAGCGAGAGCAGACGCTGAACCAGATCCTCACGGAGATGGACGGCTTCGACTCCTCG
>JAGWRZ010000111.1 GCA_028876365.1 Acidobacteriota bacterium | reverse complement strand
GACGTCGAGGAGCCGAGGCGCTCCTTCAGGCTCGCCTGCTCGTGCTCGAGCCGGCGGACGACGGCGCGGCGCTGGCCGAGCTGCGATCTCGCGTTCACGTAGGCGGTGAGCGGGCGGTAGTAGAGGAGCGCGATGAGGACGAGCGCGCCCAGGGCGACCCATCGGCGCAGCGTCATGTGACGGGCGACGGCCATCCGCGCGGTTTTCGTCACCTACCGGACGGGTCCTGCGCGGACAGACCGGTAGCAGCTACGCAAACGTCTGTGTGCCGACTTCGTGCCGCGCTCGTGATGGGGACTGTCCCCAGTGGTGCCCGTTTCAGGCGATGTCCGTTGACCCAGTGACGCCCGTTTCAGGCGATGTCCACCTTGATCACGTTGGTCGAGCCGGCGATGTTCACCGCCGTCCCGGCGGTGATGACGACCCTGTCGCCGGGCTGGACGAGACCAGCCTGGCGGGCGGCGTCGACCGACCGCGTCCACAGATCCTCGACGTCCGGGCTCTCGGAGATGAAGAGCGGAGTCACACCCCACTCGAGCGCGAGCTGCCGCATCGCCCAGTCCATGTGCGTCAGCGCGACGATCGGCCGCCGCGGCCGCAGCCGCGCGACCGCATTCGCCGTACGGCCCGTGAACGTCGGGACGAGGATCGCCGCGGCGCGCAGCGCCTCCGCCAGATCGCACGCGGCATTCGACATGGCGGCGCCGATCGTCGGGTTCTCCGCGGCCTCCGGCAACTCGTGCCGGTAGTCCATGCTCGGCTCGACCGCGCGCGCGATCCGATCCATGTACGCGACCGCCTCGACCGGATAATCGCCGACCGCCGTCTCGCCCGAAAGCATCACCGCGGAGGTGCCATCGAGGATCGCATTCGCCACGTCGCTCGCCTCCGCGCGCGTCGGCTCCGGCGAGTGGATCATCGACTCGAGCATCTGCGTGGCCGTGATCACCGGCTTCCCCCGCTCGAGCGCGGCCGAGATGATGCGCTTCTGCAGCAGCGGGACGAGCGCCGCGCCGATCTCGACTCCGAGGTCGCCGCGCGCGACCATCACCGCATCGGTCTCGGCCAGGATGTCGTCGAGGGAGTCGATCGCCTCGGCCTTCTCGATCTTCGCGATCACGTGCGCGTGCGAATCGTGCTGCTCGATGAGCGCGCGCAAATCGCGCACGTCGGCGGCGGAGCGGACGAACGACAGCGCGATGAAGTCGACTCCGGTGTCGAGTGCCCACTCGAGATCGTCCGAGTCCTTGCGCGTGATCGACGGGATCGGAAGCGGGACTCCCGGCAGGTTCACGCCCTTGTGCGAGCTCACCGGCCCGCCGACGACCACTGCGCAGCGGGCCCGCCCCGCCGAGACCTCGTCGACGCGCAGCCGGACGAGCCCGTCGTCGATGAGCACGTCGTGGCCCGCCTCGAGCACGTCGCTGATCACCGCCGGGGCGACCGGAAGGTCCCCGTTTCTCGCGCGCTCCTCCGTCGTGATCGTGATGTGGTCGCCCTTGCGCAGCACGACGGGCTCCGCCAGGTCGCCGACGCGGAGCTTCGGGCCCTGGAGGTCTGCGATGAGGGCGATCGGCCTTCCCACCTCGGCCGCGATCTCGCGTACGAGCCACGCGCGCTCGCCGTGCTCTTCGTGCGTCCCGTGCGACAGGTTGAGCCGGACGGCGTCGACGCCAGCCGCGATCAGCTCGCGAAGCCGGTCGGCCGTCGCAGACGCAGGCCCGAGCGTCGCGACGATCTTCGTCCGGCGCTGCTCCACCATGTTTCTCAGAGTACGTGACGCGCGCGCGGAAACGCCGCCCATCCGGGATACCGCGCATCGGATCCGAGCTCTTCCTCGATGCGCAGCAGCTGGTTGTACTTCGCGACGCGGTCGGTGCGCGCCGGCGCGCCGGTCTTGATCTGCCCCGTGCCGAGAGCAACGGCGAGATCGGCGATCGTGGCGTCCTCCGTCTCGCCGGAGCGATGCGACATCACCGCGCTGTATCCGTTGTCGTGTGCGAGCTTCACCGCTGCGATCGTCTCGGTGAGCGTGCCGATCTGATTCACCTTGACGAGGACGGCGTTGGCGACTCCGCGCTCGATTCCGAGCTGAAGCCTGTCCGGATTCGTGACGAAGACGTCGTCGCCGACGAGCTGGATCCGGTCGCCGAGCCTCTCCGTCGTCACGCGCCAGCCGTCCCAGTCGTCCTCGGCGTTGCCGTCCTCGATCGAGACGATCGGGAAGCGGTCGACGAGGCTCGCCCAGAACTCCGCCATCTCCTCCGGAGCGGCCTCGCGCCCCTCGAAGCGGTACACGCCGCCGGAGTAGAGCTCGCTCGACGCCGGATCGAGCGCGATCGCCACCCGGTCGTGATGCCCCGCACGCTCCGCCGCTCTGAGGATCGCCTCGATCGCGGCCTCGCTCGTCGGGACGTCGGGCGCGAACCCGCCCTCGTCGCCGACCGCTGTCGCGAGCCCCTCATCGTTCAGCACCTTCGCCAGCGCGTGGTAGGTCTCGGCGCCGATCTGCAGAGCCTCCGCGAACGACGAAGCGCCGACCGGGACGACCATGAACTCCTGCAGGTCGATCGAGTTGGCGGCGTGCACGCCGCCGTTGATGACGTTCATCATCGGCACCGGGAGCGTCGCCGTTCTCTCGCCGCCGAGGTGGCGGAAGAGCGACACGCCGGCGTCGGCGGCCGCGGCCTTCGCGCTCGCGAGCGACACGGCGAGCATCGCGTTCGCGCCGAGCCGCCCCTTGTTCGCCGTCCCGTCGAGCTCGATCAGCGCGCGGTCGAGGCTCTCCTGGTCGTCGGCATCGAGACCGTGGATCGCGGCCGCGATCTCGCCGTTCGCGTTCGCGACCGCCCTCGTCACGGCCTTGCCGCCGTAGGCGGCGCCTCCGTCGCGGAGCTCGACCGCCTCGTGCACGCCGGTCGAGGCGCCGGAGGGCACAGCCGCGCGCCCGGCTGCGCCGGACTCGAGGGTCACGTCTGCCTCGACCGTCGGGTTCCCGCGCGAGTCGAGAATCTGGCGCGCATGGACGGCGGCGATACGGCTCATCGGCTGGCCTCCTTCGCGAGATCGAAATACCGGTCCTGCTGCTCGAGGGGAAGCTCGCTCCAATTCTCGCCGCGCTCGGCAGCGAGCGCCTCGGCCGTCGTCACGCGATCGCGAAAGCGCTGCGCCGCGCGGCGCAGCTCGAGCTCCGGATCCGCGTCGATCCGCCGCGCGACGTTGACCGCCGCGAAGAGCACGTCGCCGAGCTCCTCGGGCGATAGATCCTCCTTCAGCTCGCGCAGCTCGTCCTCGAGATCCGCGACGGCGCCGGCGGTGTCCGGATACTCGAACCCGACGTGCTTCGCGCGTTGCTGGATCTTGCGCGCGTACAGGAGCGCGGGGAGCGATTCCGGCACGTCGTGGAAGATCCCCTCGCGCCCCTCGTCGTCACGCTTGATCCGCTCCCAGTTGGAGCGCACGCGCTCGGCCGTGCGGGCCTCGACGTCGCCGAACACGTGCGGGTGCCGGCGCACGAGCTTCGCGTGCACCGCACGCGCGACCTGCTCGAGGCCGCCGCGATCGCGCTCCTGCAGGAGCAGCGACAGGAAGTAGACCTGGAAGAGCAGGTCGCCCAGCTCGTCGAGGAGCTTCGCGTCGTCGTCCGCGAGCGCCGCGTCCGCCACCTCGTACGCCTCCTCGACCGTATGCGGCACGATCGTGCGCGCGGTCTGCTCGCGATCCCACGGGCAATCGCGTCGCAGCCTTTCGGTCAGCTGCTGCAGCTCGAGAAGCGAACGGGCGAGATCAGCCAGTGGTGCTGGTCGTCGACGTCGTCGTCGCCGACGGCGTGTACCCGGACGCGTACGAGACCTTCTTCGCGTACTCCGCCTTGACGCCGTTGAGCCACGCGTTCATCGCGTCGCTCTTCTTCGTCTGCAGGAGGGTGCTCTCGATCGACTGGCGGACGCTCGCGAGCGGCGTCGTCGTCGCCGGCCTGATCGCCGACAGCGCCTGGATGATGTGCCAGCCGTACTGCGTGTGCACGGGCGGCGAGGTCTGACCGGTCTTCAGCGAGAAGGCGACCTTGTCGAACTGCGGGACGGTCTGGCCCTTGGTGATCGTCAGCTTGCCGCCGACCTTCGCGGAGCTCGGGTCCTTCGAGTACTGCTTCGCCAGCTTCGCGAAGTCGGCGCCGTTCTTCAGCTGCGTCTCGAGCTTGTCGGCGAGCGACTTGCTGTTCACCAGGATGTGGCGGACGTCGCGCGAGGCCGCCTGCGTGTACGACGACTTGTGCGCGTTGTAGTACGCCTGCACCTGGGCCGGCGTGACTTTCACGCTCGTCGTCACCTTGTTGTAGACCGCCTGGCTCAGAAGCTGCGAGCGCCACTCCAGGCGGTAGATGTCGAGAGTGAGCCCCTGCGCGGCGAGGCCCTTCTCGAACTTCGCCTCGTTCCCGGCGAAGTACTGCTTCTTCACCTTGTCGATCTGCGTGTTCACCTGCGCGTCCGTGACGGTGACGCCGAGGGTCGCGCCCTTCTGCGTCAGCTCGTCGAGCTGGACGAGGAAGGCCATGACGCGATCCTGGACCTGCTTGTAGGCGGCGGTGCCCGCCTGCGGCGGCGTCTGGTGGTTGACCTTGTCCACCTTCGAGGTCGCGTCGATGAGACTGTTGAACTGCGCCTTCGAGATCGTGTCGGTGCCGACGACCGCGACGGCGTCCGCGGGAACGGCCTTCGAGCCGCCGCCACCGCAGGCTGCGAGCACGCCGCTGAGCGAAGCGAGGCACAGAACGATGAAAAGGCGCTTGGTCATTGAAAACGCCGGGCTCATGCCGCCCGACGGGCATCCAAGATAGCATCGACGAGACGAAGCGCCTGAGGGAAACCCTCCTCGCCGCGCAGGCTCACCTCTCTATTCCCCACGGTGTAGACGGCGGTGTGGATTCGGCCGCGCAGCTCCTGGAGTTCCTTCGAGCCGAGCACGAGCCGACCGACGGTGGACTTTCCGCCGCGGAAGACGAGGTAGTCGGCGCCGAGCTGTGCCAGCTTGATCTTCGCCTCCTGGATCGCGAACAGATGCTCGACGGGCTCGGGCAGCGGGCCGTACCGATCTTCGAGCGCGGCTGCGAGCTCGCGCAGCTCGTCGTCGGTCTCGGCGAGCGCGAGGCGTCGGTGGATGTCGATCCGGAGCGCCTCCGAGCCGACGTATTGCTGCGGGACGTACGCATCGATGCGGGCGTCCACGCGGACGGGCCGTGCGGCGACACGGCGCTGCCCCTGCAGCTCCGCCACCGCCTCGTTCAGGAGCTCGACATAGAGCTCGAATCCGATGGCGGCCACATGCCCCGACTGCTCCGCTCCGAGCAGCTCACCGGCGCCGCGGATCTCGAGGTCGCGCATCGCGATCGCGAAGCCGGCGCCGAGCTCGGTG
Organism: Acidobacteriota bacterium; assembly: GCA_028876365.1. GTDB lineage: Bacteria > Actinomycetota > Thermoleophilia > Gaiellales > Gaiellaceae > Palsa-739. The sequence continues at coordinate 867 of JAGWRZ010000111.1, read as the reverse complement.
TGGTCGGCGAGCGTCGCGAGGCGGGCCCGCGCCTCACCGGTCAGATCCTGCGCGTCGGGATAGAACAGGTAGGCGTACGCGGTCTCGTCGGAGCGTCCGACGCGGCCTCGGATCTGGTACAGCTGCGCGAGCCCGAGCATGTCGGCGCGCTCGACGATGAGTGTGTTCGCCTGCGGGATGTCGATGCCGGACTCGATGATCGTCGTCGACACGAGCACGTCGGCGTCGCCGCGCAGGAAGGTGTGCATCTTCTCCTCGAGCTCCTTCTCGCGCATTTGCCCGTGCGCGACGAGGAAGCGGAGGCTCGGCGACAGCTGACGCAGCTTCTCCGCCGCCTCTTCGATCGTCTCGACGCGATTGTGAAGGTAGAACGCCTGACCGTTGCGCTCCACCTCGCGCTCGAGCGCGAGCTTGACGAGCTCCTCGTCGTACTCGCCGACTGTGGTCCGGATCGGGCGACGTCCCTCGGGCGGGGTCTCGATGATCGAGATGTCGCGCATGCCGGCCAGTGACAGATGCAGCGTCCGCGGGATCGGCGTCGCGCTCAGCGTCAGCACGTCCACCTCGAGTCGCAACGACTTCAGCAGCTCCTTCTGCGCGACGCCGAAGCGCTGCTCCTCGTCGAGGACGACGAGCCCGAGCTCCTTCGGGATCACGTCGCGCGAGAGGACGCGGTGCGTGCCGATCAGGACCTCGACCTTGCCTGCCGCGAACTCCGCGAGCACCTGCTTCACGTCGGCCGGCTTGCGGAAGCGCGAGACCATCTCGACGACGATCGGGTAGTCCTGGTAGCGCTGGCGGAACGTGTGCCAGTGCTGCTCGGCGAGGATCGTCGTCGGGCAGAGCATCAGCACCTGCCGCGAGTTG
>JAGWRZ010000110.1 GCA_028876365.1 Acidobacteriota bacterium | reverse complement strand
TTCGCGCACATGCACGCGACGAGCGACGGCGCATTCGTCGGCGTCGATCCGTTCGCCTCGGCGCTCGAGGCCGCCGACGGCGTGCTCGAGGAGGGCGCGCCGTTCCACATCCACTTCAGCGACATCCAGTTTGCGAACCGGAACGAGACGAAGCACCTCCCCTACGGCGAGGGCACGCTGCGCGCGGAGCCGCTGCGCGAGGCCCTCGAGCGGTTCGCCCGGCCGGCGACCGTGATCAGCGAGGCGCCCGACGAGGCGTCGACTCAGGCGATCCGCGCGGTGCTGCTCGGGCCGAGCACGCTGCGCCGCTCTTCGTAGACCGCTGCCTCGTCGTCGCGGCCCCGGTCGCGGAGGAACTCGATGAGCCTCCGCAACGCCCAGTGCTCGAGGGCGCGCAGCTCGTACATGCGGAAGGTGTCGACCGCCTCGCGAATGAGCGTCTCGCCTTCCTCGTCGCGGTTCTGCTGCGCGCGGACGACGCCGAGCGCGAGAAGCGTCGTCCCGACCGAGACGCGATCTTCCGGGCCGACGGTCTCGCGCGCCTCGAGCGCGTGCCGCTCGGCCTCGTCCAGCTTGCCTTCCTCCGCGAGCACCATCGCGAGCGCGCGCTGCGCCTCGCACAGCGAGCCGCGGTCGCCGAGGCCCTTCAGTGTCCGCACGGCGTCGCGCAGGATCGCCTCCGCACGCGCGTCGTGCCCCTGTGCGAACGCGGCACGCCCCATGAACATGAGCGAGACGGCCTCCCTGCGCGTGTTCCCGACCTCGGCGTAGAGCTCGCGCGCGGCGGCGTAGTCCGCCTCCGCCTCGGCCGCGTTCTCGGTGACGAGCTCGTAGTAGCCGCGGACAGCGTGCGCCGACGCGCGCCCGGTGATGCTGCTGCTCGCATCGGCGAGCTCGAACGCGCGATCGATGAGGGGCAGTGCGTGATCGATCTCGAGCCGCGTGATGTACGCGAACGCGAGGCTCTGGATGACGAGCACCTCGAGGTCCTTGCGCTCGGCGTCGCGCGCGGCCTCGAGGGCCTGCTTCGCGTACGTCTCGAACGCGCTCGAGTCGCCGAGCCAGCCCGCGACCTGCGACGAGATCCACAGCGGCTCGAAGCGGACGCCGGGCGCCTCGTCGGCGAGCACGGTGAGGGCACGCGCCGCGAGCAGGCTCGCTGCGGCCGCGTCGGCCTTGTGCTGGAGGACGGCCTCCGCCAGCGCGGTGAGCGCCCGGCCCTGCACCACCGTCTCCCCCGCCTTCTCCGCCTGTCCGGCGACGTCGGTCATCTCCACCATCACCGCGGGGAAGTCCTGGAGGCGCCATGCCGCGCGGCCGGCGAGGTAGCGCCGCTCGAGCGTCGGCGCGAGCTCGGCCGCGCGGAGGAGGAGCTTCCGCGCGCTGCGGAATGCCTCGCGGGACAGGGCGCGATGGCCCGCAGTCGTGAGCATCGCCGCCGCCTCCTCGCGCAGCTCGGAGGGCGCGGCGCCGTCGAGCTCGGTGAGGAGCCGCGCGGCCTGGTCGAGATGGAAGGCGCGGATCTCGAGGAGCTCCTCGCCGGCGCGCTCGCCGAGCCACTGCGCGAACGCGTAGTGGAGATCCGCCCGCGACGACTTCGAGAGGCCCGCGTAGGCGACCTCGCGGATGAGCACGTGCTTGAACTTGTAGGCCTGCTCGCCGCTGATCGACGCGCGTGACTCCTCGACGATGAGGTCGCGCAGGAGCAGCTCGTCGAGCGCGTTTCCGATCTCCTCGACCTCCGGAGAGAGCCGTTCGAGCGCGCCGGCCATGAAGATGCGGCCCATCACCGACGCGCGCTGGAGCGCGACGCGGGCCGGCGTCGGCAGCCGGTCGATGCGCGCCGCGATGAGCGCCTGGAGGGTGTCGGGGATGCGCTCGAAGCCGTCGCGCGGCCTCTCCGCGAGCATGCGCACCGTCTCCTCGACGAAGAGCGGGTTCCCCTCCGTCTTCGCGAGCACCGTCCGCACGTCGAGCGGGATGTCGAGGTCGACGGCCAGCGCCTCGACGAGCGCGACGCTCTCCTCCTCGCGCAGCGGCTCGAGCTCGATCGTCGTCGCGCGCACGCGGCCGCCGCCCCAGGTCGGGCGGACGTCGAGGAGCTCCGTCCGTGCGAGGCAGAGGATGAGAAGCGGCGCGTCCTTCACCCAGGCCGCGAGATGCTCGATGAGGTCGAGGAGCGGCTCCTCGCCCCAGTGCGTGTCCTCGAAGACGAGGATGAGCGGCTGCGCCTGCGCGAGCTGCTCGGCCCACGCGCGGGCGGCCCAGGCGATCTCGCGTTGCGCGCGCTCGCCCTCGACCGCCGCGAGGACGCCGACGGCGAGGCCGAGCAGGTCGGCGACCTCCTCGTCCTCGCAGTACTCGCGGAGCTTGCGCTGCGCCTCGTCGAGCGGGTCGTCGTCGCTGATGCCGGCGGACGACTTCACCATCTCGGCGAGCGGCCAGTACGTCACGCCCTCGCCGTACGGAAGCGAGCGGCCGAAGAGCACGGTCGCTCCCTCCGCCCCTTCGGTGAACTCGCGCGCGAGGCGGCTCTTCCCGACGCCGGGGTCGCCGTAGATGGTGAAGAGCGTCGCGCGCCGGTCGCGGACGGTGCGGGCGAACGTGTTCTCGAGCAGCTCCAGCTCCGACTCGCGCCCGACGAGCGGCGCCTTCACCGACGCGATCGGCGTGCCGGGGTCGGCGGCGCAGACGACGCGGCTCGCCTCGACCGGCGACCGGAAGCCGCGGAGCTCGAACGCGCCCGCGGGCTCGAGCTCGATGCGGCTGCCGACGAGGCGCGCGGCGCCCGGCCCGACGAGGATCTCGCCCGCGTTCGCCCGCTGCTGGAGGCGCGCGGCGAGGTTGACCGCCTCGCCGGTGGCGAAGGTCGATGCCGAGTCGTCGGCGACGACCTCGCCCGACTCGATCCCGACGCGCGCCTCGAGCCCGAGCTCCCGGACGCGCTCGAGGGTGGCGAGGGCGGCGCGCACGGCTCGCTCGGCGTCGTCCTCGTGCGCGAGCGGCACGCCGAAGGCGGCCATGACGGCGTCCCCGGCGAACTTCTCGAGCGTCCCGCCGTGCGTGATGATGCAGTGCGAGACCTGGTCGAAGAAGCGGGTCACCCGCCGGCGGACGACCTCCGGATCGGACTCGGCGACGAGCTCCGTCGAGCTGACGAGATCGAGAAAGAGCACGGTTGCGAGCTTGCGCTCCATTCCGCCATGGTACGTCGGCGGGACATGGCTAGGATCGCCGCGGAATGCTCGATCCGACCGTGTTCAAGGCCTACGACGTGCGCGGCATCTACCCCTCGCAGCTGGACGAGGAGGGCGCGTACGCGATCGGCCGCGCGGTCGTCGCGCAGTTCGAGCCGAAGCGCTTCGCGGTCGGGCGGGACATGCGCTTGTCCAGCCCCAGCATGGCCGCCGCGGCCATGCGGGGGGCGGCCGACGGGGGCGCGGACGTGCTCGATCTGGGCATGGTCGGGACGGAGATGCTCTATTTCGCCGTCGGCGAGCTCGGCCTCGACGGGGGCCTGACGGTGACGGCCTCCCACAACCCGAAGGAGTACACGGGGATGAAGATCGTCCGCCGCAGCGCCCTCCCCGTCGGCGGCGAGTCCGGCCTCCTGGACGTGCGCGACCTGGCCATGTCAGGGGTCTGGCCCCGTGGTCACGAGGGTCGTGTCGAGTCGGTGGACATCTGGCCGCACTACGTCGAGCGAGTGATGTCCTTCATCGACGTCTCGGACGTGAGGCCGCTGAAGGTGGTCATCGACGCCGCGAACGGGATGGCGGGCGCGATGCTCCCGCCGGTGCTCGACCGGCTTCCGATCGAGGCGGTGCGCTGCTTCTTCGAGCCCGACGGCTCGTTCCCGAACCACGAGCCGAACCCGCTGCTGCCAGAGAACCGCGAGTTCATCGTCCGCAAGACGCTCGAGGAGAGCGCCGACCTCGGTGTCGCGTTCGACGGCGACGCCGATCGCTGCTTCTTCGTCGACGACACCGGCGCGTTCGTCCCCGGCGACTTCGTCACCGCCCTCTTCGCGGAGTCGGTGCTGGCGAAGGAGCCGGGCGCAAAGATCATCTACGACGTGCGGGCGAGCCGCGCCGTGCCGGAGACGATCGAGCGCAGCGGCGGGGTGGCGCTCGTCAACCGCGTCGGCCATGCGTTCATCAAGGCGCGCATGCGGAAAGATCAAGCCTCGTTCGGCGGCGAGGTGTCCGGCCACTACTACTTCCGCGACTTCTCGCAGGCGGACACGGGCGTCGTTCCCTTCCTCCTCATGCTCGAGCTCGTCTCGCGGAAGGGGAAGAAGCTGTCGGAGATCATCGCCCCCCTGCGCGACGGCCACTTCATCACCGGGGAGCTGAACACACCCGTGTCCGACGTCGCGCTCAAGCTCCAGGAGATCAAGGAGCGATACGGCGACGGAAAGGTCTCCCATCTCGACGGCGTCTCGGTCGACTATCCGCATTGGCATTTCAACGTGCGTCCCTCGAACACGGAGCCGCTGCTGCGCCTCAACCTCGAGGCGACCTCGGAGAGGCTGATGGAGCAGAAGCGCGACGAGGTGCTCGCGCTCATCCGCGCGTGAGCGAGTACGCGTTCACCGCGCGCACGCGTGTCGGCTTCTCCGACACGGACGCGCAGGGGATCGTGTACTACGGCCGTTACAACCCGTATTTCGACCTCGCGCGTGTCGAGTGGCTCCGCTCGCTCGGACTGCTGCGCCAAGAGAACGCCGGCGAGTTCGTCATGCGTGCCAACGACGTCGAGTACTTCGCGCCGGCGCGGTTCGACGACGAGCTCGAGATCCACGTGCGTGTCAGCCGGGTCGGGCGGACGAGCATCACGTACGCCTTCGCGGCGCACAAGCTCCCGGAAGGGACCCTCATGGTGACCGCGCACCAGACGCTCGTCTACGTCGACCTCGCCGCACGCAAGGCGATGCCCATTCCCGACGACTACAAGGAGCGTCTTGGCGTCGGCTGATGCGGACGACGTGCTCCGGCAGACCGTCGCCGACCTCGTCGCGAGCGGCGCGACCTGGGCGGGGATCTTCTTCGTGGAGGACGGCGCGCTCGTTCTCGGGCCGCACGCGGGCCAGGAGGACGAGACGCGGCGGACGCTCGTGCCCGTGACGTGGAAGGGCGAGCGGGTCGCCGAGCTCGCCGCAGACGGCGGTGTTCAGCAGGAGCGACTCGAGCAGGTCGCGGCCGAGATCGCCGACCTCTGCCTCGTCGCCTGGGACACCGGCGGCGAGGCCTGGGAGCCGTAGGGGCCCGGCCTACCCGGCCGACCCTCACGAGACCGTGCCGGCTTTCCGTCGCTCTCGTGACGGGGACTGTCCCCGTTTACAAGTTCACGAGGGTGTGACGCGGTACGCGTCGAAGACGCCCTCGACGTTCCGCAGCGAGTTCAGCAGGGCGCGCAGCGCCTTCACCTCGCCGACCTCGGCGACGTACCAGTTGCGCGCCATCTGATCCTCGACCGTGCCGCCGTACGAGACGATGTTCGCGCCGTGCTCGGCGAACGTGCGCGCGACGTCCTCCAGGAGGCGCGGGCGGTCCCACGAATCCAGCGCGATCTGCACGCGGAAGCTCTGCGTCTGACCGCCCTCCCACTCGACCGCGGTGAAGCGCTCCGGATTGCGCATGAGCGACTTCGCGTTCGGACAGTCCTCGCGGTGGATCGTGATCCCGCGCCCGAGCGAGATGTAGCCGACGATCGGGTCGCCCGGCACCGGCGTGCAGCACTTCGCAAGTCGGACGAGCACATCCTCGACGCCGACGACGTTGATTCCATAGTTCTGACTGGCGAGCGCGTCGCGCGCCTTCGGCCGTTTGCGCGGCGTGACCGCCTCTTCCTCGGCGACCTCTTCCGTCTTCAGGCGCTGGAGGACCTTGTTGACGATGCTGCCGGCGGTGAGCTTCCCCGAGCCGAGCGCGAGATAGAAGTCTTCCGCCTTCTTGAACCCGAGCTCGCGAATGACGCCGGCGAGGACGGCCGAGCCCGCGAGCTTGCGGTACGGAAGGTTCTGCGCCTTCAGCGCATGTTCGAGGGTCTCGCGACCCTTGGCCTCGAGATCCTCCTTCTGCTCGCGCGAGAAGAACTGGCGGATCTTGTTCCGGGCCCGCGACGAGGCGACGAGCGAGAGCCAGTCACGCGATGGGCCGCGCCCGCTCTTCGACGTCAGCACCTCGACGCGATCGCCGCTCACGAGCTTGTAATGAAGCGGGACGATGCGCCCGTTCACCTTCGCTCCGACCGTTCGATGGCCGACATCGGTGTGCACTGCGTACGCGAAGTCGATCGGTGTCGCGCCGGCAGGAAGAGTCTTCACCTCGCCCTTCGGCGTAAAGACGAACACCTCCTCGTCGAAGAGGTCGGTCCGGAAGGACTTGACGAACTCGCGCGAGTCCGCCTCGTCGAGATGGATGTCCATGAGCTGCTGCACCCACGCGACCCATTCCTTGTCGGCCGTCGACCTGCGCCCGCCCTTGTACGCCCAGTGAGCTGCGATTCCGAGCTCTGCCGTCTCGTGCATCTCGCGCGTCCGCACCTGGATCTCGAGCGGACGTCCCTCCGGCCCGATCACGGTCGTATGCAACGAGCGGTACCCGTTGAACTTCGGCATGGCGATGTAGTCCTTGAACCGGCCGGGCATCGGCTTCCACAGCGAGTGGATGAGACCGAGTGCGCCGTAGCAGTCGCGTGTGCCCTCCTCCGCGCCGCGCTCGACGATGACGCGCATCGCCGTGAGGTCGTAGATCTCGTTGAACTCGCGCCCGCGCTTCGCCATCTTGTCGTAGATCGAGTAGAAGTGCTTCGCACGCCCGGAGATCTCGGCCGGGACGTCGACCTTTGCGAGCTCGCGCTGGAGAACGTCTGCTGCCTCGGCGACGTGCCCCTCGCGGTCGGCGCGCCGCTCCGCGACCATCGTCTTGATCTCCTCGTACTTGCGCGGATGCAAGGTCTGGAAGGCGAGGTCCTCGAGCTCCCACTTGAGCGCGTGGATGCCGAGGCGATGCGCGAGCGGCGCGTACACCTCCAGCGCTTCCTTCGCCTTCTGCACCTGCTTCTGCCGGCCGAGGTACTCGATCGTTCGCAGGTTGTGGAGGCGATCGGCGAGCTTGACGAGGATGACGCGCACGTCTTCCGCCATCGCCACCACCATCTTGCGGTAGTTCTCCGCCTCCGCCTGCTCGCGGCTCTGGAACTGGACGCGGGTCAGCTTCGTGACGCCGTCGACCAGCGCGGTGATCTCCTCGCCGAACTCCTCGCGGACGGTCGCGAGATCGGTGCCGGTGTCCTCGACGACGTCGTGCAGGAGCGCGGCGGCGATCGTCTGCTCGTCGAGACGCAGCCCGGCGCAGATGATCGCGACGCCGACCGGGTGCATGATGAACGGCTGCCCGGAGCGGCGTTGCTGCCCCTCGTGCGCCTTGGCGGCGAACGAGAACGCGCGTACGACCAGCTCGCGGTCGAGCTCGCCGGCGTAGCCGTCCAGCTCCGCGAGCAGCCCCTCGAGGAGCTCGAAATGCTTCTCGCCTGAATGAACCGTGGCCACGATTTCAGTGTACTCCCGGGTATCTCCCTGGAAGGAACGCGCGTTGTCGAGTCGAAGTGACGCGCCTCGTGTCTCTCGCCCATCGCAAAGACGCCAGGAAGGTCGAGAAGCTCGCGGCCGCGCTCGCCGCGCTCGCCCGCACGTAGTCTTGCGGCCGTGCCGTGGTACTACGCCGTCGCCGAGCGCGACCACGAGATTCAGGACCCGACGAGCGCGGACAAGATCCGCCAGCTCGGTCGCCTGTTGCGCCTCGGCCCCGAGTCGCGCGTGCTCGACGTCGCATGCGGCAAGGCAGGCCCCGCGCTCGTGCTTGCCTCCGAGTTCGGATGCCACATTCTCGGCGTCGAGCGCGCCGAAGACTTCGTAGCCGCGGGCCGCGAGCGGATCGCGAAGGCCGGCCTCACCGACCGCATCGAGATCGTGGAGGGCGACGCGAGCGCGTTCCCGCTCGAGCCGGAGGCATGGGACGCCACGCTTTGCCTCGGCGCATCGTTCGTCTACCACGACCTCGAGGGAACACTGGCTGCCCTCGCGCCCGCGGTGCGGAGCGGCGGCTTCGTGGCGGTCGGGGAGCCGTACTGGCGCGAGTGGCCGCTGCCGCCGACCGTGGACGACGAGGGCTGGGTGACGCTCCCGGCGACGATCGCGCGCTTCGAGGCGGCGGGGCTCGCACCGGTCGGTCTGATCGCCGCGTCGGACGACGACTGGGACCGCTACGAGTCGCTCCACTGGCGGGCGCTCGAGGAGTGGCTGCACGCGAACCCGGACGACCCCGAGGCGCCGGGGATACGCGAGCGGCACGAGCGCAATCGCGACGTGTACCTGCACGCACAGCGGCGCCTCCTCGGCTGGGCGATCTTCGCGGCACTGAAGCCCTAAGACACGGCCCGCAGAGGCATCACGTGGTACCAGGTACCCCGACGTCTCCGTCACGGAAGATGCGGCGGGGTTCTGTGCGAACGGGTGCGGAGACCGCGCAACACACGCCGAACGCGTGACGCGCCGGTAGCGGAGCCGTACGCACAAGACGTGCCCGCGTGCGGCTAGGCCGCGCGAGCGAGCGGCAACGGCGCCTCGAGCAGCGCGCGAAAGCGCTCGGACTCGAGCAGATGCCGCTTCCCCAGCTCCAGCCCGAGCTCGGCGAAGATGGCGGCCGCCTCGGCGTCCCGCGCGGCCGCCGGCTTCCTGTACTCGGCGACGAGCCATGCGCGCAGATCGTCGAAGCGCTCCTCGGCACGGAAGATCCGGCGCACGACGAGCTGCGGCGCGACCGTCCCGTTCCACCGGTTCTCGTTCAGCCGGAATGCGACGTCCCAGCGTCCCGCCTGCCGGTAGACGTCGAGACGGGAGCCGCTGCCGAACGCGATCGCGCTGCCCGCGTCGAGCCCGTCACGGCGCACGCGGAAGCGCAGGTGCTTCCCGTCGCCCACCGTCGCGAGCTCGCCGATCTCGCAGCCGGGCGCGAGCAGCGTCACCTCCGGGTTGCCGAGGCCGAACGGCGCGAGCCGCGCGAGCTCGGCGCACAGGTCGAGCGACAGCCGCGTCCCGCGCGGGACGATCGCGTCGATGCGCGTCAGCGGCTGGAGATCGACCTCCTCGAGCAGGCCGGCGGCGTGCTCGGCGAACCGCTCCGCGAACGCCGCGATGTTCGCGGGCGCGATCGACAGGCCGGCGGCCGCGCGGTGCCCTCCCCAACGGCCGAGCAGGTCGGCGCACGCGCCGAGCCCCGCATGGAGGTCGAACGCGGGGATCGAACGCCCCGATCCCTTCCAGTCGCCGTCCCCGCCGGTGATGAGCACGACGGGCCGGTTGAACCGCTCGACGAGCCGCGACGCGACGATCCCGATCACGCCTTCGTGCCAGTCCTCGCCGGCGACGACGTACGCGCGCCGGCGGCGGTCGGCCTCGGGCCACGATTCGACCGCGGCGACCGCCTCGCGGAGGATGCGGCCCTCGACCGCCTGCCGCTCCTGGTTCAGCTCCTCGAGCCGCCGCGCGAGCGCACGCGCCTCGTCCGGATCCTCCGTCAGCAGGAGCTCGAGGGCGGCGCGCGGATGGCCCAGCCGCCCGGCCGCGTTGATGCGCGGGCCGAGCCGGAAGCCGACGGCGGCCGCGTCGAGCGCGGCGGGATCGACGCCGGCGGCGCGCATAAGCGCCTGCAGCCCCGGCTTCTGCGTGCGCGCGAGCGCGCGCAGGCCGGCGATCGCGAGCGTGCGGTTCTCGTCGAGGAGCGGGACGACATCGGCGATCGTCGCCATCGCGACGAGGTCGAGGTGCCGCTTGGGGATCTCCGAGTCGACGCCGAAGAGCGCCTGCCCCAGCTTGTAGACGACGCCGGTACCGCACAGCTCCGGGAACGGATAGTCGGACGGCCGCGTGGCGACGACGGGGCAGTCCGGGAGCGTGTCGCCCGGCCGGTGATGGTCGGTGACGATCACCTCCAGCCCGCGCGCGCGCGCCTCCGCGACCTCCTCGACCGCCGTGACGCCGCAGTCGACGGTGAGGACGAGCCCGCAGCCGTCGTCGGCGAGGCGGGCGAGCGTCTCCGAGCGTACGCCGTAGCCCTCGTCGAAGCGGCTCGGCAGGTGCCAGTCGACGTCGGCGCCGAGCTCGCGCAGGAGCAGGACGGCGAGGGCGGTGGCGGCGATGCCGTCGACGTCGTAGTCGCCGTGGACGCAGATGCGCCGGCCGTCGGCGACGGCAGCGCGAATCCGCTCGCACGCGGCGCGCATGTCGCCGAGGAGAAACGGGTCGTGCGGCGGCAGCTCGCCCGCGAGGAACGCGGACGCCGAGACGGCGTCGCCGTAGCCGCGCCGGACGAGAACGCCTGCCGTCAGCTCGCTCACCCCGAGCGTGGCCGCGAGCTCGGCCTGCACCTCGTACGGGCACGGACGCAGTGTCCATGTGCCCTCGTGCATCGCGCAATCACGCTACGGTCGGCGTCGGACGGACATGAAAGAGCTCTTCCTCCTCGATCCCGAGGTGACCTTCCTCAACCACGGCTCCTTCGGCGCCACCCCGAGGGCGGTCTTCGAGCGCTACCAGGCGTGGCAGCGCGAGCTCGAGCGGGAGCCGGTCGACTTCATCGCCCGGCGGCTCGCGCCGCTTCTCGAGGAGGCCCGCGCGGCGCTCGGAGCCTTCGTCGGCGCGCGGACGGACGACCTCACGTTCGTCCAGAACGCGACCACCGGCGTGAACCTCGCCGCGCGCGCTCTCGATCTCGAGCCGGGCGACCAGGTGCTCTCGACGGATCTCGAGTACGGCGCATGCGTCATGACGTGGACGCGCCTGTGCGACTTCGTCACGGTTCCGTACCCGGAGCTCTTCGAGCACGTGACGGATCGGACACGCGCCGTCTTTCTGTCGCACATCACCTCGGAGACGGCGCTCCTCCTCCCCGTCGAGGAGATCGTGCGCGAGGCGCGCGCCCGCGGGCTGGCGACGATCGTCGACGGCGCGCACGCGGTCGCGCAGGTCGACCTCGACCTCGATGCGCTCGGCGCCGACTTCTACGCCGGCAACTGTCACAAGTGGCTGTCGGCTCCGAAAGGCGCAGGGTTCCTCCACGTGCGGCCGGAGTGGCAGGACCGCGTCGACGGAGTGATCACGAGCTGGGGCTACGCGGAGCCTGCGAGTTTCATCTCGCGCACCGAACGGCAGGGGACGCGCGACTCGTCGGCGTATCTCACCGTCCCGGCCGCGATCGACTTCTTCCGCGAACATGACGACCGGGAGCGCTGCGTCGCCCTCTGCCGCGAAGCGCGCCGCGACTTGTGCGAGCTGCTCGGCACCGAGCCGATCGCGTCCGAGGAGCAGGTGCTCCAGATGGCGAGCGTCCGGCTGCCGAGGCCCGACGCCGACCTCAACCGGTGGCTGTTCGACGAGCACCGGATCGAGATCCCGGTGTCGCATGACGGGACGCTGCTGCGCATCTCGGTCGCGCCGTACACCGAGCGCACCGACGTCGACCGACTGCTATCCGCCCTTGGGGAGCTTTACGCCTAGATAGCTGAGGAGGAAGAGGAGGGCGATCCCGCCGATCCAGAGCGCGAGCACGAGCCGCGGCCTCCTGCTCTCGCTCAGGTGCTGCTTCGCCACCTTCCCCCACAACAACAGGAGGCCGAGGAGCGCGCCGACCGCGACGACGATGACCGGCGCGAGGATGGCGATGTCGGTTGCGCTCACACCCGAAGGGTACGCTTGGCCCGTGGATGCCGAGGCGAATTACTCGTCCGGCGACGACTACCTCGTCGAGTTCCTGGGGTACCGGTTCAGCTTCAACGCGCAGGACTTCGAGCAGCGGGTGACGGCGGCGGCCGTCAAGCTCGGCCTTCTGCACGACAACGAGCTCGACGGCGACGAGACGGCCGACCTGGTCGAGCTCGTGGAGCGCGGCGGCATCGACGAGCCGCGCAGCCCGCTCGGCCACTACCTCGTCCGGCGGTGGGAGGAGGTCTCCCTCGTAGGCGGGGAGTCGCTCGTCTACTGGCTCAAGAAGCTCGTCTTCCGCGGCGCGTGGCTCGACCATCACGTGAAGGAGGGCAAGCTCGAGGTCGGGTGGGACGACGTCGCGGCCGAGTTCTCCTACCGCGACCCGAACGGCGGCCGCGCGCTGCTCGAGCTGCTGCCGACGCCGAGCTGGCACGAGCTCCAGTACCGCCAGTGACGCCGCGCGCGTACGCCCTCGCCGGCCCGGCGTACCTCGCGGCGCTTCTCGCGACGGACACGCAGGTCTCGTACCCCGGGCAGCTCGCGCTCGGCGCGCTGACGTGGATCGCACTGCTCCTCGCGCTGCGCCCGCTCGCGCCGCTCGCGCGCGCGCAGGCGCTCGGCGTGGTCGCGTTCGCGACGGTCGGGGAGGTGACGGGATCGCTCGTGTGGGGCGTCTACCACTACCGCCTGCACAACCTGCCGCTCTTCATCCCGCCCGCGCACGGGATCGTCTACCTGAGCGGCCTCGCACTGACGCGGGTCGTCTCCGTCCGGAAGCTCGTCGCCGCCGCCGCCGCCGGCTCGATCGGGTGGGGGCTCGCCGGGCTGACGGTGCTGCCGCGGCTCGACGTCGCGGGCGCGATCGGAGTACCGCTCCTGTGCCTCTTCCTCTGGCGCTCACGCGCGCGTGCGACCTATGCGGCGGTGTTCATCGTCGTCGCCGCGCTCGAGCTGTACGGCACGTCGATCGGGACGTGGCGCTGGGCCCGCACGCTACCCGGCCTCGGCATCGCGGACGGCAATCCGCCGAGCGGCGTCGCGAGCGGCTACGTCTGGTTCGACGTGATGGCGATGCTCGTCGCGCCGCTGCTCGTCGCGGGCGTACATTGGAGATATGAAGTGGATCCTCGCTCTGTTCGAGCGTCGCAAGCCCTCGGACGGCCCGACGCCGCGTGACGCAGCAACGCCGTCGAAGATCGGCGACTCGAACGTCATGATCCGCGGCCGCTAGAAGAGCTTCGCGTCGTCCGCCCGCTGCGCGCCGACGTGCGCCCGCCCGAGCTTCGTGATCGTGCGCCCGCGCGGAGTGCGCTGGATGAAGCCGAGCTGAAGCAGGAACGGCTCGTATACGTCCTCGATCGTGTCCGGCTCTTCGCCGAGCGAGACCGCGAGCGTCGACAGGCCGACAGGGCCGCCCTCGAACTTCTCTGCGATCGTGCGCAGCAACTCGCGGTCGGTGCGCTCGAGACCGGCCTCGTCGACCTCGAGCAGTGCGAGCGCCTCCGTCGCGACGGTGGTCGTGATCGCGCCCTGGTGGCGCACCTCGGCGACGTCTCGGACGCGCCGGAGGATGCGGTTTGCGATGCGCGGCGTGCCCCGTGCGCGGCGGGCGATCTCCTGCGCCGCATCGTCGGCGATCTCGACGTCCAGGATCCGCGCCGAGCGGTGCACGATCGTCGCCAGCTCGGCCGGCTCGTAGTAGTCGAGCCGGAACGTCATCCCGAAGCGGTCGCGCAGCGGCGTCGTCAGCAGGCCGGTGCGCGTCGTCGCGCCGACGAGCGTGAAGGGCGGCAGGTCGAGCGTGAGCGTGCGCGCAGCGGGGCCCTGCCCGACGACGATGTCGAGCCGGAAGTCCTCGAGCGCCGGGTAGAGGATCTCCTCGATCG
>JAGWRZ010000109.1 GCA_028876365.1 Acidobacteriota bacterium | reverse complement strand
AGGCGCGTACTTCCTCGAAAAGCCGCTCGGCGGGCGCGGCGTCCTGCTCGGCGGCGTGCCTGGAGTTCAGCCGGGGCGCGTGCTCATTCTCGGCGGCGGCGTCGTCGGCTACAACGCCGCGGTCATCGCGATCGGGCTCGGGGCGCACGTGACGATCCTCGACAAGTCGATCGACCGCATGCGCTACCTCGACGAGATCCTCTCCGGTCGCGTGAGCACGCTCATGTCGTCGACGCTCCAGATCGAGTCGTCGATCCGCGAGGCGGACGTCGTCATCGGCGCCGTCCTCGTCCCCGGAGCGCGCGCGCCGAAGCTCGTGACGCGGGGCATGTTGAAGGAGATGAAGCAGGGGACCGTGATCGTCGACGTCGCGATCGACCAGGGCGGCTGCTTCGAGACGTCGCACGCGACGACGCACACCGATCCGGTCTACGAGCTGGACGGCGTCACGCATTACTGCGTCGCGAACATGCCCGGCGGCGTCCCGGTGAGCTCGACGAAGGCATTGACGAATGCAACGCTCCCGTACGTGGAGGCGATCGCCGACCACGGGCTCGCGGAGGCGGTCGCGCGCGACAAGGCGCTCGCGCTCGGCGTCAACGTGATCGAAGGCAGGATCACGTACGAGCCCGTCGCCGACGCGCACGGCCTCGAGTACACGCCGCTCGAGAACGTCCTCTCGGCCGCGGTCTAGGTCAGGCCTTCGGCGCGGCGTCCGGCTTCTTCGGCGGCGAGAGCCGCACGACGACCCAGGTGATGCCCGCGGCCGCGCCGACGACGGCGGCGCAGAAAAGGATGAAGGCGAGTAGGCCGAGGACGGTGTTCATCGCGCTCCTAGAATAGCTCCATGCCACGAGCGTGCGTGATCGTCCTCGATGCCGTCGGCGCCGGCGAGCTGCCGGATGCCGGGCAGTACGGCGACGAGGGCTCGGACACGCTCGGCAACGTCGCGAAGGCGGTCGGCGGCCTCGACCTCCCGAACATGGAGGCGCTCGGGCTCGGCAACATCGAGCCCCTCGAAGGATGCCCGCCGCAACCGGGCGCGCCCGCGGTCGCGGGCCGGCTGATCGAGCGCTCGAAGGGCAAGGACACGACGACGGGCCACTGGGAGCTGATGGGCATCGTGACCGCGCAGGCGTTCCCGACGTATCCGCACGGGTTCCCGCACGACGTCATCGACCCGTTCATGCACAAGACGGGCCGCGGCGTGCTCGGCAACAAGGCGGCGTCCGGGACGGAGATCATCCAGGAGCTGGGCGAGGAGCATCAGAAGACGGGCAAGTGGATCGTCTACACGTCGGCCGACTCCGTCTTCCAGATCGCCGCGCACGAGGAGACCGTTCCGCTCGAGGAGCTCTACGAGGCGTGTCGCGACGCACGCGAGATCCTCACCGGCAAGCACGCGGTGGGCCGTGTGATCGCCCGGCCGTTCGTCGGCGAGCCGGGGAACTATGCGCGCACACCGAACCGGCACGACTTCTCGCTCGTTCCGCGCCGGCCGAACTATCTGTCGCTCGTCCGCGACGCGGGGATGAAGGTGCACGGCGTCGGGAAGATCGGCGACATCTTCGCGGGGCAGGACGTCGACGAGTCGAATCCGACGAAGTCGAACATCGACGGCATCCAGATGACGGAGAAGCTGCTGCAGGAGCTCGATGAGGGCTTCGTGTTCGTCAACCTCGTCGAGACCGACATGCTGTGGGGGCACCGCAACGACCCGGTGAACTTCCACCGTTGCCTGCAGGACTTCGACCGCCGGCTCCCCGACCTGCTCGAGGCGCTTCGCCCGGGCGACCTCCTCATCGTCACCTCGGACCACGGCTGCGACCCGACGACGCCGTCGACGGACCACTCGCGCGAGCACGCGATGCTTCTCGCGTACGTCGCCGGCCGCAACGCGGCCGGGCGGGTGCACGAGGGCGAGTTCGCCGACATCGGCGCGACCGTCAACGCATGGCTCGGCGGCAAGGCGCCCGGCCGCGGCATTCCGGGACAGCCGATCCTCACGCCTTGACGCCGAGCGTCGTCGAGATCATCCAGCGGAAGCGCGACGGCGAAGCCCTGCGCGCCGAAGAGATCGACGAAATCGTTCTCGGCGAGACGCCCGACTACCAGCTCGCGGCGTTCTGCATGGCCGTGTACTTCCGCGGGATGGACGCGGCGGAGACCTTCGCGCTCACGGACGCGATGGTGCGGAGCGGAGAGCGGATCGACCTGCACGGGGCGATCGGGCGGCGCGTCGTCGACAAGCACTCGACGGGCGGGGTGGGCGACAAGGCGACGCTCGCCGTCGGGCCGCTCGTCGCCGCGTGCGGCGTCCCGTTCGGGAAGATGAGCGGCCGCGGCCTCGGCCACACCGGAGGAACGATCGACAAGCTCGAGGCGATTCCGGGCTTTCGCGTCGAGCTCGCGACCGAGGAGTTCGTCCGGCAGGTGGCGGAGGTGGGCATCGCCGTCGTCGGGCAGACGGCGAACCTCGTGCCCGCCGACAAGAAGCTCTACGCGCTGCGCGACGTGACGGCGACCGTCGACAACGTCTCCCTGATCGCGGCGAGCATCATGTCGAAGAAGATCGCCTCCGGGGCGGACGCGATCGTGCTCGACGTGAAGGTCGGCGACGGGGCGTTCATGAAGACGGTCGCCGACGCGGCGGCGCTCGCAGAGGCGATGATCGCGCTCGGCCGCGAGGCGGGCCGCGACGTCGTGTGCGAGCTGACGGACATGGACCAGCCGCTCGGCCACGCGGTCGGGAACGCGCTCGAGGTCCGGGAGGCGCTCGCGACGCTGCGCGGCGACGGGCCGCCCGATCTGACCGAGCTCGTCGTCGACGCGTCGTCCCATCTCCTCGAGCTGTCCGATCTCGGCGTCGACGCGGAGCAGGCGAGGCGCCGTGTCCGGCACGCGATCGCGGATGGCTCGGCCGTCGAGACATACGAGCGCTGGGTACGCGCGCAGGGGGGAGATCCGGACGAGTCGGCGCTGCCCGCCGCGCCGTTTCTGCGCGAGGTCTTCGCTCCGCGCGGCGGTTTCGTGGAGCGGCTGGCGGCGCTGCCGATCGGTATGGCGGCGCTCCGTCTCGGCGCCGGCAGGCATACGAAGGACGAGGAGGTCGACCATGCCGTCGGGATCGTCTGCCGCCGGAAGCGCGGCGACGCGGTCGAGGAGGGCGAGGCGATCGCGGAGATCCACGCGCGTGACGAGGCGTCGGCCGACGAGGCGGCCGACGCCGTCCGCGCGGCCTACGCGATCGCCGACGAGGCTCCGCCGCCGGTGCCGATCGTCCTCCAGACACTCCGTGGCTGAACGGCCGGTACCAGGTACGGTCAGATCTTCGTCACGAGCGTGTGACGGGCCTTCTGGTACCTGAGGGCCGTTACATGTTCGTTCGCGTTTTGTTCGCGTACCTGGTACCGGCCTGTGCCTGAGCTGCCCGAGGTCGAGACGGAGCGCGGCCGGCTCGCGGCCGCGATCGCCGGCCGGCGCATCGCGTCCGCGCGCATCGACGACGCGCGCCTGACGCGCCCCGACGATCCCGACATCGTCGCCGCGATGCTCAGCGGCGACCGCGTCGAAGCCGTCGAACGACGCGGCAAGTACATCGTCGTGCGCCTCGCGAGCGGTAACGCCCTTCTCGTCCACCTCCGCATGACCGGTGGCTTCCGCTACGCGCCCGCGACACACGAGCGCGCGATCCTCGAGCTCGACGACGGCAATCGCGTCGCCTACCGCGACACGCGCCGCTTCGGCACGTGGCGGCTCGCGCACGAGGAGGACGCCGCGCGCATCCTCGAGGGAAAGAACGGGCCGGAGCCGCTCGGCCGCGGCTTCACGACCGCATTCCTCGCCGGCCGCCTCGCCCGCCGCACGGCTCCGCTGAAGGCGGCGATCCTCGACCAGCGGACGGTCGCCGGGCTCGGGAACATCTACGCCGACGAGGCGCTGTGGCATGCACGGCTCAACCCGCTCCGGCCCGCCGGCGGGCTCGGCGCCGAAGAGCTCGCACGGCTACGGGACGGCATTCGCAAGGCGCTGAAGCTCGGCATCAGGCGCCAGGGCGCCGACCTCGGCGACGGCGCGTATGCGGGCGGTCGCATGCAGGACGAGTTCCGGGCCTACGGGCGCGAGGGCGAGCCGTGCAGCCGCTGCGGGACGGCGATCGCGAAGACCCGCGCCGGCGGGCGCGGGACCTGGTACTGCCCGACCTGTCAGGCGGCGAGCCGGCCGTCGCGGTCGAGGCGCCAGAGCTCCGTGTAACCCCCGATCGGCCGGCCGTCGATCACGATCTGCGGGACGGTCCAGCCGCCGGTCAGGTCGAAGAGCTTCTGCCGGAACGCCGGATCGTCGTCGTCGAGCCGGATCTCCTCGTACGGAATGTCACGCGCGTCGAGCAGCGCCTTCGCCCGGACGCAATATCCGCACCAGGCCGTGGTGTACATCTGGACGATCACCGCTCTCGCTTCAACGCTGAAGCGTCGCGACGCGTTCCCCGATCGGCAGGCAGACGCGGAAGGTCGCGCCGCCGCCAGGAGTGGTCTCCACGTCGATCGTGCCGCCGTGCGCGTCCACGATCGCCTTCGTGATCGTCAGCCCGAGCCCCGTCCCCGGGACGGCGCGAGCGTTCGCGTCCCGGCTGCGGAAGAAGGGGTCGAACAGCCGCTCGCGGTCGGCCTCGGAGATGCCCGTGCCCGTGTCCTTCACCTCGAAGAGGGCATCGCCCCCCCGACGGCCCGCATGCACGGTGACCCGGCCGCCCTCCGGCGTGAACTTGATCGCGTTCGCGATCAGGTTGTCGACCATCTGCGCGAGCCGTGTCGCATCGCCGGCGACCGCTCCCACCTCGCCAGCGTCGAAGACGAGTGCGATGCGACGTGCATCCGCAGCCGGCCGAGCCGCCTCGACCGCGTACGCGACGATCTCCGCGAAGTCGATATGACCCAGATCGAGCGCGAGCGGGCCCCGTTCGGCTTCGGCGACGAGGAGGAGGTCGCCGACGAGCTCGACGAGCCGTGCGGTGCTCCGCTGCACGATCTCGAGATATGCGCGCTGCTCGTCCGTCAGCGCACCCGCCTCGTCGTCGGTCAGAAGCTCGACGTATCCGATGATCGACGTCAGGGGCGTCCGCAGCTCGTGCGAGACGACCGCGACGAACTCGTCCCTGATCCGGATCAGCTCCGCAGCCCGGGCCGCGTTGTCGCGGTCGATGCGGCCGGCACGGCGCTCGAGCTCGAAGAGCCAGAAGAGCGTGAGCACGAGCAGGGCCGCGACGACGATGAGGCCGGCGACGGCCTCTCGGGCGAGCGTCGTCGTCTGGCGGAAGGATCGCGACTGGCGGCTGATCTCCGACTCGAGCGCCCGCTCGAACGGCCGTCTCCTCCCGGGATCGCCGAGATAGGCGAGATACGTCGGCCGCAGGCGCGCCGCCGCCGGGCGGTCGTGGGCGGCGAGGGCGGCGTACGCCGCCCGCACCGGCGCGATCCGATGCTCGAGCACCTCCGTCTCGAGGACCTGGGTCCGGATCGTGTCGTGCTCGATGTTCGCGGCATGGTGGATCCGGAAGCCGCTGAGCGCCCCGGCGGCGAAGGTGAGGAGCAGCGTCGCCGAGATGAGCGCATAGGCCAGCTTCTGGGCATGTCTCCGCAGGACCCCGATGCTCTCAGCTTACGCAGACCTGTCCCATGCGTACACTCGAATCGTGGGCCGCACGATCAAGACGGAGGCGGTCGTGCTCCGCTCGATCCGCTTCGGCGAGGCGGACCGCGTGCTGCACCTGTACACCCTCGAGCGGGGCCGCGCCGGAGCGGTCGCGAAGGGCGTCCGGAAGACGACGTCGCGGTTCGGGGCGAGGCTCGAGCCGCTCTCCCACGTCGAGGTGATGCTCCACCAGGGCTCGGGCGAGCTCGGGACGATCACCGGGGTCCACCTCGTCAACCCGCATCATGCGGCGCGCGAGGACTTCTACCGGCTCTCCGTCGGCCTGATCGGCGCCGAGGCGATGCTGCGTCTCTTCACCGAGCAGGAGGCGAACCCGCGCGCGTTCACGGCGCTGACGCGGTTCCTCGACCTCCTCGACGAGGCGCCGCATGCGGCGGAGCGGCCCGCGCTCGACCCGCTCGGCCTCTCCTTCCAGCTCAAGCTCCTGTGGCTCTCCGGCTACCTCCCGCACCTGACGAGCTGCGCCGAGTGCGGCGCGGCCGACGCGGCGCTCGTGGGCTACTCGCCGCGGGCGGGCGGGGCGGTCTGCGGCGCGTGCGCGGCGCAGGCGGCGGCTCTCGCGCTCAGCACCGCCGGCATCCGCGCGATCGAGACGCTCCTCGCGAGCCCGCTCGCGGAGGCCGCCGTCGAGGGCCGCTCCGCGCGGGACGCGCTCCGCCTCGTGCAGGCCTCGTACGAGTACCACGGCGGCTTCCGCCTGAGAACGCTTTCCGCGTGAGGCGCGACGCGGGCGACGGCTACGAGCTGGACGACGATCCGGCGCGGATCGACGTCGACGCCGTCCACGCGTACATCTCGCAGGCCTACTGGGCGACCGGGAGGACGCGCGCGGAGGTGGAGCGCCTCGTCCGCGAGGCGCAACGCGTCGTCGGCCTGTACAAGGACGGCGTCCAGGTCGGGTTCTGCCGCGCCGCGACCGACGACATGTCGTTTGCGTATCTCGCGGACGTCTACGTGCTCGAGGAGCACCGCGGCCGCGGGCTCGGGCTCGCGCTCGTGCGCGAGATGGTCGAGAACGGGCCGTACGCGAGCAGGCGCTGGCTGCTCCACACCCGCGACATGCACCGGCTGTACGCGAAGCTCGGCTTCGGCGAGCCGGGCGAGCGGCTCATGGAGAGGCGGCCACCAGCGGCTTGAAGCGCATCGAGCCCTGCTCGCACACCGACGTCGGAGGCTGAATCGGCGCGTCGAGCGTCCCGCCGCCGGTCGCCGTGACGCGGAGCACCGTCGCCGTCGGCTGGCATCGTCCCGACGTGCTGTCGCCGGTGCCCGGGACGTCGGGGGAGAACTGCGCATCGGCGGTGGCGGAGGCCCCGTGGGCGAGCGAGACCTTCGCCGCCGCCGGCTGGCCCGGCTCCGGCGACGCGTTCGTCGGCAGCCCGTTGCCGGTGGTGCCGAGGAGCTGCACCTGCGGGATGCCCGTCACAAAGCACGGGGACGCGCCCGTGTTCGTCAGCTTCAGCTGGTAGACGATCTGACCCGCGCCCGCGCTTCCCTGGACGCCGTCGAAGCTGCCCTGGAGGTTGCCTGCGGTGCAGGCGGCGCTCGCCGCCGGCGCCGTGGTCGTCGTGGCGGGCCTCGTCACCGTCACCGTGCGCGTATGCGTGACCGTGCTCGTGACCGTGATCGTCGTCGTGCCGCCGCAGCCCGCGAGCGCGAGGACGGCGAGGCCGAGAAGCCCTGCTCTCATCCCTTGGGAGTTCGCCACGGCCGGTCGAGAGCCTCCTCGAGCCAGCCGCGCACGCCGGCGAGCGGCAGTCGCTCCTGGGCGAGGGAGTCGCGGTCGCGCACCGTGACCGTGCCGTCTGCGAGCGTCTGGTCGTCGATCGTGAACGCGTACGGCGTGCCGATCTCGTCCTGGCGCCGGTAGCGGCGCCCGATCTGGCCGCCGTCGTCGTACTCGACGACGTGCCGGCGCCGCAGCTCGTCGAAGAGGCCGCGCGCCTTCTCGACCATCAGCTCGTTGCGCGGGATGAGCGGGAGGATCGCCGCCTTCACCGGCGCGATCGCCGGGTGGAGGCGGAGGACGGTGCGGTCGCGGTCGGCGACGACCTCCTCGTCGTAGGCGTCGGCGAGCATGGCGACGAAGATGCGCTCGATGCTGACGGCGGGCTCGATGACGTACGGCGTGTAGCGCTCGCCTCCCTCGCCGACGAACTCGAGCTTCGTGCCCGAGTGCGTCGTGTGCTGCGTCAGGTCGAAGTCGCCGCGGTTCGCGACGCCCTCGAGCTCCTGCCAGCCGATCGGGAAGAGGTACTCGATGTCGGTCGT
>JAGWRZ010000108.1 GCA_028876365.1 Acidobacteriota bacterium | reverse complement strand
CGTGAGCCTCGGGGTTCTCTTTCTCGCCCATGTCGGGCTGAAGATTTTCGTGTTCACGATCCCCGGCTTCGTCGCTTACTTCGCCTCGCTCGGCCTGCCGGCTTTGTTCGCGTATGGCGTGATTGCGCTGGAATTTGCCGGAGGCCTGGCCCTGATCCTCGGCATCTATGCGCCTTGGGTCGCGCTGCCTCTGGCTCTGGAAATGCTCGGCACCATCGTCATGGTGCATGGCGCCAACGGCTGGCTCTTCACCAACAAGGGCGGCGGTTGGGAGTACCCGGCGTTCTGGGCGGTCAGCCTCGTCGCGCTGAGTCTGCTGGGTGACGGGGCGCTGGCCTTGCTGCCGGCACGGACGAAGGTGCGCTGAATCGATCGAGGTTTCCCGCATCCGCGCCAATCCGAACCTGTCCCAACCACCACTCCTTCCATATAGGCGGAAGGAACCGCAACCTCTCCGGGCCCGTTGGGGGAGGCCGGACGGACAAGCTTCGAGTTCGGGCAGAGCCCCTTGACCTGCGCCTTCCGTCGCCAAGATGCGAAGCCGCAAGCACGAGGCCGGGGAGTCTCCGCGGTTTACCCGAGCGGTCGAGATCGTAGTTCTGGCCTTGATCCCAGTCCCCGGTACGAGCCCCGAGCGCGTGTCTGGTAGCGATGGCACTGGTACAGGTCGACGTAGTCGGTGCGCAGCCGCGCGAGCGACAGGTCGATGTTCTTGGAGATCTGCTCGCGCGAGAGCCCACGATCGCCGTTCGGCATCTGGAAGAAGACCTTCGTCGCGAGGACGTACGTGTCGCGCGGTCGCGACGCGAGCACCTCCCCGAGAAACGCCTCCGCCTGCCCTCCGGCATAGACGTTCGCCGTGTCGATGAAGTTGATGCCGACGTCGAACGCCTTGGCGACGCACGCCTCCGCCTCGTTCGAGCCGACCCCGCCGCCGTAGGTCAGCCACGAGCCGAGGCTGATCTCGGAGACCTGGAGGTCGCTGGAGCCGAGCTGCCGGTAACGCATACGCCCGACGCTATCCGTTAGCGTCCCAGGCGTGCCGCAGTTGGACGCGATCGGCATCGTCAGCGCGGATCTCGACCGCTCCCGCGCCTTCTACAAGCTGCTCGGCGTCGAGGTCGCCGAGGGAACCGACCACGTGGAGGCCACGTTCCGGAACGGGCTGCGCCTCATGTTCGACACACAGAACGTCATCGGCAGCTTCAATCCCGGGTGGCGGCGGGTGAACGGGAACCAGGTCGCGCTCGCATTCGCATGCGCGAGCATCGCCGAGGTGGACGAGACCTACGCGCGCGTCGTCTCCGCGGGCTTCCACGGGGAGAAAGAGCCGTGGGACGCGTTCTGGGGATATCGCTATGGCCAGCTCGTCGATCCGGACGGCGTGCCCGTCGATCTCTTCGCGCCACTCTCCTGATCGAGGAGCGCATCGAGCTCTCCGGCCGCGGGCTGACGCTGCTCCGGCCGCCGAGCGCGGACGAGCTGATCGACGAAGACGCGTTCGACGCGGACGAGTTCCTGCCCTACTGGGCGGAGCTCTGGCCGAGCGGCCTCGCGCTCGCACGCTTCGTGGCGGGTCGCGACCTCGGCGGCCGTCGCGTGCTCGAGCTCGGTGCGGGGCTCGGCCTTCCCTCGCTCGCGGCCGCCCTGCGCGGCGCGGACGTCCTCGCGACGGACTGGGCCGAGGACGCCGTCACGCTCCTGCGCGTCAACGCCGCGCGCAACCGGGTCGAGCTGCGCGCGGCGTGCGTTCGCTGGGACGAGCCGGAGCAGCTGTACGCCGGCGCCCCGTGGGACGTCGTCCTCGGCGCGGACCTTCTGTACGAGCAGCGGAACGCCGACGCGCTGCTCGCGCTCCTGCCGCGCCTCGGCGGCGAGATCCTCCTCGCCGAGCCGGGCCGGCCGTTCGCCGGCCGCTTCCTCGCGCATTGGGACGTCGAGGAGGTCGCCGAACGGGTATACCGCCTGCGGTGATCGCCGTCGCACTCGCAGCGCTCGCGCTCGCGGCGCCGCCCCGGCCGCACATCGTGTGGAAGCCGATCCCGTACGGCGCCGCGCGTCGCGCGCAGATGGCGGCCTACGCGGAGAGGCACTACGGCATCGACTCGTGGATCCTGCATCCGCGCGCGATCGTCGAGCACGTCACCGCGACCGATTCGTTCTCCTCGGTCTGGAACACCTTCGCCGCCGACGCCCCCGACCCCGAGCTGCATGAGCTGCCGGGCGACTGCGCGCACTTCGTCATCGACCGCGACGGGACGATCTACCAGCTCGTCCCGCTCGACGTCATGTGCAGGCACACGGTCGGACTGAATTGGGTGGCGATCGGGATCGAGCACGTCGGCCTCTCCGACGCGGAGGTGATGCACGACGCTGCGCAGATCCGCTCCTCGCTCGCACTGACGGCGTGGTTGATGTGGAAGTACAGGATCCCGCTCGCGAACGTCATCGGGCACAACGAGAGCATCACGAGCCCCTTGCACAGGGAGCTGTACGCGCCGTGGCGGTGCCAGACACACGGGGACTGGACGCATCAGGACATGGTCTGGTACCGGGCGCGGCTCGCCGCCGTCGCCCGCGCCGACGGGCTCGCGCCCGGGCCGACATTCCGGCCGCGTCCGAGCGGCTGTTGATTCGATCCGCCCGCCCCCGGCGACGGCTGAGGAGAAAGACGGGCTGTCGGAGGCGCCTCGACGACCTCGCCGGCCGTCTCACAGGCGGTCGTCCGCGAAGTGGAGCGCGGTCGCGATGGGCTCGTCCTTCCCTCCGCTGCCCGCGCCCCGTCGCGTATCTCGTCACCGGCCGCGCGTATTGAGCCGGTAGGCGTACTCGTTCGGCTTGCGGTGCGCACGCGCGACGCTCGGCTCGTCGCCGTGATCGGCATTGCGGTCGCGGATCTCCGCGAGGACGAGGCCGACGAGTCGCGGCACCTCTCGGTGCAGCGTCGCCGCGAGCCACAGCGCGAGCGCGCGCAGCGCGAGCGCGATCGACATCGCGACCGGCCTCCCGGCTGCATAGACCCTGCGCATCGCCGGCGCCGCGTGTCGGCGGCGCCGCGCGAGCAGCACCCGGCGAGCGGGGACGACGGCCAGGACGTCGCCGGTGTGCAGCGTCCGTCGCCTCCTGCCGCTCTTCCGAAGCACGACCGAGCCGGCACGGCCCCCGTCGTAGCCAACCGACTCGACGACGCCGAGGGTGCGATGCCCGGCCCGGACGGCGAAGCCCTCGCAGCGGGCGAGCCAGTAGTCGCAGACGGGGCTTCCGTTCGGGAACGATCGGTCCGGAGCGATCATGCGTGAGGGCTTCCCGGCGTCCGCGGGGGACAAAACCTCTCTCAGGGGGGCAGTCGTCGGGACATCGCCTGCTGGTCGAGCTGGAGTCGTTTCAGCTGCAGGCGAATCGCACCGATCTCACTCGCCATCAGGCGCGTCTGCTCGGCGCTGATGTCGTCCGCCGCCATGTCGGCAAGCTGATGCTTGAGCGACTCGAGCTCCGCGGTGATCCCGGGCGGAAGCGGGTGCGCTGCCACGGCGCCCCGTGTCATACCCCGCAGCCGGCCAACCGGAACCTCTAGCGTGAGCCTGTGGTGAATGCGGTCGATCCACCGGTGACGCTGCTCGCCGGCGAGCAGGTCGCCTCCGTGCAGGAGCTCGATCTCGCCGATCCGCCCGCGATGCCCGATGCGGTGGAGGAGCTGTGCAAGCTCGCCGACGTCGAACGGCCGGAGGAGATCGGGGACAACGGCCCCGCCGTCGCGGCCCGCGCGACCGAGGCCAACGAGTCCCACGAGGCTGTGCGGCTGTTCGAGGTCGTGTTCGGACGCGACTCGATCACCGTCGCGCTCATGGTCGCGGACGTCTTCCCGAAGCTGCTCGAGGCGACGGTGCTCTACCACGCCGGGATCCAGGGCGTTCGCTACGTCGAGCGAAGCGAGGAGGAACCGGGACGGATCGCGCACGAGGTTCGCGATCCCGGCACGCCGGGGCCGTGGACGTTCCCCTACTACGGCGCCGTTGATGCGACGCCTCTCTTCGTCCGGGCGGCCGTGCGCGTGATCGAGCGCCGGCCCGAGCTCGCCGCGCAGGTGGACGATGCGCTTCTCGCCGCGGTCGAGTGGACGCTTCGCAGGCTCGAGGGCGACGACCTCGGCCTTCTCTCGCATCTGCGCGCGAATCCCGACGGCCTCGAGAACCAGGTGTGGAAGGACAGCTGGGACAGCATGTCGCACGCCGACGGCTCCATCGCCAATCACGGCGCGCCGGTGGCCTCCGTCGAGGTGCAGGCGCTCGCATACGACGCGCTCATCGAGGCGCTTCCGCACCATCCGCGCCCGGGCGTTCTCCGCGCGGCCGCGGACCGCCTCGAGCGCGCGGTCGAAGAGCATCTCTGGATCGACGACGCAGAGGGCGGCTTCTACGCCATCGGCGTCGACCGCGACCCCGCCACCGGGGCGCCCCGCGCCCTCGCGACGCGCGCGTCGAACATGGGGCGGCTTCTCGATTCGCGGCTCCTCGATCGCCCGGAGCACGATGCGCGCCGCCGTCGCATCGTCGAACTGCTGACCTCCGACGAGTTCCTCGCCGAAGGCGGCATCCGCACGCTCTCGGCCCGTGAGGCGCGCTTTCGCGCGCGCGCCTACCACAACGGCAACTGCTGGGGCTTCGACGCATATCTGGCCTCGCTCGGCTTCGAGCGGCACGGCTTCCTCGACGAGGCGCAGGAGCTGCGCCGCCGGGTCGCCGCGGCCTGTCGCACGACGCACCGCTTTCCCGAGTTCGTCGCCGGGGGCGAGCCCGGGAGCGAGCTGATCGCGAAGCGCATCGTCGATGTCTACGACGCCGTCAACGGCCGCATGAACCGCGTCGAGCAGCCGCCACAGGAGATCCAGGGGTGGACGGTCGGCGCGATGGTCGCGATCGAGCACGCATAGAGAGGGGCCCCGTCGCCGGGGCCCCGGAGGCACGTCGGATCAGAGCCGGCTCAGCTGCAGCCGGTGTTCGTCCCGCAGTCGCGGCACGTGTAGCACGAGCCCGTGCGCACCATGCGGCCGCCGCAGCGGGCGCACTCGACCGCGTCCTCCCACGAGTTGAAGAGCGCGGTCTGGCCCGGAGGCGGCGTCTCGCTCGGCTCGGCCTGCGTCGCGGCCGCGCCTTCCTCGTACCGCTGGGCGAGGCGTGCCTTCACCTCCGGCGACAGGATCCCGGCCTCCTCCTGCTGCTCCGGCGTCAGGAACTTCTTCCCGAACCAGCGGAAGATGTAGTCGACGATCGACTTCGCGGCGCGGATGTCCGCGTCGTTCGTCATGCCGCTCGGCTCGAAGCGCATGTGCGACAGCTTCGACACGTACACCTCCGGCGGCACGCCGTACTGCAGGCCCATCGAGACCGCGAGGCAGAGCGAGTTCATCAGGCCGGCCATCGTCGTGCCGTCCTTCGCGATGTCGACGAAGATGTCGCCGGGGCTGCCGTCGTCGTAGAGACCGACGTGGATGTACCCCTCGTGGTCTCCGACCTGGAACTTGCGGCCGACCTCGGTCCGGTCGAGCGGGAGCCGCTTGCGCTCGCGCACGAGCACGGGCGGCGTCGCGAGGCTCGAGTCCTTTCCCGAGCTCGAGAGCGGCTGCGCGACCTTGCAGTTGTCGCGGTAGATCGCGATCGCCTTCACGCCGAGCCTCCACGCGTCCACGTAGAGGCTCATCACGTCCTCGACCGTCGAGGCCTCGGGCATGTTCACCGTCTTCGAGATGGCGCCGGAGATGAACGGCTGGACGGCGCCCATCATCTTCACGTGGCCGAGGTAGTGGATCGCCCGCTCGCCGACGGCGCAGTCGAACACCGGATAGTGCTCGGCCTTCACGTACGGCGCGCCGACCATCCCGTTGCGCTCGTCGACGTAGGCGACGATCTCCTCGATCTCGCGCGGCGCATAGCCGAGCTTCTCGAGCGCCATCGGCACCGTCTTGTTCACGATCGTGATCTCGCCGCCGCCGACGAGCTTCTTCGACTTGACGAGCGAGAAGTCGGGCTCCACGCCGGTCGTGTCGCAGTCCATCATGAAGCTGATCGTCCCCGTGGGCGCGAGCACCGTCGCCTGCGCGTTGCGGAAGCCGGCGATCTCGCCGAGGTCGAGGGCGTCGTCCCAGGCCTTGCGGCACGCGGTCAGGAGATCGCCGGGCACGACGTCGGTGTTCTCGATGTTCCCGACGGCCGCGCGATGCTTCGCGATGACGCCGATCATCGGCGCCCGGTTCACCGCATAGCCGTCGAACGGCCCCATGCGCTTCGCGATCTCCGCCGACTTGCGGTACGCGCGCCCGGTCATGAGCGCGGTGATCGCCGCCGAGTACGCGCGGCCCGCGTCGGAGTCGTACGGGAGGCCGCGGGACATGAGCAGCGCGCCGAGGTTCGCGTAGCCGAGGCCGAGCTGGCGGAACCGCTTCGCGTTGCGCTCGATCTCGGGCGTCGGATACGACGAGTAGCCGACGAGGATCTCCTGCGCGAGGAAGACGGTGTCCACCGCGTGCTCGAACGCCTCGACGTCGAACTCGCCGTCCTCGCGGCGGAACTTCATCAGGTTGAGCGAGGCGAGGTTGCACGCCGAGTCGTCGATCGACATGTACTCCGAGCACGGGTTGGACGCGTTGATCCGCCCCGTGTTCGGCAGGGTGTGCCAGCTGTTGATCGTCGTGTCGTACTGGACGCCGGGGTCGGCGCACTCCCACGCCGCCGCCGCGATCTGCCGGAGCAGGTCGCGCGCGTCGACCGTCGACACGACCGCGCCGTCGGTGCGCGCGGTGAGGTTGAACTCCGTGCCGTCGGCCGCCGCCTCCATGAACGCGTCGTTGACGCGCACCGAGTTGTTCGCGTTCTGGTACTGGATCGAGGCCCAGTCGGGCGAGTCGAGCGACATGTCGTAGCCCGCCGCCTCGAGGACGCGCGCCTTGCGCTCCTCCTTCGCCTTGCACCAGATGAACTCCTCGACGTCGGGATGGTCGACGTCGAGCACGACCATCTTCGCCGCCCGGCGCGTCTTGCCGCCCGACTTGATCGTCCCCGCGCTCGCGTCGGCGCCGCGCATGAACGACACCGGCCCGGAGGCGTAGCCGCCCTTCGACAGCTGCTCCTTCGACGAGCGGAGCCGTGACAGGTTCACGCCCGAGCCGGAGCCGCCGCGGAAGATGACGCCCTCGCGGCGGATCCAGTCGAGGATCTCCTCCATCGAGTCGTCGATCGAGAGGATGAAGCAGGCGGAGCACTGCGGGCGCTCCTCGAAGCCGACGTTGAACCACACCGGGCTGTTGAACGAGGCGTACTGGTTGACGAGGATCGCCTTCAGCTCGGCCTCGAACGTGTCGCGCTCCTCGTCGTCGGCGAAGTAGCCGCCCTGGGTGCCCCAGGAGACGGCGGTGTCGACGACGCGGCCGATCATCTGCCGCACGCTCGACTCGCGCTCGGGGGAGCTCAGGCGGCCGCGGAAGTACTTCTGGGCGACGATGTTCGTCGCCGTCTGCGACCAGAACTTCGGGAACTCGACGCCGCGCTGCTCGAACGCGGGGCCGTTGCGGCCGGGGATGACCGCGTCGCGCGTCTCCCACTCGATCTCGTCGAACGGGTCGCGCCCGGGGATGGTGAAGAAGCGGCGCACCCCGAGGCGGGCCCCTTCGTCGGTGACGGTGTTCACCACCTCCGAGTCAGGAATCTCGGTCGTCGTCTGCTGCTTCACCGTCGCCATCAGGCCCCTCCCGAAGGGTAGTCCGCCAAGTCATCCCTCCGAAGGAGGGGGAGGGACCGTAGACCCAGCGTCGGACGGACCGCGACGAGGGCTTAGCGGCGCTTCGCGACGGCCGGCGCGGGAGTCACGCGACGCGCCTGGAGGCGCCGCGCGAGCCACGTTCCGGCGGCCGCCAGGAGGAGGAGGACGGCGAGACCGCCGAGGACGAGCAGGGGCAGAGGGATCGACTGCGCGTTGCCGGGCCCGAGGTCGGCGGCGAGCGTCTTCAGGAGCGACTTGTGCGTCCCCGCGGTCCCGCCGCCCGTGTTGCCGCCGTTGCCGCCGCCACCGCCGGGCGGGCCGCTTCCGGGGCCGTTGCCGCCGCCGGGCCCGGGGACGGCGCCGTTTCGCTCCTCGCGAATGGCGTTCAGCTTCGCCCGGTTGATGTCGTCGATCGCGCTCGAGTACTGCTTGATGTCCGGGTACGCGCTCAGGTGCTGGACCGCCTGCGTGTAGCAGGGGATCGCATACAGGTTCTTCACGGTGCCGTGTGCGAGCCAGTCGTTGACGACGTCGAGCCAGCACGAGCTCGTTGCCTTGAGCGTCGCGGCGGGAGCGGCGGACGCGGTCGGCGCGCCGGTCGCGATCGCGAGCGCGGCGAGAGCGGCGACCGCCACGAGGACCTTCGTCTTCCGGTGCGTGCGTGTGTCGGACATCCTCGTCTCCCGATGCTCACGATGCGGACGTGCCAAACGTCCGGGCCGCGAGCCCTCTCCGGCTAGTCTCCCCAACGGCGGTGTTCTCGCGGTTTGGCCCATGTAAACCGTTTGTGAACGGGCCCTGGCGCGCGTTTTCGCAATGCTAGCGTCCCGGCCGGTGCGAGCGATCCCTGCTGCGGCCGGAGGCGCACTCGCATTCGCGGCGTTCTTCTTCGCCCGGGGAACGACCCTCTCCTCGCTCGTGTGGATCGGCGGCGCCGCGATCCTCGTCGCCGCGCTCGCGGCCGCCGCGGTGCTCGCCGGCGCGCTCCCCGCGCCCCGGCTCGGCGGCCCCGGAACGGCATTCCTCGTCGCCCTCTTCTCGCTCGCCGTCTGGGTCGGGACGACGACGCTGTGGTCGGCCTCGCCGGAGGACTCGTGGCAGTACACGAACCGCACGCTCGTCTACGCCGCGTTCGCGCTCCTCGGCGTGCTCGCCGCCGGCGCCCTGCCCCGGCCGGCCGAGACGCTCGCCGCCGGCGCGGCCGCCCTGCTCGCCGCGCTCATCGGCTGGGCGCTGCTCGCGAAGTGCGTGCCGTCGCTCTACTCCGACTACGGGCGCCTCGCCCGCCTCCGCGCACCGCTCGACTACTGGAACGAGCTCGCGCTTCTCGCCGCGGTCGCCGTGCCGGTCGCGCTCTGGCTCGCGTCGCGACGGTACGCGGCCGGCACCGTCCTCCTGTACGGGGCGGGACTGACGGTGCTGCTCACGTACTCGCGCTTCGGCCTCGCGCTCGCGTGCCTCGCCGCGATCGCGTGGATCGCGCTCGCGCGAGACCGCGTGGAGAGCCTCGCCGCATCCGCGATCGGCGGCGCCGGAGCGGGCGCCGTGTTCGCGGTCGCGCTCGCACTGCCGGGAATCACGAAGGACGGCCAGTCGCATGCCGTCCGTGCGCACGACGGCTGGATCTTCGGCCTCGCGGTCGTCGGCGGAGGCGTCGTCGTCGCGCTCGTCGCGACGCTCGTCGCGCGACGGCCGGTCTCCGGCGCGGCGCGCAGGCGCATCGAGCGCGCCGCCGCCCTCGCGGGCGCGGCGGCGGCCGTCGTCCTCCTCGTCGCGGCGATCGTCTTCGCGCACCGCATCTGGCACGCGTTCGCGAATCCGTCCTCGAGCCAGATCGGATCGAGCCAGGGCCGCCTCGGCAGCCTGAGCTCGAGCAATCGGTGGACGTGGTGGCAGGAGGCGTGGCACGCGTTCACGCGGCATCCGGGAGGCGGGACCGGCGCGGGCACGTTCCAGCTGACCGACCTGCACCTCAGGACGAGCTCGCTCGTGACGACGACAGAGCCGCACAACGTCCCGCTCCAGTTCCTGAGCGAGACCGGAATCGTCGGCTTCCTCCTCTTCATCGCGGCGGCGGTCGCGGCGGCGGCCGCCCTCGTGCGCGCGCGCGGGCCGGCGGCGGTCGCGCTCGCGATCGGAGCCGCCGTCTTCGGCCTCCACCTCGTCGCCGACACGGACTGGGACTACCTGGCGACGTGCGGGCCGCTCCTCTTCGTCGTCGGGGCGCTGACCGTGCGCGGGCCCTCGCGGCCGCCGGCGGGGCGTCGTCGCCTCGTGGCGGTGGCGGCGGTGCTGTTCTCGCTCGCCGCGGTCTACTCGCTCGCCGCGCCCTGGCTCGCGCAGCGCGACCTCGCGAGCGCGACCACGGTCGCGCAGGTGAAGCGCGCGCACGCGTTCGACCCGCTCTCGACGGACGTGCTCACCGAGTGGGCCGCGTTCGAGACCGACCCGAACCGCGCTCTCGCGCTCTACCGCGAGGCGGTGTCGCTCGAGCCGGGCAACGACGCGACCTGGACGGCGCTCGGCGACTTCTTCTGGAGCTATCGCCGCTGGACGGAGGCATACCTCGCCTACAGCCAGGCGTGGCGCGACAACAGGTACGGCCCCATGGGCATCCCGTGCGGGCGCCTCGACCAGGCGCGCTACAAGGCCCTGAGGGTGTGGCCGCCTAGCTGCCCAGGAGGACGACCAGCCGCGAACCGCTGAGCGCGGACTGCGTGAGCCCGTCCACCGGCGCGACGATGCGGATCCCGGCGTCCCGCGCGAGACGCCGCGCTTCCTTCGCATAGCCGGGGACGAACATCACCATCGACTGCGCGTAGTGGTGGCTCGGCGCGTTCGCCGCGCCGCCGATCGCGTACCCGAGCCCCTGCAGGCGCACGGCCTCGGCATGCGCCGCGCCCTGCACGCCGTTCCCGTTCAGGACGAGGACGCGTACGTCCGACCGCGCCCGGAGCGCGTGCGACGGGATCGGCCCGAAGCGATCCTTGGCCGGCACCGGCACGACCGTGCGATGGACGACCGGACTGCGGGAGACGGCGGGCGCCTTCGCGACCGTCGCTGCCGCAGCCCCCGCGGGCTTCCCGTGGCGGCCGAACGGATGGGCGAGAACGAACGTGCCGACGGCGATGAGGCCGACGAGCTCGGCGAGCGCGATCGTCGCGGTGACGAGCGTGGCCGTCCTCCACGGAAAGGGATCGATGCGATGCTCGACGGCAGCCACGGCCCGAACGGTTTCGCCGGTCCCGCGTTAGCTCCTCCTGGAGATGAACGCCCACGTCTCGTCCAACCCTTCGGCGAGGGAGTGACGGGGCGCCCAGCCGAGCTCG
>JAGWRZ010000107.1 GCA_028876365.1 Acidobacteriota bacterium | reverse complement strand
GACGAGGTGGTCTTCCGCGCGCCCGTCCTGCATCCGCCGTCGATCCGCCTCTTCGACGAGACGGGCGACTTCGCGTTCGCGAACCCGGCCGCGATCATCGCGGGCGGCCAGCCGGTGCCGCGGCCGCCGGGCGTCGACAACGTCGTCCCGGTCGACCGCATGGCCGCGATCGTCGACGCCGACGGGCGGATCGGCGGCTTCACGCCGATGATCGAATGGGCCGCGCCCGGGCTCGCCGGTGCGAAGGCGCGCGACTTCGCGCTCTCGCTCGGCCCGATCGTCACCACCCCGGACGAGCGCACCCCGCCCGGCGTCGACTGGGATCGGATCGTCGCGTACGCGGCCGCGGGCACGCGCCTCTATCCGGGAGACATCCTCGCGGTATGAGGGTTGCCGTGGTGGGCGCGGGGGTGATGGGCTGCGCGACTGCGTGGGCGCTGCGCGAGCGCGGCGTCGATGCGACCGTGTACGAGCAGTTCGAGCTCGACCACACGCGCGGATCGAGTCACGGCCGCTCCCGCATCTTCCGGGTCGCGTATCCCGAGCCGCACTGGGTCCGCCTCGCGCAGGAGGCGCTCGACGGATGGAACGACCTCGACCCGGACATCCTCGGGCTGTACGGCCTCGTCGAGATCGCGCCCGACCTCGCGTTGACCTCGGCGCGTGCGCTCGACGCGTGCGGTGTGCCCTATCGGATCGTGACCGAGGTCGAGGACGTCGTCGTTCCTGCGGGCTGGTCGGCGGTCCGCGTCGACGACGCGGGCGTCGTCTACTCCGACCGGGCGCGACACGCGTTCCTCGACGGGGTCGAGGTGCGAACGAACATGCGCGTCGCGTCGCTCGACGATCTCGACGAGGACGTCGTCGTCGTCACCGCGGGCGCGTGGATCTCGCGCCTCGTGCCCGGCCTCGACCTGCGCGTCACGCGCGAGACGGTCGCCTACTTCCGCAGCGACGGGCCGCCGTCGCCGTCGGTGGTCGACATCGCAGCCGGCGGCGGGCACGACATGTACTCGCTCCACGACCCCGTCCACGGCCTCAAGGCCGGCGCGCACCACGCGGGCGCGGAGGCCGATCCGGACGAGCCGGGCGCGCCCGACCCCGCCGTCGTCGAGCGCATCGCCGCCTGGGTCGGCGAGCGCTTCCCCGCCGTCGACCCGGTCCCGGTGGAGACGGACACGTGCGTCTACACGTCGACGCCCGACCAGGAGTTCGTGCTCGAGCGCCGCGGCCGCGTCGTCGTCGGCTCCGCATGCTCGGGCCACGGCTTCAAGTTCGCGCCCGCGATCGGACGACGGCTCGCCGCGCTGGCGCTCCAGTAACCTTCGGCCATGCCGTTCTACCAGCGCCTCGGCGACGTTCCGCGCAAGCGGCACGTGCAGTTCCGGGACGACGGCGCGCTCCTCACCGAAGAGGTGATGGGGCTCGAGGGCTTCACCGGGAACGAGTCGATCCTGTACCACCTCGAGTCGCCGTGCCGCGTCGCGCGGCTCGGCGGCTTCGAGCCGATCGTGCGCGACGAATGGGTGCCCGAGCAGCATGCCCATCGGCACTTCAAGACGTTCGAGACCGAGCCGGAGGGCGACGAGATCACCGGCCGGCGGCTGCTCATGTGGAACGACGACGTCGAGATCTCGCTCTGCCGTCCGGCCGGGCGCATGCACTACTTCTTCCGCAACGGCGAGGGCGACGAGGTCGTGTTCGTCCACGAGGGATCGGGGACGCTCGAGACGATCTTCGGCGACCTGCCGTACGCGGAGGGCGACTACATCGTCATCCCGCGCGGGACGACGTACCGCTTCGACCCGAAGGGCGCGCAGCGCTATCTCGTGTTCGAGACGCCGGGGCTGATCGAGGTGCCGCGACGCTACCGAAACCAGTACGGACAGATCATGGAAGGCGCTCCGTACTACCACCGCGACATCCATCCGCCCACCGAGCTGCGCACGGTGCGCGAGCGCGGCGACTTCCCGGTGAAGGTGCGCGTCCGCGGCGGGTATCAGACATACCTCGTCGACTACCACCCGTTCGACGTCGTCGGCTGGGACGGATACCTCTATCCGTGGACGTTCTCCATCCACGACTTCGAGCCGATCACCGGGCGGATCCACCAGCCGCCGCCGTCGCACCAGACCTTCCAGGGCCAGAACTTCGTCATCTGCTCGTTCTGCCCGCGCAAGCTCGACTTCGACCCGGAGGCGATCCCGATCCCCTACCACCACTCGAATCTCCAGTCGGAGGAGATGATCTATTACGTCTCCGGGAACTTCGGCTCGCGCAAGGGCGTCGAGGTGGGCTCGATCACGCTGCACCCGTCGGGCCTGCCGCACGGCCCGCAGCCCGGTCTCGCGGAGAGGAGCATCGGCCTGCACGAGACCCACGAGCTGGCCGTGATGTGCGACACGTTCCATCCGCTCAAGCTCTCGCGCTTCGCGCACGGGCTCGACGACGGCGTGTACTGGAACTCGTGGTACGCGAACGCAGACGTCGAGTCGGACGCGGGACTGACGTCACACCTCTAGCCCCGCATCACGACGGATCCGAGCTGTACGTCCTCGAGCGCGGCGACCGCGCCGTGCTCCGGCTGCGCGCGCCGGCCGGCGCGGCGCGGCGCGCATGGCTCCGCTATCTCGAGGACGGCGAGCCGCGTGTCGTCGAGGCGTCCGTCGACGAGGACGCGTCCGGCGAGACCTGGTGGCGGGCGGAGGCACGGGTCGCGAACGCGCAGCTTCGGTACCGCTGGCTCCTCGACGGCGGCGACGTCGGCCAGCGCTGGCTCAACGCGCTCGGCCTGCACGCGCGGGACGTCCCGGGTGCGGACGACTTCGTGCTCGATCGCGAGCCCGGCGCCCCCGGCTGGCACGCGCGATCCGTCGTCTACCAGATCTTCCCCGACCGGTTCGCGCGGGGCGGCGTCGATGCGCCCGCGCCCGACTGGGCGATCCCGCGCCCGTGGGACGCCCTGCCGGAGGGACGTGGGCCGGCGACGCCGTTCGAGCTGTACGGCGGCGACCTGCGCGGCGTCGAGCGGCGCCTCGACCACGTGGAGCGCCTCGGCGCGAACGTCCTGTACCTGACGCCGTTCTTCCCGGCGCGCAGCACGCACCGCTACGACGCCTCGAGCTTCGAGCGCGTCGATCCCCTGCTCGGCGGAGACGATGCGCTGCGCTCGCTGCTCGCCGCCGCGCACGGCCGCGGCATGCGTGTCGTCGGCGACCTCACACTCAACCACTGTGGCGCCGGACACGATTGGTTCGTGAACGGCGAGCGCGAGTTGTTCTTCTTCGACGGATCGCCTCCGGCCGGGTACGCGTGCTGGCTCGGGGTGGCGTCGCTGCCGACCCTGAACTGGTCGTCGGCCGAGCTGCGGGCGCGCATGGACGCCGTCTTCCGCCGCTGGCTGGACGAGGGCCTGGACGGATGGCGTGCCGACGTCGCGAACATGATCGGCCGCTACGGCGCGCTCGACGTCAACCGCGAGGTCGCGCACTGGGCGCGTGAGCGGTCCGGGGGCAGGCTCCTCATCGCCGAGCATGGGCACGACTTCCGGCCCGATCTCGACGGGCTCGGCTGGCACGGCGTCATGAACTACGCCGGCTTCCTGCGGCCGGTGTGGTGGTGGCTCACCGGCGGCGCGATCGAGGAGGACGTGTTCTTCCGAACGCCCGCCCCCTCCTATTCCGGCGCGGAGATGCTCGACGTCATGCGCGCGTATCGCGCCGGCGTCTCCTGGGACGCGATCGTCAACTCGTGGACGCTCCTCGACAGCCACGACACGGCGCGGTTTCGCACCGTCTCGGGCACGCGCGAGCGCCACGTCGCCGGCATCGGCCTGCAGATGACGATGCCCGGCGTCCCCATGATCTTCGCCGGCGACGAGATCGGCCTCGAGGGCGAGTGGGGCGAGGACGCGCGTCGCACCATGCCGTGGGACCGGCCCGACGCGTGGGACGGCGAGCTCCTCGAGGCGTACCGGCGGCTCGTCGCGCTCCGGCGGGGGAGCGAGGCGCTCGCGCGCGGCGGCCTGCGCGAGGTCCATGTCGCCGGTGACACCGTCGCGTACATGCGCGAGACCCGGGACGAGGCGCTCCTGTGCCTCGCCTCGCGTGTGCCGGGAGCGACCGTCGCATCGCCGTATCCGGCGGAGGAGACGCTCTTCGACTCGGAGACGTTCCGCGTCCTGCGCGTCCGCTGATTTACCTGCGGCTTACCTCCGCCGTGCGCCGCTCTTACGTTGCGGTCGCATCGTGGACGGTGTGAAGAGGCTGTTGGACGGCACGTCCGCATCGCCCAGGTCGCGGCGCGCTTCGGGAAGCGCCCTGCCGTCTCTCGAGAACTGGCTGGGGTCTCCGAGCTAACGGCCAGTACGGTCCGGGCATGGCTTTCGTGGCTGTGCCCGGGCCGTTCGACTTCGTCCTCACGACCGAGCGCTTCCGCGCATTCGGCAGCGACCGCGCGAGCCTGTGGCACGAGGGCGGCCTTCACCGCGTCGTCGGCGGCCGCGAGGTGCGGATCGAGCCGGCGAGGGGAGGCGTGGAGGTCGCGCCGCTCGACGCGGAGACCGCGCCGGTCGTCCGTGCGGTGCTCGGCCTGCCTTTCGCGCTCGACCCGTTCTACGCGTGGGCGGCGGGCGACGAGGTCCTCGCGCCGATCGTCCCGCGCCTCCTCGGGTTCCGTCCTTCGCTCGCGCCGGACCCGTTCGAGATGCTCGTCGGCGCGATCACGTCTCAGCAGGTGTCGCTTCCCTCCGCGCTCGCGATTCGGAATCGGATGATCGAGCGGTTCGGCGTTCGCGCGGTGGAGGCGTGGGCGTTCCCGACGCGCGAGCGGCTCGCCGCGGCGCGGGAGGAGGAGCTCGTCGCCGTCGGGTTCTCCCGCCGGAAGGCCGAGTACGTGATCGGGCTCGCGCGCGCGGACATCGACCTGGACGGGCTCGTCGCGCTCCCGGACGACGAGGTGCGCGCGCGGCTCGTCGCGCTCCGCGGGATCGGCGCCTGGACCGCGGAGTGGTTCCTCGCCCGCCACCTCGCGCGGCCCAATGCATGGCCCGCCGGCGACCTCGCGCTGCGGAAGGCGGTTGCGCCGCTGGACGCCGGCGAGGGACGCGTACGCTTTCATCCCTTCGAGAACCTGTCCGCGCACTACCTCTTGCTCGCCGCCCGCCTCCCGTGATCCGTCTCGCCACCGCAGCCGACACCGCCCTCGTGCAGGAACTCTCGCGTGCGTTCGACCCTGCGGGCGACTTCCACCCCGACGCAACCCTCCTCGCCGACGAGGACGGGATCATCGCGCTGCGGCGTGAAGGCGTCGTCGACGTGCTCTACGTCCGGCCGGAGGCGCGCGGGCGGGGCATCGGCAGGGAGCTCGTGCGTGCCGCCGCGGAGTGGGCGCGCCAGCAGGGCGTGGAGCGGCTCGAGCTCGTCGTGCCGGAGGGCAGGACGGAGGCGCTCCACCTGGTCGAGCGGCTCGGCTTCGCCCCGGTCGAGCGGCGGCTGGCCGCTCCCGTCGCCGCGCTCGCGAGCCGCCGGGCGGACGGCCCGAGCTTCGGCTGCGTGCACGTCCAGACCGACGACGTCGAGAAGGTGCGCCGCGACGCGCTGAAGGTGCTGCGCGTGCTGCACGCCGAGCCGGAGATCGAGGCCGGCGGCGGCTGGGTGCGGGTCCGCTCGGACGCGACCGACGCCGACCCGGAACGGCTGAAGGCGCTCGCGCAGGAGTTGTCCTACACGAGCGCGAGCGTCGTCCTGGCGCTCGGCGTCGAGCGCGGCGCGGTCGTCCGCTACAACCTGTTCGACCGCGGCGCAGACGTCGACGAGTATCTCTCCGTCCCGGAGTTCTACGGCGAGCTGCCACCCGGCGACGTGTACGCGATGGGAGCGAACGCAACCGTCGTCGCGCGGCTCACGGGGGCCGACCCCCACCGCGTGCGCGAGGCGGCGCGGACGGCGGCGACGCCGGGCGAGCTGCCGCCGGCACAGGATCTCTATGCGCAGATCGCCGAGGTCATGGGAGTGAAGGCCTGATGCTGACGCTGTACGACGCGCCCCGGTGCCCGTACTGCGCACGGGTGCGCATCGTCCTCGCGGAGAAGGGCGTCGAGTTCGAGACGATCGAGATCGACCTCGACGACCGTCCCGCCTGGATCTACCGGAAGAACGCCACCGGGCGCGTCCCCGTCGTCGAAGAGGACGGCTGGACGCTGCCCGAGTCGGCCGTGATCATGGAGTACCTCGAAGAGCGCCATCCGGAGCCCGCGCTCCTCGGCGCCGATCCCGCCGACCGCGCGCTCGCACGGCTGCGCATCGTCCGCCACGACGCGTTCACGGCGCCGTACTACGCGCTCCGGCGCGGCGAGGCCGGCGCGGAGGCGCTCCTCGCGGAGCAGCTCGACCGCCTCGACGTGGCGCTCGAGGAGCGGCCGTGGCTCGGCGGCGGCGCGTACGGGCTCGCCGACATCGCCTACGTGCCGTGGATCCTCCGCGCCCGGGACCTCGCCGGAATCGACCTCGATCCCTATCCTGCGCTCTGCGAGTGGCTCGGAAGGCTGCTCGACCGTCCCGCCGTCGCCGAGGAGGAGCATGTCGTCGCACGTCTCTGAGTCCGTCGTCGACGTCACGTGGCTCGCCCGGCACCTCGGCGACGACGATCTCGT
The DNA here is from genome assembly GCA_028876365.1 of Acidobacteriota bacterium. Taxonomy (GTDB): domain Bacteria; phylum Actinomycetota; class Thermoleophilia; order Gaiellales; family Gaiellaceae; genus Palsa-739. Next base: position 14,296 of record JAGWRZ010000107.1, on the reverse strand, counting down.
CGTCGGCGACGTGCGCGGCCCGAATGCGCACGCGCGCGGCCACATCCCGGGCTCGCGCCCGCTCGTGCTCGGATCGCCGCCGCCCTCCGCGGACGAGGCGTCGCTGAGCGAGCTCGCGCGGGAGATCGTGCTGCGGCTGCGCCGTCACGGCATCACCGGTCGCGAGCGGCTCGTGCTCGTCGACCGCGGGGACGGCATCGGCGCCATGCCGGCGGCGCAGCTGGCGGAGCTCGCGGGCCATCCGAAGGTGTCCATCCTCGTCGGCGGCATGGCCGCGTGGGAAGGCGAGACCGCGACGGGGCCGGTCGAGCTCGTGCCGGTCCGTGACGCCGACCTCGCGCCCAACCTGCGCGCGCTGCCGACGCGAGGCGAGCTCGCCGCGCGGCTCGACGATCCGTCGCTGACGATCCTCGACGTGCGCCGCGACGACGAGTACACCGGCCGCGGCGGGAGCGCGTGCGACCCGCGCCAAGGTCACATCCCCGGCGCGAGGAACGTCGAGGTGGGTTCGCTGTACGCCGGGCCGGGCCGGCCGGAGTCCCCCGAGCGGATCCGGGAGCTCGTCGGCGCCCCCGAGGGCTCCGAGGTCGTCGCCTACTGCCACTCCGGCTCGCGCTCGGCGCTCGCGACGCTCGCGCTGCGCTCGGCGGGATACGACGCACGCAACTACGCGGGCTCGTGGCACGAGTGGTCGCGGCACGCCGAGCTCCCGCTCGAGCGCTAGGCGGTACGGGCGAGCAGTCGCTCGGCGGCGACGAGGAACGCGTCGCAGAGCGTCCGCCCGAGCTCGTTCCACGCGCCGATGTGCCGGCGCGTCTCCGCGCGCAGGCCCGTCGGGTCGGGCGGCGGGTCCTCGAAGTCGGCGGTCCAGCGGTCGAGCTGGAGCGCGGTCACCTCGGGATGGAACTGCACGCCCCAGCACGCGTCGCCGAGTCGGAAGCCCTGGGTCGTGCGGCCGGTGCGCGCGAGCTCGACCGCGCCGGCGGGGACGTCGTAGGTGTAGTGGTGCCACACGAGCCCGGGGAAGCGCGCCGGCAGCGAGCCGACGACGGCGTCGTCTCCGGCCTCGCCGGTGAGCTCGACGTCGATCCAGCCGATCTCCGGCTCGTCCAGGCGCCACACGCGGGAGCCGGCCGCCCGCGCGAGGAGCTGCACGCCGAGGCAGACGCCGAGCGTCGGCCGCCGCTCCGCGATGAGCGTCTCGAGCCACGCGATCTCCGCGGGCAGCCACGTGTGCATCACCTCCTGGTCGGGGTGCATCGCGCCGCCGAAGACGAGATACGCGTCGTAGGACTCGAGCGGCCGGGGCGGATCCCGGTCCCACGAGAAGCTCCATTCGTCGAGAGAGTGCCCCGCACGCTCGACGACGGGCTGGAAGAGCTCGGCGCGAGCCTCGGGGCCGTGGACGACCGACAGGACCCTCATGCGCCGAGAAGACTACGCAGCTCGGCGGCGTTCGTCGCCGCCTGCGACACGCGTCCGAGCGGATTCCTCGGGTCCTGCGCAGAGGCGTTGTTGTTGAAGAACGCAAACGCCTGCTGCGCTCCGGCGGCGAGTGCGCGCAGCGTCGGGACCCATTCGGCGAGCTCCTCCTCGCTGTACAGATAGTCGAAGCGCTCGGCGGCCGAGCCTCCGCGCTTGTTCCACGTGGCGAGATTGCGCCCGTGGAAGCGGACGTACGCGGTCCCGGACGTCAGCGCGGGCACGGTCGGGACGAGGTTCCTCGCCTCGTTCGAGCGCGGCGCGTCGACGGTCACGTACGTCGCGCCGATGCGCTCGAGGAACGAGAGCGTCTCGGCGCGATTCACATCCTCGAGCCAGGAGCGGTGACGGAACTCGACGAGCATCTCGTACCCGTCGAGCTGCTCGCGCGCCCACTCGAGGTACGCGAGCGAGCTCTCCTTGAGCACGACGTACTGCGGCATCTGCATGAGGATCCCGCCGAGCTTTTGCGCGGCGCGAAGCGGCTCGAGCGCCTCGAGGAACCGGCGGAACACCTCGCCGCGGAGCTCGCGCGGCGGCCGGTCGACGCGGCCCCTCTCGTCCACGGGCATCTCCGCGCGCAGGTCCTCGGGGAGCACCTCGACCTTCACGGGATGTCGCGTCATCAATCCGAACGCCTTCACGTGCATGACGAATCCCGCCGGTGTCCGGTCGGCCCAGCCGCGCACCACCGGCTCGGCCGGGAGGCGGTAGTACGTCGAGTCGACCTCGACCGTGTCGAAGTGGCCCGCGTACCAGGCGAGCCGCTCGCGCGGGGGCAGCTTCGGCGGATAGAAGTGCTTCGACAGCGCCTCGTCGGCCCACGAGCAGGTGCCGACGCGCACGGTCGCCGCTATTTCGAGACTGCCTTCTTCAGGAACGAGAGTTGCAGTGTCACGCGGTCGACCGTGATCGACGCGCCGGCCGGCTCCGGCGTCGCATAGACCGGTGCGACGCCCGACGTCGCGGCGAGCGTGACCGTGAACTTCGCGCCGGCGGGCACGCGGACGCTCTCGTTCATGAGATGGATCTGCAGGACGCCGTTCGCCGCCGTCACCGGGCACGCGCCCGTCGAGATCGGCGTCGCGATCCCGCTCGCCGACAGGACGGCCACCAGGTGGTCCCAGCTCTTCGCACCCGAGTAGCGCACGACGACGGTCGAGTCGCCGAACGTCTCGTGCGGGCCGCCGGTGAGTCGCGCGCTGCGGACGACCTTGCCGCCGCCTCCGATCGTCGTCGTGCCGGGCATCGTCACCGAGGCGCGCCTGGTCGCGGGCAGCGCCGCATACGCCGTCACCCTGCCGTCCCACGGATCGTGCGCGAGCTCGACCGCGGGGCCGGTCGAGCCGCTTCCCTTGAGGTACTTGTCGAACCATTCGACGACGAGGCCGAGATAGGTCGGGGCCTCGGCCGGCGGGTTCGGCGCCGGCACGTGGCCGACGTCGCCGATGTACAGCTCCTTCGGGCCGGCGAGCTCGCGGTAGGCGGTCTCCGCCTGGTCGATGTCGAAGAGGAAGTCGTGCCGTCCCTGGACGAGGAGTGTCGGCACCGAGATCGACGAGAGCTGCGCGAGCGGCGAGCGGGCGACCGCCGCGGCGGCGGCGTCGGCCGTGACCGTGCCCTGCGCGAGCGTCGCCGCCGACGCGAGCAGCGAAGGATCCCAGCGCGAAGGCGGAGTCAGGCCGGCGAGCAACTGCACGAGCGCCGACTTCGCGACCCCCTGCGGCGCGAGCGCCGTCGTCAGGTTCGTCCACGTGATCTCCGGGACGATCGCCTTGAACGGGACGCCGGCCGCCGTCGCGTTCCACACGGCGCCTCCGCCGAGCGAGATCCCGAACGCGCCGATCTGCGTGTCCGACACCTCGGGGCGCGCCGCCAGCCAGTCGAACAGATCCCGGGCATCCTGGGTCTCGCGCGGCCCGTCGAGCCCGAACTGCCCGCCGGATGCGCCCGTGCCGCGGGCGTCGCACTCGAGCGAGACGAAGCCGGCGGGCGCGAAGGTGTTCGTCGCGAGCGGCTCCATGTCGGTGTGCGAGCCGCCGAGCCCGTGGAAGAGGATGACCGCGGGCCAGCCGCCCGCGGGCGGGGCGCCGTCGGGCTCGACGAGCGAGCAGGCGAGGGGCACGCCGTCGGAGGCGGTCACCGTCACGGGCTGCGGCGCCGCGGTGCCGAGGAGGGCGGATACGAGGAGGGCGACGAGCACGGGAGAAGCCTAAGCCTAAGATCTCGTCCGTGGATGCGCGAGCCGTGGGAGTGTTCGATTCGGGCGTCGGCGGTCTCACCGTCCTGCACGAGTGCCTCGTGACGCTTCCGCACGAGGATTTCGTCTACCTCGGCGACCACGCGCGCCTTCCGTACGGGCCGCGGCCCCTCGAGGAGGTTCGCGGGTTCGCGCGCGAGATCGGCTCCTTCCTCGAGGAGCAGGACGTCAAGCTCATCGTCGTCGCCTGCAACACGGCCACCTCGGCGGCGATGCCGCAGCTCCAGTCGGAGCTCACCGTGCCCGTCATCGGCGTGATCGCCCCGGAGGCGCGCGCGGCGGTGCAGGCGACGCGCAACCGGCGCGTCGGACTGCTCGCGACGCAGGGCACGGTCGACGGCGGCCGCTACCGCGAGCTCGTGCACGCGCACGACGCGGGCGTCGAGCTCGTCTCCGTCGCCTGCCCGCGTCTCGTGCCGTTGATCGAGAGCGACGACCCGTACACGGGCGAGACGGAGGAGGCCGTGCGAGAGTACGCGGCCCCGCTGAGAGACGCAGGCGTCGACACCGTCATCCTCGGCTGCACGCACTATCCCTTGATCCGGCCCGTCTTCCAGCGCGTCTTCGGCCGGGACGTGACGCTCGTGTTCTCGGCGGAGGAGACCGCACGCGAGGTGTCGGACACGCTCGCGCGCAAGCGCGTCGAGAACGACACGTCGCGGACCGGCGCGTACCGCTTCCTCACGACCGGCGACCCGGACGCGTTCCGCGAGATGGGACGGCGCTTCCTCCAGCTGCCGATCGGCGGCGTCGAGCACGTGAGCCTCGCCGAGCTCGGTGCGGCGGCATGAGCAGGGGCGACGGTAGGCAGCCGGCCGAGCTGCGCCCGCTGACGATCGAGCCGGACTACCTCGAGCAGCCGCACGGCTCCGTTCTCGTCACGCAGGGCAAGACGATCGTCCTCTGCACGGCGATGATCCAGGAGGAGGTCCCCCGCTGGCTTCGCAACAGCGGCCGCGGCTGGATCACCGCGGAGTACTCGCTCCTGCCGGCGTCGACCGGGGACCGCGTCGAGCGCGAGGCGGCACGCGGCAAGCAGCAGGGGCGCACGGTCGAGATCCAGCGGCTGATCGGGCGCGCGGTGCGCGCGGTGGCCGACTTCAGGGCGCTCGGCGAGCGGACGTTGTGGCTCGACTGCGACGTTCTCCAGGCGGACGGAGGAACGCGCTGCGCCGCGATCAGCGGCGCCTACGTCGCCGGACGGCGCGCGCTCGACCACTTCGGGCTGTCGCGCGCGTTCGCCGACTCCGTCGCCGCCGTCTCGGTCGGCGTCGTGGACGGCGTCCCGATGCTCGACCTCGACTACGCCGAGGACTCGAACGCCGACACGGACATGAACGTCGTCATGACCGGCGACGGGCGCCTCGTCGAGGTGCAGGCGACGGCCGAGAAGGACCCGTTCACGCGGGAGCGGCTCGACGAGCTGCTCGAGCTCGCAGAAGGCGGCATCGAGCGCATCGCGCGCGTACAGGAGGAGGCCGCCGATGCTCCACGTCCTTAGCGGCGCCGTCCCGGAGCTCTCGTGGGGGAGCGTCACTCTCCGTCTCGCCGTCGCGGCCGGCCTCGGCGGCGCCGTCGGGCTCGAGCGGGAGCTGCGCGAGCGCCAGGCGGGGCTCCGGACGCACCTCGTCGTGTGCGTCGGCGCCGCGCTCTTCACGCTCGTCTCCGCCTACGGGTTTCGCGACGTCGTCGAGCAGGGGCGGATCGTCGTCGATCCCACGCGCATCGCGGCGCAGATCGTCAGCGGCATCGGCTTCCTCGGTGCGGGCGCGATCATCCGCCAGGGTCTCTCCGTCCGAGGGCTCACGACGGCGGCGACGTTGTGGCTCGTCGCCGCGATCGGGATGGCGGTGGGAGCGGGCTTCTACTCGGGGGCGGTGATCGCGACGCTCGGCGCGATTCTCACGCTCGGGCCACTGCGCATCGCCGCGTACAAGCTCATCCGCCGCTGGCGCCCCGACGTCGACCGCCTCGTCGTCGACATCCCGGCGGGCGGCAGCCCCGTCCCGATCCTCGAGGTGATCGAGCAGCAGAACGCGCGTGTCGTCGCCCTCGAGATCGCGCAGGAGGGCGACCGGCGCAGCGTCGCGCTCGACGTCGAGCTCGGCGGCAACGGCGCGACCGCGATCGTCGCGGCCGTCGGCGACATCGACGGCGTGCTCGAGGTGCGTTGGTCGGAGTGAAGGCATGGTTGTGCTCGCGCAATGCGCACAAGGCGCGCGAGCTCGAACGTCTCTTGCCGGGCTTCGCGATCGAGCCGCTCTCGGCGGACGACTATCCGCCCGAGACCGGGGAGACCTACTACGCCAACGCGCGCGCGAAGGCCGACTTCGGGCGCGAGCGGAGCGGCGGTCGCGAGTGGGTGCTCGCCGAGGACTCCGGGATCGAGGTCTCCGCGCTCGGCGGGCGACCCGGGGTCGAGTCGGCGCGGTACGCGCCCGAGGGCGCACCGGCGATCGAGAAGCTCCTCGGCGAGCTCGACGGCGTGCGGGACCGCGAGGCGCGCTACGTCTCCGAGCTCGTGTTGCTGACGCCGGACGGCGAGGAGCTCCGCGGCACCGGGACGCTCGAGGGGCGGATCGCGGAGGAGCCGCGTGGACGCGAGGGATTCGGCTACGACCCGGTCTTCGTTCCCGAGGGCGAGACGCGCACGGTCGCCGAGCTCGGCGACGACTGGAAGGAACGGCACTCGCATCGCGCGCGCGCGGCGCGCGCGCTCGCCGCCGCGCTCGGGGTCGCCGTCGTGCTCGCCGGCTGCGGCGGCACCGATCCGACGTCGAAGCGGGTCCTGCGCGCGTTCTTCTCCGGCGGTCGTGCAGCCCGCTCGCTGGGCCAGCGCTTTCCGCACGACCCGGGAACGTTGCCCTGCACCGTGTACGTGAAGGGCGTGAAGCTGCAGGCGTCGTGCTCCACCGACATCTCGCTCGTGCGGCCGGCGCGCGCGGTCGTGACGCTGACCGAGGCGTGGAACCACGGCGCGACGGCGCACACGTGGTTCTTCTTCATCCGCCGTGACGGCACCGTGCAGTCGGTGATCCAGGAAGGGGCGCCGGCACCGAGGACGTGATCGTCAGGGCGCCGGGACGCGTCCGGTGTCCGGCCCCGATTCGGTTGTGTCGCCGGCGCGCGGCGGCGAGCCGTAGCGCTGCCCCGTCCACCAGTTCAGCTCGGCGCCGAGAACGATGACGTTCGCCATCACGTACAGCCACAGGAGGAGGATGGCGGGGCCGCCGAGCACGCGCAGGGTGACGTTCACATCGGCGAAGCGGACGAACACGGGCAGGATCTGGAACGACGCTCCGAGCACGATCGCGCCCATCACCGCGCCCGGCAGGACCTCGCGCACCGTCAGCGGCGCGTTCGGCAGCAGGCGGTAGACCGCGAGCAGGAAGACGAAGACGCCGAGGAGCGACACCGCGACCGACAGCGTGTACGCGGCCGCATGACCGGAGACGAAGCCGGGCGCGTACCGCTTCAGGAGGTCGACGCCGAGCCCGCCCGCGACGAGGCTTGCGAACAGCGTGACGAGCACGCTGGCCATCAATGCGGCCGCGACCGTCTTCCCGCGCAGGAACGGACGGTTCGGACGGCCGTACACGATGTTGAACGCCGACTCGAGCGCGCTGAAGAGCGAGAGCGACGACCAGACGAGCCCGACGCCGCCGATGATGCCGAGCGTCGCGGCGTTCTCCTGCACGCGGCGGACGAGAGTGAGGATGCTCTGCAGCGAGCTGCCCGGGAATGCCCGCTTCAGCTCGCGCACGAGGAAGTCGGACGCATCGGCGCGGTGGGCGAGGCCGAGCAGCGAGAGCGCGAGGAAGATGAGCGGAACGAACGAGAGCAGGGCGAAGTAGGCGACCATCGCGGCCAGATGGGTTCCGCGGTCGGCGAAGAACTTCGCGAAGAGCGCACGCTTGCGGACGCGCATCGGCCCAGTTTGCATCGTGCTAACGTCGGCGGCCCGTATGGACGCCGCCCAGGCCCTCGCCGACCTGACCGAGATCTCCTCCCAGGTGGAGGCCGCCGTCCTCTTCGATGCGAGCGGCGCGATCGCCGCCTCGACGCTCCCCGACGAGGAGGCCTCCGCGCTCGCGCACGCCGCCGGCGCGCTCCTCGACAGGGCGGTCTCGCTCGTCGAGGGGCACGTCGTGACACAGGTCGAGGCGTCGACGCCGTCCGGCAGCGTCTTCGTCGTGCGCGACGGCGAGCGGCGGATCGCCGCCACGACCGGGGCGGACCCGACGACCGGCCTCGTGTTCTACGACCTGAAGAGCTGCCTGCGCGACAGCGGCGACGCGCCGAAGCCGCGCCGTCGCCGCGCCCCGAAGAAGGCCGCCGATGAAACGTAGGGCTCTCGGCGTCTTCGGATTCGTCACCGGCCTCGCGGCCGGCAGCGTCCTCTACCGCCGGACGGTCGCGCGCCGCCGCGAGCGCGTCGACGTCTACTACGACGACGGCTCGATGATCTCCTACGACGACGGCTCCGCCGAGGCGGCCTCGATGCTCCCCATCGCCCGCGACGCGCTCGCGGCCGGACGTGCGCGACGCTGAGCTCCGCCGCGCGCTCGTCGAGCACGCCTACCTCGAGGGCGACTTCGTCCTGCGTTCCGGCAAGCGGTCGCGCTACTACCTCGACAAGTACCGCTTCGAGACCCGGCCGGACATCCTGCGCGCGCTCGGCGAGCGGATCGCCGCCGAGATCGAGGCGCACGCCCCGGATGCGACGAGGATCGCGGCGCCCGAGCTGGGCGCGGTCGCGCTCGCGGCCGCGGCGTCGCTCGAGTGCGGGCTTCCGTTCGTCATCGTCCGCAAGGAGGCGAAGGAGTACGGCACGGGGAACCGGCTCGAAGGGCCCTACGACGAGGGCGAGACGCTGTGCCTCGTCGAGGACGTCGTCACCTCCGGCGGCGCGCTGCTCGACTCGGTCGAGGCGCTGCGCTCCGCCGGCCTCGTCGTGCAGAGCGCCGTGTGCGTCGTCGACCGCGAGGAGGGCGGCGCCGACGCGCTCGCGCGAAAGGCCGTCAGGCTCCGTCCGATCTTCCGCGCGAGCGAGCTTCTGGAGGACGTGAAAAGTCCCGCAAAACCGCATGGTTGAGCGCATCCGGCCTCGCTGGTAGGGTCAGTCGGCGTGCAGTCGATCTAACGATAGGAGGAGAGGCACGTGACCAAGCAGGAGTTCGTCAACGAGGTCGCGAGGCGGAGCCAGCTGACGGCGCGCGATGCAGGCAAGGCGGTCGACGCGTTCCTCGATGCGATCACCGACACGCTGAAGAGCGGCGGCGAGGTGTCCTTCACCGGTTTCGGCAAGTTCTCGAGCCAGCAGCGTGCCGCCCGCACCGGCGTGAACCCGCGCAACCCGAGCGAGAAGGTGCACATCCCGGCCGCACGCGTTCCCAAGTTCTCGGCCGGCAGCGCGCTGAAGTCCGCCGTCAAGGGCGGCTAGCGCGCGCAGCACACGGGCACGTCTCCTCCGAGGATCGTCGAGGGGCCGCACGGGCGGCCCCTCGCGCATTCCGGAGCCGGAAGTAGATTGAGACGACGTGGCGCGTGTCGCACCGACCCATTTCGCCGACCGCGTCGCCGAGGCGGTCGAGCGCAAGCGCAGCCAGGTCGTCGTCGGCCTCGATCCGGTGGCCGACATGCTCCCGGTCGAGCTCCGCGGAGAGACCGTGCTCGGCCGCGACCACGCCGCCGCCGCGTGTGCGCGCTTCTGCTGCGGGATCGTCGACGCGGTCGCCCCGTACGCGGTCGCGGTCAAGCCGCAGCTCGCGTTCTTCGAGGCGCTCGGCTCCGACGGCTTCCGTGCGCTCGAGGAGGTGTGCACGTACGCGCGCGCGGCGGAGGTGCTGGTCGTCGCCGATGCGAAGCGCGGCGACATCGGGTCGACCGCGCGCGCATATGCGAGCGCGTTCGTCGAGTCGCGCGGCGACGCGCCGCCGCTGGCGGACGCGATCACCGTGAACCCGTATCTCGGCCGCGATGCGCTCGAGCCGTTCCTCGCCGCATGCAGGCGTGACGGGTCCGGTCTCTTCTGCCTCGTGAAGACCTCGAACGCGGGCGGCGCCGACGTGCAGGACGTCCGGCTCTCCGACGGGACGCTGCTGTGGCAGCACGTCGCCGGCCTCGTCGGCGACTGGGGGGAAGACCTCGTCGGGGAGGGCGGGCTGTCGGCGGTCGGGGCGGTCGTCGGCGCGACGTTCCCGCGCGAGGTGGCGGAGGCGCGGAGGCTCCTCCCGCAGTCCGTCCTGCTCCTTCCCGGGGTCGGCGCGCAGGGAGGGAAGCCCGCGGATCTCGCTCCCGCGTTCACGAGCGGGCCGGCGAGCGCTCTCGTCTCCGCCTCGCGCTCGGTCATCTACGCGTATCGCAACGTCACCGACGACTGGCGCGGCGCCGCCGGCGGCGCTGCCGCGCGGCTCGCTCACGACGTCTGGGCGGCGTCCGGCTGGTGAGGCTGTACGCGGCGCCGGCGGCGTTTCTCCTCGTCGTCACCGCGGCGGTCCTCGGCATCCACTACGGGCTGCAGCGGCACGGGGCGCCGGTGAAGCCCCATGCAGTGGTCGTCCACCCGGCGAAGCTCGTGCACGCGAGGAAGCCGCCCCCTCTGAAGAGCTTCTACGTCGTGCAGCGCGGCGACAGCTTCTCCGTCATCGCGGCGAAGACGCACACGAGCGTCGCGGGCCTCGAGCGTCTCAATCCCGGCGTCGGCACGACGGCGCTCCGCGTCGGCGAGCGGATCAGGGTGAAGTAGCCTTTCCGGCGGCATGCTCCGAGGATCCTTCTCGTGATCGTCACGGTCACCCTCAACGCAGCGATCGACCGCACGCTCACGGTGCCGAACATCCAGCTCGGCCACCGTCACCGCGCGAGCGCGAGCTTCACGTCCGCCGGGGGCAAGGGAGTGAACGTCGCGCGTGCGCTGAAGGCGCTCGGCGCGCCCGTGATCGCAACGGGCCTCGCGGGCGGCCGCACGGGCGAGCGCATCGTCGAGGAGCTCGCGCTCGAGGCGATCCTCAACGACTTCGTCCGCATCTCCGACGAGTCGCGAACGTCGACGGCCGTCGTCGATCCCACCGGCGGCACGTTGACCGAGATCTACGAGTGGGGCCCGGCCGTTCGCCCGGAGGAGCTGGAGATGCTCCTCGACAAGCTGCGCTACCTCTCGCGCGTCGCGACGTTCGTCGTCTTCTCCGGCTCGCTGCCCCGCGACGTGGACGACGACTTCTACGCGGAGGCGATCCGGGAGCTCAACCGTCGGGGCGTGCCGTCCGTCGTCGACTGCGAGGGCGAGCCGCTCCGTTACGGCGTGGAGGCGGAGCCGTTCCTCGTGTCGCCGAACCAGAGCGAGGCCGAGAGCCTCGTCGGCCAGGAGTTCACCGACGAGGCGGACTTCCTCATGGCGCTCGACACGATCGCCGACCTCGGTGCGCGCAACGTGCTCATCACGCGGGAGACGTCGTGCTTCGCGCTCGTCCGCGAGGAGCGCAGGGTGCAGAGATTCCGCGCCTCCATCGAGCGCATCGACCCGGTCGCATCCGTCGGGGCCGGCGACGTGCTGCTCGCGGGCTTCCTCGCCGCGAGGTTCAACGACCAGCCCGTCGGCGACGCGCTGCGGAGCGCGGTCGGCTGCGCGGCCGCATCCGTCCTCGAGGTCGGGGCCGGCAGGTTCGACCCGCGCGAGGCGAGCAGGCTCGCCGCCGACGTCGAGCTCGAAGAGCTCGCGCCCGTCTCAGCCTGAGGCGAGGGTGATCGCGCGGATCCGTCCGCGGCCGTCGACGTTCTCGGCCCAGGCGATCCGCTGTCCGGCGATCGACAGCCCGATCGGCGTCGCCGCCGCATGCGCGACCGTGTGCACCTGCTTCGTGGCGGTGTCGAGCCGGCGGATGGAGAGGCCGACGCGGAACACGACGGTGCCGTCCGCCGCGGAGAGCATCGGGGCGGTCGTCCGGGGCACGGTCGTCGTTCCCGCCTCCGTCCCGGACGGGATCGAGTACCACGTGAGCGCGAGCTTGCCGGCGGCGCTTCCGAGCAAGGCGAGCGTGTCGCTCGAGAGCGCGATCGCGATCGGCGTCCCGCGCGGGAAGACGCTCGCGACGAGCGCTCCGTCGCGAACGTCGCGGACCTCGATGGGGACGTCCGCCGACGCGAGCGGATGACCGTCCGCCGTCGAGCTGCCGACGGCGGGGACGAAGGCGACGTCGTTGCCGGAGACGGCGATGGCGACGGCTGCGCGCGCTCCCTTGACCGGTGTCGGCGTCTTCCGTCCGACGACGCGGTAGATCCCCCCGGCGTCGTCGACGACCTTGAGGTCGCATGCGCCGGGCGCCGTCGGCGTCGAGAGGCAGTCCACCTGGTTCTTGTATGCGACCTGCGTGACCGAGTAGACGAGCGTCGACCCGCTTCCCGCGACGCCGGTGAGCCACGATCCGGCGCCGTGGCTCGCGTGCGCGACCTCCTGGAAGCGGCGCTCGTTCGGGTCTGCGACCGTCGCGCCGAGGACGTAGTCGAACCGGAGCGCCTGCGCGGCCGACTCGTGCAGCGTCCACAGGAGCGCCGGCGCTCCGTGGTTCGCCGCGACCGCGAGGCCGACGGGCGAGCTCGGCGGCACGTGCCAGTCGCACGTGACGTCGTGGTAGCCGTTCCCCTGCGCCGGGAGGCTCTGCTTCGCGTGTCCCAGCTGCCAGAGCCAGACGTCGTTGCACGCGCCCCCGCTCGGCGCGAACCAGGCGACGAGGCCGTCGTCCTGTGCGAACGCGGCGATGGTCCGGTGGGCGGGGCTCGTGTAGAGCGTCTCCACCTGCCCCGCGCGTGTCGCCGTATGGACGATCGAGGCCACGAGAACGAGCGCGCCGAGCAGCATGCGCATCCGGATCACCGTAACGGGCCGGTGTTAGGGACGTGTTTGGCGAGTGCAATCCGTGCACATTGGTACCCTTGCCTCCTTGAGCGTCGACCTTCGTCCGGACGAGCTGCAGCGGCTGCTCGAGCTGGACCGGAAGTTCGCCCGCGAGGGCCTGACGTTCGACGACGTCCTCCTCGTCCCGGCCGAGTCGTCTGTGCTGCCGAACCAGGTGTCCACCCGCACGCGGCTCACCCGGACGATCGAGCTCAGCATCCCGGTCGTCTCGGCGGCGATGGACACGGTCACCGAAGCGCGGCTCGCGATCGCGCTCGCGCGCGAGGGCGGCATCGGCATCGTCCATCGCAACCTCTCCATCGAGCTGCAGGTGGCGGAAGTCGACAAGGTGAAGCGGTCCGAGGCCGGGATGATCGTCGAGCCCGTGACGCTTCCGCCGGACGCGCGCGTCCGCGAGGCGCTCGGCCTGATGGCGCACTACAAGGTCTCCGGCGTCCCGATCACGGACGCGGACGGTATCCTCGTCGGCATCCTCACGAACCGCGACCTCCGGTTCGAGGACGATGTGGAGCAGCCCGTCTCGGCGCTCATGACGGTGCGGAACCTCGTCACGGCTCCGGTCGGCACGACGCTCGCCGAGGCGGAGGACATCCTCCACCGGCACAAGATCGAGAAGCTTCCCGTCGTCGATGCCGACGGCCGGCTGCGCGGGCTCATCACCGTCAAGGACATCCAGAAGAAGACGCAGTTCCCGCACGCGACGAAGGACGAGCGCGGCCGGCTGCGCGCCGGCGCCGCCGTCGGCGTCGGGCCCGACGCCCTCGAGCGCGCGCAGGCGCTCGCAGCGGCCGGCGCCGACGTCCTCGTCGTCGACACCGCGCACGGCCACTCGGCCGCCGTGATCGAGATGGTGCGCAGGATCAAGGGCGCCGTCGGCGTCGAGGTCATCGCCGGAAACATCGCCACGGGCGAGGCCGCGCACGCGCTCGCCGACGCGGGCGCGGACGCGGTGAAGGCAGGCGTCGGCCCCGGCTCGATCTGCACGACGCGCGTCGTCGCGGGCGTCGGCGTACCGCAGATCACGGCGATCCACGAGATCGCACAGGCGGTGGACGTGCCCGTCATCGGCGACGGCGGCATCACCTCCTCCGGCGACATCGCGAAGGCGATCGCGGCCGGCGCCGACACGGTCATGCTCGGCTCGATGCTCGCCGGCACCGACGAGGCGCCGGGCGAGGTGATCGTCCACCAGGGGGAGCGCTTCAAGGAGTACCGCGGCATGGGCTCGCTCGGCGCGATGAAGGCGCGCGGCTTCTCGAAGGACCGCTACTTCCAGAACGACGTCGAGGACGTCGAAAAGCTCGTCCCCGAGGGCATCGAGGGTCGCGTGCCGGCGCGCGGTCCGCTCGCGCCGCTCGTGCATCAGTTGGTCGGCGGTCTCCGCGCGGGCATGGGCTACGTCGGTGCGGCGACGATCGAGGACCTGCGCACGAAGGCGCGCTTCGTCCGCATCAGCGGCGCGGGGCTGCGCGAGTCGCATCCGCACGACGTGCAGATCACGGTGGAAGCGCCGAACTACAAGGTCGCGAGGCCGTAGCCGGGTGACCGTCCCGGCGTTCTCGTCCGAGCGCGACATCGCACGCCGCGCCCTCGATACCGCCCGCTCCCGCGGCGCCACCTACGCCGACGTACGCGTCGTG
>JAGWRZ010000012.1 GCA_028876365.1 Acidobacteriota bacterium | reverse complement strand
GATCTCCTGCAGCGTGTGCGCCGCGCCGTAGGCCTCGAGGGCCCACACCTCCATCTCACCGAAGCGCTGGCCGCCGAATTGCGCCTTGCCGGCCAACGGCTGCTGCGTCACCAGCGAATACGGGCCGATGCTGCGGGCGTGGATCTTGTCGTCGACGAGGTGCGAGAGCTTGAGCATGTAGATCTCGCCCACCGTCACCGGCGAGGCGAAGGTCTCGCCGCTGCGGCCGTCGCGCAGGCGCACCTTGCCGAACGGCGTGAGCCCGGCCAGGCGCATCAGCTCCACCGCCGCGGCGTCCACGTCGGCCTCCGCCTTCCGGCCGAGCATGGCGGCCAGCGACGGCAGCTCCTCGCTCTCGAGCAGCGCCGCCGATTCCAGCGCCCGCTGCTTCTCGAGGTCCTTGAGCGCCGCCTTGAACGCCGACTTCTGCGACGCCGAGGCGTCGTCGTGCTCCGCCCCGTGGTACGCCGCCTGCGTGGCGATCTCGGCCTGCTCGCGCGCGGCCAGCTCGGCCGCCGCGGCGGCGAGGAAGTCGCGCATGCGGTGGAACACGTCGCGGGTGCCCTGCGACATCCCCCGGGCGCCGAGCTGGTTGATGCTGGCTTCCTGCAGCAGCTCGAACTGCTCGCCCACCTGGGTGCGATCGGGCTTGATGTCGCCGAGGATCGTCTTCACGTCGGCGTCGGTGATCGCCGGCGCCGCGGCGCGCAGCGACAGCGCCTCGCGCGCCCACGACACGCCGGCCAGCTTGAGCAGCAGGCCGATCTCGCGCTCGTTGGCGCCCTGGAACACCGGCGTCTTGGCGTAGAAGCCCAGAATGCGGGCCGCCCAGCCGAGGTGCGTCTCCAGGATCTGCCCCACGTTCATGCGGCTCGGCACGCCGAGCGGGTTGAGCACGATGTCCACCGGCCGCCCGTCGGGAAGGAACGGCATGTCCTCCTCGGGAACGACGCGGGCCACGATGCCCTTGTTGCCGTGGCGGCCGGCCATCTTGTCGCCCACCGAGACCTTGCGCTTCTCGGCGAGATAGACCTTGACCAGCTGGATGACGCCCGGGGGCAGCTCGTCCGGCTGGAGGATGCGGTCGATGCGCTCCTCGGCCTTCTCCTCGATCTTCGCCTTCTCGTCGGTGGCGAGGTCGATCACGGCGCGGACGCGCTCGTTGGTCTTCTTGTTCTCGACGCGGAAGGTCTTGAGGTCGAGCGACGAGATCTTGATCTCGGCCAGCCCGGCCGCCGTGAGCTTCGTGCCCGCCGGAATGGCCTCCTCGACCGTGCCCGACTTGAGGGCCAGCGCCACGGTCTGCCCGTCGAGCAGGTCGCTCAGCTCGGCGTCGCGGACGTCGTTCACGCGCAGCTTCTCCTCGGCCTCGAGGCGGCGCACCTCGCCGATCCGCTCGCCGCGGTCCTTCTCGACCACCTGGTCCTCGATGCGCGAGAAGATCTTCACGTCGATGACCACGCCTTCCATGCCCGGCGGCACCTTGAGCGACGAGTCCTTCACGTCCTTGGCCTTCTCGCCGAAGATCGCCGTGAGCAGCTTCTCTTCCGGCGACAGCTCGGTCTCGCCCTTGGGCGTGATCTTGCCGACCAGGATGTCGCCCGGCTTCACGTGGGCGCCGAGGCGGACGATGCCGCGCTCGTCGAGGTCGGTGAGCGCCTCCTCGGCCACGTTCGGAATTTCCCGCGTGATCTCTTCCTGCCCGCGCTTGGTGTCGCGGACGTGCAGCTCCAGCTCCGAGATGTGGATCGACGAGTAGACGTCGTCCTTGACCACGCGCTCGGAGAGCACGATGGCGTCCTCGAAGTTGTGCCCGTAGTAGGGCATGAACGCGACGGTGACGTTGGAGCCGAGCGCCAGCTGGCCCATCTCGGTGCCCGCGCCGTCGGCCATGACGTCACCGACCTTCACCTTCTGTCCGAGCCGGACGAGCGGGCGCTGGTTGATGGCGGTGTCCTGGTTGGTGCGCCAGTACTTCTTGATGCGGTACCGGTCGTGCTGGGTGAGCCGGGCCAGCGGGCGGTCGTCGTCGGGCTTGCGACGGTCGCCCGAGCCGGCGTCGACGATGATCTCGTCGGCGGTGACGCGGGTGACCACGCCGGCGCGCTTGGCGATGACCACGGCGCCCGAGTCGACGGCCACCTTCTCCTCGAGCCCGGTGCCGACGAGCGGCGTGCGCGGGTTGAGGAGCGGCACGGCCTGCCGCTGCATGTTCGAGCCCATGAGGGCGCGGTTCGCGTCGTCGTGCTCGAGGAACGGGATGAGGGCGGCGGCGATCGAGACCAGCTGCTCGGGCGCGACGTCCATGTAGTCGATGCGGTCGGGCGGCGTGAGCGGCACGTCGCCCTGCATGCGGCACAGCACCAGCGAGTCCACGAACGTGCCGTCGGGGTTGAGGCGCGCGTTCGCCTGCGCGATGATCGCGTCCTCTTCCTTGTTGGCGTCGAGCCAGGCGATCTCGCCGGTGACGCGGCCGTTCTTGACCACGAGGTAGGGCGTCTCGACGAAGCCGAGGTCGTTGACCCGCGCGTAGCAGGCCAGCGACGTGATGAGGCCGATGTTCGGGCCTTCCGGCGTCTCGATGGGGCACATGCGGCCGTACTGCGAATAGTGCACGTCGCGGACCTCGAACCCGGCGCGCTCGCGCGTCAGGCCGCCCGGGCCGAGCGCCGACAGGCGGCGCTTGTGGGTCAGCTCGGCCAGCGGGTTGGTCTGGTCCATGAACTGCGACAGCTGCGACGAGCCGAAGAAGGCCTGGATGACCGCCGAGACCGTGCGCGCGTTCACCAGGTCGTCGAGCGAGATCTTTTCCGGATCGGTGTTGATGGACATGCGCTCCTTGACCAGCCGCGCCATGCGCGACAGGCCGACGGAGAACTGGTTGGCGATGAGCTCGCCCACCGACCGGATGCGGCGGTTGCCGAGGTGGTCGATGTCGTCCACGTGGCCGCGGCCCTCGTGCAGCTCCACGAGGTAGCGCACGATGGCGACGAAGTCCTCGGTGGTGAGCACGGTGTGGCTGGCCGCCGTGCTGAGGCCGAGGCGCTGGTTGATCTTGTAGCGGCCCACGCGGCCCAGGTCGTAGCGCTTGGGCGAGAAGAACAGCCGCTCGAGCGCCTGCTTGGCGGTCTCCTCGTCGGGGGCGTCGCCGGGGCGGAGCAGCGAGTAGATCTGCGACAGCGCTTCCTTCTGGCCGTGGGTCGGGTCCTTGGCCAGGGTGTTCTTGATCAGGGTGGACTCGGCGCGGCCGGAGGCCACGAACACCGGGACCTTGGTGAGCTCGGCGCGGCGGATCTTCTTGATCAGGGTGTCGGACAGGGCCTGGCCGGCCTCGGCGATCACCTCGCCCTCGTCGTCCACGACGTCCACGGCGAGGACGCGGCGCACCGGGCGCTCGCCGCGCTCGATGGCTTCCTGCTCGTCGCGGAGGTCGATGGCCATGTAGGAGGCGAAGACCTTGACCTTCCGGATGTTCTGCCGGCGGAGGCGGTTGTAGACCTCTTCGGTGAGTTCGTCGCCCTCGTGCACGAGGAGCACGCTTTCGGCGCGCTCGCGCTCGGCGCGGGCCTTCTTGGTGCGGGCCTTGGGGGCGTCTTCGGCCGTCGCCTCGCCCGGCAGCTCGATGTCTTCGGCGATGATGGCGCCGATGACTTCGCGGACGTCGGTGCGGCTCTCGCGCTTCTTGGTGAGGTCGAGGTCGCGGACGGCGAAGAACAGGCGGAGGATGTCGGAGTTCGAGCCGTAGCCGAAGGCGCGGAGGAGCGCGGTGGCCGGGAACTTCTTCTTCTTGTCGATGTGGACGTAGATCACGTCGTGGATGTCGACGGTGAACTCGACCCACGAGCCGCGGAAGGGGATGATCCGGGCGGAGATGAGGCGCTGGCCGTTGGGGTGGGTGTTCTCCTCGAACACGACGCCCGGCGAGCGGTGGAGCTGGCTGACGATCACGCGCTCGGCGCCGTTGATGACGAACGTGCCGAGGGGGGTGAGCAGCGGGAGCTCGCCGAGATAGACCTCTTTCTCGATGATGTTGCGGGGCCGCTTGGTGTTGTCGGGGAGCGTCTCGTTGATGACCAGCTGCAGGGTCGCCTTGAGGGGCGCCGAGTAGGTCATGTCGCGTTCGATGCACTCCTCGACCGAGTACTTGGGCTCGCCGAGGTTGTAGCGCACGAACTCGAGCGAGAAGTTCTCGTGGACGTCGGCGATGGGGAACAGGTCCTTGAAGACCCGTTCGAGGCCGATGTCCTCGCGGTCGTGGGAGGCGGCATCCAGCTGGAGCAGGGCGTCGAACGCCCGCGTCTGGATGTCGAGGAGGTGGGGCATGTTCATGCCCGCGTCGAGTTTTCCGAACGAAATCTGCTTGATCAATTCAGGCATGGCTCACCCGCGCACAGGCGACAAAACGGCCGTTCCCCGCGCGCCACAGAGAGGGGCGCCCGGGGCAGGCCGTGGGACCGCGAAACCGACGATTGTACGGCTCGGATTTGAATTCACTAATAGCAGTCCGGCGAAGGGAAGAAGGACGGGCGGGCCGCGGCGGATGCCGCGGCCCCGCCGCGCGCCTCACTTCACTTCGACGACCGCGCCCTGCTCTTCCAGCTTGGCCTTGATCTGGGCGGCCTCGTCCTTGGACACGCCGGTCTTCACGGTCTGGGGCGCGCCGTCGACCAGGTCCTTGGCCTCCTTCAGCCCGAGCCCGGTCAGCTCGCGCACGACCTTGATGACCTGGATCTTCTTGGCCCCCGATTCCTTGAGGACGACGTCGAACTCGGTCTTCTCCTCGACGACCGGGGCCGCCGCGCCGCCGGCGCCGCCGGCCGCGGGCGCGCCGCCCACCGGGGCGGCCGCGATCGTGACGTTGAACTTGGTCTTGAAGGCCTCAATCAGCTCGGACAGCTCGAACACCGACATGTTGCCGATCGCGTCGAGAATCTCGTCCTTGCCCATCGTTGCGTTAGCCATTGTCGTTCTCTCCTCGTAGTTCCCAGGCTTCCCTGGGGCGTTGGTCAGGCGATACGCCTGGGAATATTCAGGCGCCCTCGCGCTGGGTCTTCAGCGCGTCGAGCGCACCCGCAAACATGTACAACAGGCCGTTGAGCGCGCCGGCGAAGGCAGCCAGCGGGGCCTGCATGCTGGCGCCGAGCTCGGCGAGCATCTGCTCGCGCGACGGCATCGCCGCCAGCTTCTTGACCTGCTCGGCGTCGAGGATGCGGCCATCCATCAGGCCGCCCTTCACCACCGGCTTCTGGTCGTTCTCCCTGGCGAAGTCCGCCAGCACCTTGGCCGCCACGAGCGCGTCGCGCGACACCACCAGCCCGGTGGGACCGTGCAGCGGCTGGACGGTGAGTCCGGCCTCGTTGACGGCGCGGAGCGCCAGCGTGTTCTTGATGACGACGTACTCCACCTTGGCCCTGCGCAGGCGGCGCCGGAGCTCCGTCATGCGCTTCACGTTGAGCCCGGTGAAGTCCGTGTAGTAGAGCGTCGTCGCCCCCGCCATCTTCTCCTTCAGCTCGGTGACGAGCTGTTCCTTCTCCGTGCGTTTCATCGCTCGTTACCGGTAGGGAGTGGTGTCGATGGTGACGCCGGGGCCCATCGTGCTGGACACCGCGACGTTGCGGACGTAGACGCCTTTCGTGGCGCTCGGCTTGGCGCGCACGATCTGATCCATGAACGCGGTGAAGTTCTGCTCCAGCGCGTCGAGGCCGAACGACACCTT
>JAGWRZ010000106.1 GCA_028876365.1 Acidobacteriota bacterium | reverse complement strand
GTGTCCTTCAGGAGCTCCATCCGACGTCCTTTTCCGTAGATTCGACGGTCTAAACCCGCCGATTTCTACACGATCGGACGGAGCCGGCCGCCCGCGCACGCGGTCCCTTCCCTGCACGCGGGAGGCTCTAACGCGCGGCGTGCTCGTGCGAAATGTCACGAAGTGGCCCGCCATTCCCCGTGGAAACGGCCGCCCGGGCATCCGGCAGCGTCAGGATGAAGACCGTCCTGCCCCGCCGCGCGTCCAGCCGGAGCTCACCGCCCATCCGCTCCGCCAGCTCGCGGGCGATCGCGAGCCCGAGGCCGCTCCCCGAGGCGCGGGTGCCCTCGAGACGCGTGAACCGGGTGAAGACCTGCTCCCGGTGCTCGGCCGGGATCCCGGGCCCGTCGTCCTCGACGCGGAGGGTCAGGCCGTCCGCGACGAGCCAGACATGCGTCCCGGCTGGGGTGTGCACGAGAGCGTTGTCGACGAGGGCGCGGCCCACCTGCAGGACGCGGGCCCGGTCGGCGAAGGCCGTGCCCCGGGACTCGACGACAACGTCGAGCGGATGGTCGCGGCGGGCGGCGAGCGCGCCGAGCTCCTCCCCGAGGTCGTGTGCGACGACGTCGAGCCGGATCGGCTCCGGCTCGATGCGCATTCCGCCTGCATCGAGGCGGGAAAGATCGAGGAGGTCGGCGGCGAGCTTCGACAGCCGCGCCATCTGCTCCGCCATCGCCTCGACGAACTCCGCCCGCGTCTGCGGGTCGAGATCGTCCTCCCGCAGGAGCTCGAGGAAGCCGCCGACCGAGAAGATCGGCGTCCGGAGCTCGTGCGAGGCGTTGGCGATGAAGTTCCGCCGGGCGTCGTCGAGCTGGGCGAGCTGAACCCGCATCCGGTCGAAGGCGACCGCGAGCTCGCCCACCTCGTCCCGCCCCAGGTCGACGACGGGGTGGAGGAAGTCGCCCCCGGCGATGCGGTCGGCCGCCCGCTCGAGCCGGCGGATCCGCCGGGCGAAGGCGGTGGCCGCGCCCCAGCCGACGAGCACGGCGAGACCGAGGGCGATCAGCCCCGCCCAGATGAGACGGGAGCGGACGAGGTCGACGTTCTCGAGGGTCGCCCGCAGCGAGGCGGCGTACAGGAGGATGTTCCCGTACCGGTCGGGGACGGCGACCTCGGCGAAGGGCTCGCCGTCGCGGGTGACGATGCCCTTCTCGAGGGCGAGCGCGCGGGCGGCGTGCAGGGCGACCGGGTCGCGGACGAGGTTCAGCGAGCTGCTCGCACGGTGGGTGTCCACGATCACGCGCAGCCCGCCCGAGGCCGTCGGGCGGAAGAGGACGGCCCGGTTCGCGTCGGCCGTGCGCGCGGCGTCGTCGATGAAGTCCCGGGCGGGCGTGGAGGTCTCGGCCCGCTCGATCTGGCGCGCGGACTGGGCGAGAAGCACGAGCCGGCCGGTGACGAGCCGGTTCTGGAGCGTCGGGACGAGCGCCACCCAGACGACGGCGAGGGCGCCGGCGACGACGGCCGCGAGCGCCAGGCTCAGGCGGGCTCCGACGCGCCGGAACGGCTGCAGCACGGTCAGCCCTTGAGGCGGTAGCCGACGCCGCGGACGGTCTGGATGAGCTCCGGGTCGTGGGGATCGATCTCGAGCTTCTCCCGCAGGTGGCGGACGTGGACGTCGATCGTCCGGGGCTCGCGGTAGGCGTAGTCCCCCCAGAGCGCCTCGAGGAGCGCCTGGCGGCTCATCACCCGGCCCGGGCGCGTCGCGAGCGTCCGCAGAATCTCGAACTCGACGTAGGTGAGCTCGACGGGCGCGTCGCGGACCGCGACCGTCCGCCGGGCGAGGTCGAGGACGACGCCGTCGGCGCGGATGATGTCGCGGCCGTCCGCCTGGCCGCCGACGGCGGCGCGGCGGAGAAGGGCGCGGACGCGGCTCCGGAACTCCCGGATGGAGAACGGCTTCGTGATGTAGTCGTCGGCGCCGAGCTCGAGCCCGACCACCTTGTCCAGCTCGTCGTCGCGGGCCGTCAGCATGATGATCGGGACGGTGCTCTGGGCCCGCAGGCGGCGGCAGACCTCGAGCCCGTCCAGCTTCGGGAGCATGAGGTCGAGGACGACGAGGTCGACCCGCTCGGTGCCGAAGGTCTGGAGCGCCTCCTCGCCGTCCCGCGCCTGCATCACGCGAAAGCCCTCCCGCTCGAGCGGGTAGGTCAGGAGCTTCTGGACGGCATCCTCGTCGTCTACGAGAAGGATGGTCGCGGCATCGGGCATCGGCGTTTTCACGGGGAATCAGGGGGCCTGCCGGATCCGGTCGTACTATAGAGCGCCGTGGCAGCCGTCCCGCCTGCGCCGCGGCCGGCGCGACGCCCGCGGCCCGGCTCGCTCGACCGGCCCGTGAACGGGCGCCTCTACCGCGGGACCTGGCTCCTCGTCGGGCTGCCCCTCCTCGTGCTCGCGTTCAGCGTCGCCCGGCCGGCGGCGCTCCAGCCGCCGAACCTGCCGCCCGCGTTCGACAAGACGGCCGCCGGCGCACTCGCGGCACAGCTCGCGATCGGGTTCCCGAGCCGCATCCCCGGCACCCCGGCGGCGGCCGCGGCCGCCCGCTGGTTCGGCCGCGAGCTGACGCCGTACGGCTACGCCGTCGAGCGCGAACCCTTCACCGCCGCCGTGCCGGGAAGGGGGCGGATCTCGCTCCTCAACCTCATGGTCGAGAAGCGCGGCCTCTCGCACAAGACGATCGTCGTCCTCGCCCACCGCGACGACGCAGGCGTCGGGCCGGGAGCGAACGACAACGCCTCCGGAACCGCCGCCCTCCTCGAGCTCGCGCGCGCATACGCGCCTGCCGGAGGCGCCGCCCAGCTGACCCTGCCCTACTCCCTCCTCTTCCTCTCGACGGACGGCGGCGTCTACGGCGGCCTCGGCGCCGCCGAGTTCGCCGCTCGGGCGCCGCAGCGGCAGGACGTGATCGCCGTCATCGACCTCGACGCGATCGCCGGGCACGGCCGGCCGCGGCTCGTGCTCACGGGCGATACGCCCCGCACGCCCGCGGTCGGCCTGGTGGAGACCGTGCGGGCGCAGCTCGCGGCCGAGACGGGCTCCGACCCCGGACGCGCGAGCGCGCTGCGGCAGCTCGTCGACCTCGGCTTCCCGTTCAGCCCGTACGAACAGGCGCCGTTCGTCGCGCGCGGGGTGCCGGCGGTGACGATCACGACCGCGCCCGACCGGCCCCCGAGCGGCATCGGCGACGGCCCCGGGGCCCTCGACGTCGCCCGGCTCGGCCAGATCGGCCGGGCGACGCAGAACGTCGTCGACGCGCTCGAGCAGGGAATCGCGCTCTCGCCGGGGCCGTCGAGCTACGTCTACCTCGGCAGCCGCATCATCCGGGGATGGGCGATCGAGATCGTCCTCGTCGCCATGCTCCTTCCGTTCCTCGTCGCCGCCGTCGACCTCTTCGCCCGCTGCCGGAGGCGGCACATCCGCATCGCCCCCGCCTTCCGGAGCTATCGGACGCGACTTGCGTTCTGGGCCTGGTGCGGCGCCCTCTTCGCGCTCTTCGCGGCAGCAGGCGCCTTGCCCGGAGGAGCCCCGCGGCCTCCCTTGCTGACAAATGTGCACTGGCCGCAGGCGGCGACCTTCGGCCTCCTCGTCCTCGCGGCGCTCGGGTGGCTCGTCGCCCGGGACCGTCTCACGCCGCGCCGGGCGATCCTCCCCGAGGAGATCCTCGCCGGGCACGCGGGCGCGCTCATCGCGCTCGCCGTCGTCGCCCTCCTCGTCGTCGCGACGAACCCGTTCGCCCTCGTCTTCATCCTCCCGTCGCTCCACGTGTGGCTGTGGCTGCCACAGGTGCGGGGCCGTGCGCTCGCGTTGCGGGCGGCGGTGCTCGTCCTCGGCTTCGCCGGCCCCGCGCTCCTCGTCTTCTCGTTCGCAACACGGTACGGGCTCGGGCTCGACGCCCCCTGGTACATCGCCTGGCTGTACGCGCTGCGGTATGCACCGGCGCCGGGATTCCTCGTCGCGCTCGCCTGGACGGCCGGTGCGGGACAGCTCGTCGCCCTCTCGGCGGGGCGGTATGCGCCGTATCCGGCTGCGGCCGAGCGGCCGCCGCGCGGGCCGATCCGGGAGACGGTCCGCAGGGTCGTCCTCGCGCGCCGCCGTCACGCATCCGAGACGGCGCGCCGTGCGTTGCACGGATAGTGCGAGCCCTCTCACGCATCGTCATCGGCGCCGGCGTCCTGCTCTCCGCCTGGGTCATCCTCGTGTGGCAGTGGCAGGACCCGTTCACCGCGCTCTACACGACCTGGAGCCAGCACGAGCTCGCGAGCTCGCTCGACCGGGAGTTCGCCTCGTTCCGTCCCGCCGCCGGCCTGCGACGGCTCGCGCTCGCCGCGCAGCGGGACGCGATCGCATCGGAGGCGGCCCGATACCGGCGCGACACGCACCCTGGTCAGGCCATCGGGCGCATCGTCATCGGCCGCATCGGGCTCGACATGGTGCTCGTCGACGGCACCGACGAGGCGTCGCTGCAGAAGGGTCCGGGACGCGACCCGCGCTCGTACATGCCCGGTCAGAACCGCCTCGTCTACATCGCCGGCCACCGCACGACCTACCTCGCGCCGTTCTCGCGCATCAACGACATCCGGGTCGGCGACTACATCCGGCTCGAGATGCCGTACGCGACGTTCGTGTACCGGATGACGACGTATCGCATCGTCCCCGCCACCGACATGGCGGTGCTGCGCTCACCGAAGCACGAGCTGCTCGAGCTGCAGGCATGTCACCCGCGCTTCTCCGCGACGCATCGCTACATCGTGTACGCGAAGCTCGTCTCGGTCGCGCCGCGGGCGGGCTAGATGTGGGACCCACAGACCTGTGAGACGCGGCTGATTGGTGGCCGTCCTCCGAGTGAGCTGTGCGGTCGGTGGTGGTTGTACCAGCGCAGGTAGCCGGGGAGGGCTCGTGCTCGGTGGACGCTG
>JAGWRZ010000105.1 GCA_028876365.1 Acidobacteriota bacterium | reverse complement strand
GCGGTGATGACCAGGTTGAGCCCGAACTCGCGTTCCAGCCGCTCCTGCGCGATCTCCATGTGCAACAGGCCGAGAAATCCCGCGCGAAAGCCGAACCCGAGCGCCTGCGAGGTCTCGGGCTCGTAGAAGAGCGAGGCGTCGTTGAGCTTCAGCTTCTCGAGCGCCTCGCGCAGCTCGGGGTAGTCGTCGGAGTCGGTCGGGAAGAGGCCGGCGAACACCATCGGCTTGACGTCCTTGTAGCCGGGCAGCGCCCGCTCGGCGGCGCGCGCGACGGATGTGATCGTGTCGCCGACTCGCAGTCGCGAGACGTCCTTCAAGCCGGTGATGACGTAGCCGACCTCGCCGGCGGAAAGCGCGTCGACGGGCGTCATCGTCGGCGAGAAGAAGCCGAGCTCCTCCGCCTCGAAGCGCGTGTCTGTCGCCATCGTCTTCAGCGCCTCGCGGCGCGAGAACGACCCGTCGACCACGCGGACGAAGGCGACGACGCCGCGGTACTGGTCGTACGACGAGTCGAAGACGAGAGCGCGCGGCGGGGCGGCGGGGTCGCCCGCCGGCGGCGGCACGCGCTCGACGACAGCGTCGAGCACGTCGCCCACGTTCACGCCGGTCTTGGCCGAGATGCGCACGACGTGCGAGGGATCGTCACCGAGGAGATCGGCGACCTCGACGGCGGTCCCGTCGGGGTCAGCCTGCGGCAGGTCGATCTTGTTCACCACCGGGACGATGTCGAGCCCGTTCTCGATCGCGAGGTACGCATTCGCGAGCGTCTGCGCCTCGATCCCCTGCGCCGCGTCGACGACGAGGAGCGCGCCCTCGCATGCCTGGAGGGAGCGCGAGACCTCGTAGGTGAAGTCGACGTGACCGGGCGTATCGATGAGGTTGAGCTCGTGCCCCTTCCACGTCACGCGCACCGCCTGCGCCTTGATGGTGATGCCGCGCTCCCGCTCGAGCTCCATCGAGTCGAGGACCTGCTCGCGCATCTCCCGGGCGGACACCGCGTCCGTCAGCTCGAGGATTCGATCGGCGAGGGTCGACTTGCCGTGGTCGATGTGCGCGATGATCGAGAAGTTCCGGATCCTGCTCTGCTCCACCGCCCTAGCGCTCCCCGTCCCAGTAGTCGAGATGCTCGGAACGGCGCAGCATGTAGTGCGTGCCGTTCGCCCATACGCCGACCTTGTCGCTGTCGGGGTACTCGGCGATGCCCACCTCGTTCTTCGTCGAGCTGATCGCGACACGCGCGGGCGCGTCACCCGCGCGAACGAGATGCGCGCCGGCCGGGCCGGCGGGAAAGCACACGACGTCGCCGGGCTCGAGCGTGTGCTCGCCGTCGGGCGTGCGCAGGGTCGGCGTGCCCGCGAGGACGAAGAGCCACTCCTCGTCGGTCCACTCGAAGTGGTACGGGCAGATCGCCTGGCCGGGCGGCAGCTCGTAGACGGTCATGCCCATCCGCCGGGCGCCGATCCGCTTCCCGAGCGAGACCGCGTTGCAGCGGTACCCCTCGGGCGTCTCCTCGGACGCATGCTCGTCCATGGCGCCGGTGAAGATGTTGAAGGTCTCCATCCCTCAAGGCTAACTGCGGGATCAGCGAGCTCGTGAGGCCCGGCTCCGCGAGGCCGGGCCGCGATCATCGCCGCCGCAACGCAAGCAACGTCTGCAGCTCGCGCACGCGCAGAGCCCGACACGCCGCGTAATACGCGAGCACGGCGGCCGCGAGCGCGAGGCCGAGCGAGACGAACTGCGCTCCGAACGAGCGCCCGAGAGCGGAATCGAGCGGCTTCCATACCCCCCACGCGACGAGCGCGACGAGCGCGGACGCGACCGCGACTCGGCCGACCGTCTGCGCGAGCTCGCGTCCGTCGATGCGCCCGAGCCGGCGCCGCAGCATCACGAGCAGCGCCCACGAGGCCGCGATGTTGCAGACCGACGTCCCGAGCGGGATCCCCCAGACGCCGAGGTGGTAGAAGGCGACGTCGAGAATCGCGTTCAGGAAGAGGTTGCCGAGCGCGATCCCCGTCGGAAGCCAGTTCGACTGGAGGCTGAAGAAGGCGCGGTTCAGGATGAGCATCGCGCCGTTGAAGACGAGGCCTGCATTGAAGGCCGCGAGCGCGCCCGCAACGACCGGCGTCTGTGCGGGCGCGAAGTGGCCACGCTGGAAGAGGATGCGGATGATCGGATCGGCGAGCACCGCGCTGACCGCGGCGGCGGGGATCAGCAGGAACGCGATCTGGCGCAGACCCATGGTCACGGTCGCGCGAAAGGCCCCCATGTCGCCGCGCGTGACGAAGCGCGACAGCCTCGGGAAGAGAACCGTCGCGATCGCGACGGAGAACATGCCCTGCGGAAGCATGTAGACGAGGAACGCCTTCTGGATCGCGTTCGGAGCGAGGTTCGCATTGACGAAACGGGAGGCGAAGAACGTGTCGATGACGGCGTTGACGTTGATGAGCCCGAGACCCAGCGTCACCGGCACCATCAACACGAAGACGCGCCGGACGGCCGGGTCGCGCCAGTCGAGTTCGAGCTGCAGGCGACCGTCCCGGCCGCGCAGCCACGGGACCGGCAGGAGGACCTGGATGAACGTCGCGACGAGAATCGAGACGGCGTACACGTACAGCTTCGTGTTCGTCGAGTGCGCCTGCGGGACGCCGATCGCGAGCCCGGCGATGATCGCGAGGTTCCAGAACACGGGCGAGAGCGCTGGGACCGTGAAGTGCTCGTACGTGTTGAGAATGCCGACGACGATCCCGGACACCCCGAGCAGGGCGACGAGCGGGAAGAGCACACGCGAGAGGCCGACGGCCAGCGCCCGGTCGTGCCCGGGATTGCCGAAGATGCCGATCACCCACGGCGCAGCGAGGACGAAAAGCGCAGTGAGCGCGGTGAGCCCGAGCAGCATCAGCCAGAAGAGCGTCGAGGCCACGCGCCACGCGCGCTTGCGCTCGCCCTTCTCGATCAGCTCGCTGAAGACGGGAACGAAAGCGGAGGAGAGCGCTGCATCCGCGACGAGTGCACGGAAGAGGTTCGGCACCTGGAACGCGACGGTGAACGCGTTGATCTTTCCGGCAGCGCCGAAGTAGTACGCCGCGATGACCTCACGCCCGAGACCGAAGATGCGCGACAGCCCCGTCGCGACGGCGAAGATCGCGCCGGACACCGCGAGCCGGGTTCGCGGCGGCTCCCCCGCGGCCGACGCGGCCGCCTCCCGGCGCGGCGGCGGCACGCGCAGGATCATCGTCGGCTGCTCGGAGACCTCGGCGAGCAGCGGCCAGCGGTCGAGCGACTCTGCGCACTCGAAGTACGGCGTCCGGCCCTGCTCTCGTCGGCGGCGGTCGCGCTCCAGGCGACGGAGATCGCGCTCGCGGTCGGCGTCGCTCACGGCTCGAGCATAGGGTGCTTACGCGCCCCGGCGACGGTCCTTGCCCGACCGGCGTTCCTTGCCCGTCCGTCGCTCCTTGCCCGCCGGCGGGCGTTCGTCGTGGGTGCGCCGATCGGTGCCCGACCTCCTCTCGCCGCCGCCGCGGCGGTCCTTGGCGTTCATGGGCGGGAGTTCCCGGCCCGAATCGGCTCTCCTGCTACCATCCCGCCGCTCCGATGCCCAACATCAAGCAACAGGAAAAGCGCGTCCGGCAGGCCTCCCGCCAGCGGCTGGAGAACCTCCGGTGGAAGTCCACCGCGAAGACGCTCATGCGGCGCCTGAAGGAAGCGGCCGACGGCGGCGATGCGACGGCCCTCGCCGAGCGCCATCGCGAGCTCGTCAGCTGGCTCGACCGGGCCGCGTCCCACGGCGCGTTGCATCGCAACACCGCGGCCCGCCGCAAGGCCCAGGCGGCGAAGCTCCTGCACAGGTCCTAGCCCGCCCGGCGCGTCACATCGATCAGCGCGCGGGCGAGCTCGAGATCCGCGGGCATGCGCGAGCCTCCTTTCGCGGCCGCGTCGAGCTCGGCGAGCCGCACCATCGCGAGCGACAGCTCGTCGGCGGAGAAGTTCCCCGCCTGGCCGTACGCCTTCTCCGCCGCGAACGGGTGCATCTTGAGCTTTCCCGCCGCATCGCGCGCGGGCACGCCTTCGTCGGCAAGCCGCTGGATGCGGCGCACGCGCCCGATGTGCGCGACGAGCGAGGCGAGGATGCGGAGCAACTCGCCCGATCGCGTGCGGTGTGTGCGCTCGAGTAGCGACTCGGTGTTCGTCAGCACGGCTGCGACGTCGCGCCGGCCCCATGCGTCGGTCAGCGAGAAGATCGGCGTCTCCGCACGGCCGACGGCGAGCTCCTCGACGACCGCGACCGTGACCGGGGTATCACCCGCCCAGAGCGCGAGCTTGTCGATCTCGCTCGCCAGATCGTCGAGATCGTCCCCGACGACCTCCACGAGCGCACGACAGGCATCGCGGTCCGCCTTCGCCCCGAGTCGCGCGAACTGCTCGGCGACCCACTCGGGCACCTTGCGCTTCGGGACGTCGTAGGTCAGCAGCTCGCCGGCCTTCTTCACGGCCTTCGCGAGCGCGGAGTCCGCCTTGATCTCCTGGCCGACGAGCGCAAGGACAGTGGCGGGCGCGGGCGCGGTGAGGTACGCCGCGACCGCCGTCGCGTCGTCCACTTTCCACCGGTCGGCCTCGTCGACGATGACGAGCCGCCCGTTCCCGACGAAGAGACCCATCGCATTGCATGCCGCGACCGCGTCGTCGCCTGTCGCCTCGCGTGCGTTCAGATGCTCGGTGGCGTCGTCGCCGATGCGGTCACGCAGGCGGCGCAACGCGCGGGCGATCTTCGGCCGGTCGCTTCCCGAGAGGAGATAGACGGGCTTCAGCTCGGCCGCGGCCATGCGGCCAAGCATATGCAGCCACGAGGAGCACGCCTGCCGCGAGCGCCGCGACAGCCGCGGAGGAGGTGACCTGCGCTCCCGGCAGGCCGCCGAAGAAGCGGGCGCACGCGGCGACGAAGGTTGCGCCCCAGGCGTCGACCCGCGCGAGTGCCGCGGCGACCGGCGGGGCAAACGGAGCGATGACGGCGGTGAGAAGGGCGAGAACGAGCATCTGGGCCACAACCGGCACGGCGACGACGTTCGCAGGCACCGTGACGACCGAGATCTGGTGGAACTGCATCCACGTCACCGGCGCGGTCGCGAGCCCGCACGCGGTCGAGACTCCGATGAGCTGCGCGAGCCCGTGCGGGACCGGATAGCCCGCGAGCGCACGGACGACCCGCGGAGTGACGACGAAGATGGCGGCGACAGCGGCGAACGAGAGCTGGAAGCCCGCATCGCGCACGAACATCGGGTTCCAGGCCAGCAGGACGAGCGCGCCCACGAGCATCGCGTGCCAGCGGTCGCGTTCGCGCGCCGACAGCCACGCGAGCGACGCCAGCGCGACGGCTACGGCCGCGCGCACGACGGACGGGTGAAAGCCGACGGCGAGCACATACGCGCCGACCGCGGCAAGGGCCGCGAGATGTCCGATCATGCGCCGCCGAAAGAGCGCGAGCGCACCGGCCGCGACCGTCGCGACCTTCAGACCGTCGACTGCGAGACAGTGATAGAGGCCCGACGCGCGGAAGCGGTCGAGCAGCGTCCGGTCGAGGCCGCGCGACTGTCCGAGGACGATCGCGTCGATCACCTGCCGCCGCTCTCCCGTCAGACCGAAGGCGGAGTCGTGAGCGAGCCAACGCTGCAGGCGATCGCCCAGGCCGGCGAAGCCGCCACGGCGTCCGGCGCGCCGCGCGTCCTTCACGCGCAGCACGACGTGGACCCCTTGGCGCCTCAGCCACGACGCCTGCGCGCTGCTCGGCGTCGCGAGGACGCCGATGACGGAAAGTCGGGTGCCCTGGCGCGGGGCGTGACCTGACGCGAGCTTCAGCAGCACGGGCTCGTTCGGGCGCAGATCGCCCCAGCGGAGGACCCGCGCGAGCACGCGCACGTCGAACCGATCGACCCGTGGAGGCTCCTCGGTCTCGACGAGCGCCCGGCCCCCCTCGCCGAGGTGCGAGAGAAGGACGCTTCGGCCGAGCGCGTCGAGGCGACGGCTCCCCCACCACCACCCGGCGGCTGCGAGCACGCACGGCGCGCGCGCACATGCGACGGCTGCGAGCGCGGGAAGCGGAGCGAAGCGCACGGCGTTCGAAGCGGCGAGCCCGATGCAGATCGCCGCGACGCTCGCCGTCGGCCGGATCAGGGGATCACGAGCCCTTTGAGCTGGGCGAGCTTCGAGGGGCCGATGCCCGGGACCGCCTCGAGCTCGTCGATGCTGCGGAAGGGGCCGTGCGCCTGCCGGTAGTCGATGATCTTCTGCGCCGTCGCCGGCCCCACTCCCGGGAGCGCGTCGAGCTGCTCCGCGCTCGCCGTGTTGAGATCGAGCGGTGCCGTCGTGGACGGGCCCGCGCCTGCGCCGGCGGCAGCTCCGGAAACGGGGACGAGCACCTGCTCGCCGTCGGCGAGCGGGGCGGCGAGGTTCACGAGCGTCACGTCGGCGCGCGGCGTGGCGCCGCCCGCTGCGGCGACCGCGTCGGCGATCCTCGTTCCGGCGGTGAGGTGGTAGAGCCCGGGCCGCCGGACGGCGCCGGCGACGTCGACCACGAGCCCGGCCGTCGTCGGGCTGCGCGCGTGCGTCGCGGCTCGGAGCGGCGGGATCGGCCGCGACGGGTGCCCGCCGCTCAGGACGCGCACGAGGAGGATGACGGCGACGGCCGCGCCCACGGCGAGGACGAGCAGGCGCCGATGGTCCATGCCGCGATCGTCGCGGAGCGATGTGTACGTGTGTGTGCCGGTTACCCGACCACGAAGTTCACGAGCTTGCGCGGGACGACGATCGTCTTTCGCACGGTGGCGCCGTCGATGTGCGCACGCACGCGCTCGGACGCGAGCGCGAGCGCTACGAGCTCGTCCCCTGAGAGGCTCACGTCGACCTCGAAGCGGTCCCGCACCTTGCCGTTCACCTGGACGACGAGCTCGAACGTGTCACGCTCGAGCAGCGAGGGGTCGGCGACCGGCCACGCCTCCTCCCACAGCCGTTCGTGCCCGAGCACGCCCCACAGCTCCTCGGCGATGTGCGGGGCGTACGGCTGGACGAGCGACACGGCCGTCTCGGCAGCGAAACGCGCGTCGGCGGCGGCCGGATCGTCGGAAAGCTCGTTCAGCAGCTCCATCATCGCCGAGATCGGCGTGTGGAACTGGATCCTGCGCAGCACGTCGTCCGTCACCTTCGCGATGGTCCGGTGCGCCGTGCGCGCCAGCGCGCTCGTGCCCGGTCCCCGTTCCGGCGCGCGCTCGGCGACCTCGTGCACTGCGCGCCAGAGACGGCGGAGGAAGCGCACGATCCCTTCGATCCCGCTCTCCGTCCACTCCATGTCCTGGTCCGCAGGCCCCATGAAGAGGATGTACATGCGCACCGCGTCTGCGCCGTACTCGGCGACGAGCTCGTCCGGGCCCATGACGTTGCCCTTCGTCTTCGACATCTTCGTCCCGCCCATCTGCACCCATCCCTGGTGGAACAGGCGGGCGAACGGCTCGCGGAAGCCGAGCATCCCGAAGTCGTTCATCGCCTTGACGAAGAAGCGCGAGTACAGCAGGTGGCCGTTCAGGTGATCGATCCCGCCGATGTAGAGATCGACCGGCAGCCAGTAATCGACGACGTGGCGGTCGAACGGCGCGCGATCGTTGTGCGGATCGACGTAGCGCAGGAAGTACCACGACGAGTCGACGAACGTGTCCATCGTGTCGGCCTCGCGCCGGGCGGGGCCACCGCACTTCGGGCAGTCGACGTTGATCCATTCCTCGTTCGAGGCGAGCGGCGCCTTCCCCTTCGGCTGGTAGTCGTCGATGTCGGGGAGCAAGACCGGGAGGTCCTCGTCAGGGACCTCGACGATGCCGCAGTCGTCGCAGTAGACGATCGGGATCGGGCAGCCCCAGTAGCGCTGCCGCGAGAAGCTCCAGTCGCGCAGGCGGTACGAGACGGCCGGCGCGCCTCGCCCCTGCTCGTGCAGCCAGTCGACGATCGCGCGCTTCGCCTCCTCGGCCGGAAGCGTGTCGAATCCCCCCGAGGCGACGAGGTGCCCGTCGTCGTCGATCACGGTCACGACGGGTAGCGCGAACGTCTCCGCGAACTCGCGATCCCGCTCGTCGTGTGCGGGGACGGCCATGATCGCCCCGGTCCCGTAGTCCATGAGGACGTAGTCGGCCACCCAGATCGGCAGCTGTGCGCCGTTCACGGGATTGGTCGCATAGCGGCCGGTGAAGACCCCGGTCTTCTCGGTCTCGGCGGCGCGCTCCTCCGTGCGCTTCGCGCCCGCGAGACGGGCGTACTCCCGCGCCTCGTCGCTCGCGTGCGCCTCGACGAACGGATGCTCGGGGGCAACGACGAAGAACGTCGCGCCGAAGAGCGTGTCGGGGCGGGTCGTGAAGACGGGCAGGTCGATGTCGAGATCGTCGACGCGGAAGAGGACCTCGGCCCCCTCCGAGCGGCCGATCCAGTTGCGCTGCCCCGTGACCGAGCGCTCCGGCCACGCACCCCCGGACGGCAGCTCGAACGCTCGCAGCTCGTCCGCGTACGCAGTCGTCTTGAAGAACCACTGGGTCATGTTCCGGAACTCGATCTGCGCGCCGCAGCGCTCGCAGTGCCCGTCGACGATGTACGCGTCGGCGACCACTGTCTGGTCGTTGGGGCACCAGTTGACCGGCGCCTCGCGGCGGTAGGCGAGACCCTGCTCGTAGAAGCGCAGGAACAGCCATTGCGTCCACCGGTAGAAGGCCGGGTCGTGCGATGCGACCTCGCGGTCCCAGTCGATCGCCCAGCCGAGCCGCTTCATCTGCGCGCGGATGGTCGCGATGTTGCGCTCGGTGATCTCGCGCGGATGGCCTCCCTCCCGGATGGCGGCGTTCTCGGCCGGAAGCCCGAACGAGTCCCACCCCATCGGGCGGACGACCGTCGCGCCGCTCCGCCGGCGGATGTGGGTCACGACGTCGCCCATCGTGTAGTTGAGGACGTGCCCCATGTGCATACCGTTCCCGGAGGGGTAGGGCAGCATTTCGAGCTGGTACCAGTGCGGCTCGGCACCCGGTTCGCCGGGCACGGGGTTCGGCACGTTGAACGCGCGCGCCTCGTCCCAGACGCGCTGCCACTTCGGCTCGATCAGCTCGGGTTGGTACTTGTCCATCGCCCTCTGTTCGTCTCCAGAAACGAAAAAGCCTCTCACGTGAGAGGCCGGTGGAACTCGACGCGGCGCCGCCGCGGTGGTCCCTGCGCTAGCGGAGGAGCTGCCTCTCCATCGGCCGAAGCGTAGCAACCATGCGGGATGCGCGCCTCTATTGGTACACGCGCGAGTAACCCGGGTCCCGACTCCCTCCCCCCAACCGACCTGGGCGCCATCCTACTGCCCTGCCGGCCCCGGATGGTAACGGGACGGCGCCGACTTCCCGTCAATTCGTCAACGGAGGAGCCCTTCGAGACCGCGGACGCCGAACCCCGAGTAGACGGCGTCGCGCCGGAGGAGGTACGGGGAGGCGGCGCGCTGGAGATCGCCGTGCATCGTCGTCACCGCCATGACGTATCCCGCCTTCCGAAGGAGCCCGACGACGGTCGCGTCGAACCGGCCGCTCGGATATGCGAACCACGGCACGGCCCGGTGCAGGTGCTCCTCGAGCGCGGCGCGGGACGCCACGAGCTCGACGAACGCTTCCCGGGGAGGGAGGTAGGGCAGCTCCAGGTGGTGAACCGTGTGCGAGCCGATGCTGAAGCCCCGCGCCTCGAGGCGCTTGACCTCCGCCCAGGTCAGGAAGCTCGGGTCCGCGCCGGAGATGCGGTCGGTGATGAGGAACGCGGTCGCCGGCATGCGCAGCCGGTGCAGGAGCGGCGCCGCGTTCCACAGGATGTCGCGGTAGCCGTCGTCGAACGTGATCATCACCGGCTTCGAGGGCAGCCTCGCGCCGTGCTCGAGCGCGGCGAACAGCTCGAGCGGGGTGATCGCATGGAAGCCGCTGTCGTGCAGCCACCGCATCTCGGCGTCGAACTGGGCCGTCGGCACGGTGAGCGCGCGCGTGATGGAGGGCGCGCCGGGGGACACGCCGCCGACCCGGTGGTACATGAGAATCGGGACGGCCAGCGTCCGGTGCGGAAGCGGATCGGGCAGCACAAGAGGTTTCGCCGTGCCTGCGGCGGCGACGGCTGCGAGGAGTGCGATGACCCAGCGCGTCGTGCGCGGCAGTCTACGCTCTCTCGATGCTCGAGCTCCTTCCACTGTCGGCCCGGATCGATTCCGGCGAGCTCACCATCGGCGGCATCCCCGCCCCCCGGCTCGCCGACGAGCACGGCACGCCGCTCGTCGTCTACTGCGAAGAGACGATTCGCGCCCAGGCGCGCGCGTATCGCGACGCCGCGCCCGGCGCCCTGGTCGTCTACGGGACGAAGGCGTTCGCGAGCGTCGCGATCCTCCGGATCCTCGCCGAGGAGGGGCTCGGCGCCGATGTCTCGACGCTCGGCGAGCTCGCTTTCGCGCGTGAGGCGGGCATTCCCGGCGACCGCATCCTCTTCCACGGCAACAACAAGTCCGACGAGGAGCTCCGCTTCGCCGCCGAAGCCGGAGCGACCGTGGTCCTCGACGCGCCGGACGAGCCCGCGCGGGCCGCAGCCGCGGGCGTACGCCGCGCGTTCGTTCGCCTGACCCCCGGCGTCGAGGCAGTGACCCACCAGTCGATCCAGACGGCGCACGACGAGTCGAAGTTCGGCCTCTCGCCCGATGCGGCGCTCGCGGCGATCGCCGCGGCCCTCGATCTCGGCATCCAGGTGACCGGCGTGCACTTCCACGTCGGGTCGCAGCTCGCACGCGTCGAGGAGAGCCTCGTCGCGGTCGACCGCCTCGTCGCGTTCTGCGACCGTGCGCACGCCGAGCTCGGGTGGACGCCGGAGGCCCTCGACATCGGCGGCGGGCTCGGGATCAGGTACACCCGCGAGGAGAAGGTGCCGGAGATCGCGGAATTCATCCCCCCGCTCGTCGCGCGACTGCCCGACGTTCAGGTCGTGCTCGAACCGGGACGCTCGCTCGTCGGACGCGCCGGCGTGACGCTCTACCGCGTCGGCGTCGTCAAGGAGTCGGGCGGCGTCTCGTACGTCGCCGTCGACGGCGGGATGTCGGACAATCCCCGTCCGCAGCTGTACGGGGCACGCTTCGAGGCGCTCCTCGCGAACCGCGCCGACGAGCCCGCGGAGGGCGTGTTTCGCATCGCCGGGAAGCACTGCGAGTCGGGAGACGTCCTCATCGACTCGATCGCGCTCCCGCGCCCGCGACGCGGAGACGTGCTCGCCGTGCCGGCCACCGGCGCATATACGCTCGCAATGGCCTCGACGTACAACGGCGTCCCGAATCCGGCTGCGGTTCTCGTCGCCGGAGGCGAGGCGCGGCTGATCAGGGCGCGGCAACCGGTGTCGGATCTCCTACGCTTCGAACGATGATCCAGCGCATCGCCAGCACTCCCGGGGTCGTCCTCGTCAGCGTGGCGGCAACCATGTGGGGCCTCGACGGGCTCATCCGCAAGCCGCTCTCGAGCACGACGTCGGCGGCGACGATCGTCTTCGGCGAGCACGTGGTCCTCGTCGCCTGCACGATCACGTTGCTCGCCCCCGCGCTCGTATCCCTGCGGCGCGCCGGGATTCGCTACCTCGTGGCCGGAGTCGTCGTCGGCGCGGGAGCCTCCGCGACTGCGACGATCCTCTTCACACAGGCGCTCTTCCACGGCGACTTCATCACGGTCATCGTCCTGCAGAAGGCGCAGCCGCTCGTCGCCGTCCTCGGCGCGTGGCTCGTCCTCGGCGAGCAGCCGCGTCGCGGCTTCGCATGGTTCCTTCTCCCTGCGCTCGCCGGAATCTGGCTGATCGCGCTGCCGCACCCGCTCGCCCCGCACGCGCACGGGTTGACGCCGATCGCGGAGACGCTCGGCGCCGCGGTCCTGTGGGGATTGGGCACCGTTCTCGGCAGGTACCTGACGCGGCGGCTGACCTTCGAGCACGTCACGACCGTGCGCTTCGCCTTCGGGCTCGTCGCGAGCGCATGCGCACTTCCGATCGTCGGGGGCGCCGCCTGGTCGAGCGCGCACGACAGCCTCTTCATCGCGCTGCTCGCGGTCGTCACCGGCCTGCTCGCCCTGTTCCTCTATTACTACGGCCTCCAGCGAACGCCGGCGCTCCTTGCGGCGCTCGGCGAGCTCGCCTTCCCGGTGACGGCCGCTCTCATCGGCATCTACGTGTTCAACAGCTCGCTCCGATGGACGCAGTGGCTCGGCGTCGCGGTCACGATCGCGGTCGTCAGCCTGCTCCCTGCGCGTCGCCGCGAGATCGTTCGCGCGCCCGACCTGGTGCCCGCTCCCGCCGCGAGCTAGGCTCGCAGCCGATGAACCTGCGCGACAACCCGGAAGAAGCGGCCTTCCGGGCGGAGCTGCGCGGCTGGCTCGAGGCCAACCTCCCGGAAGAGCGGCGCGGCTGGCGCGGCGGCGAACAGCGGTTCGGCGACGATTTCGGGCGCGCATGGAGCCGCAAGCTCTACGACGCCGGCTATGCGGGCCTGACCTGGCCGAAGGAGGTCGGCGGCGCCGGCTCGCCGTACAGCTTCCAGGCGATCTTCTACGAGGAGATGGCGCTCGCACAGGCGCCGGCGCACGTGGGGGTCATCGGCCTCGGGATGGCCGGGCCGACGATCATGGCGCACGGCACCGAGGCGCAGAAGGACGCGCACCTGGCGAAGATCCTCTCCGCAGAGGAGATCTGGTGCCAGGGGTTCTCCGAGCCGGACGCGGGATCGGACCTCGCGGCGGCGCGCACGCTCGCGGAGCGGCGCGGCGATGCGTATGTCGTCAACGGCCAGAAGGTGTGGTCGTCGTTC
>JAGWRZ010000104.1 GCA_028876365.1 Acidobacteriota bacterium | reverse complement strand
CTTATTCGGTAAAACGGCTGTCCCGGTTTAGGAGATTCCCGCGGTCGCCAATTCCTTACGAATGGCGGGCGCGACCTCGGTTCCGAAGAGCTCGATCGCGCGCAGGACGCTCGAATGGGGGAGCCGGCCGACCCCGAACTGGAGGAGGAACCGCTGGTGGCCGAAGATCCCGTGCTGGAAGAGGATCTTCTCCACCACCTGCTCGGGGCTGCCGACGAAGCTCGCCCCCCGAAGCGTCCGGCCGGCGTCGAAGCTCGGGCGCTCGAGCGGGGGCCAGCCGCGCTCGCGGCCGATCCTGTCCATCGCGGCCTTGAACGCGGGAAAGGCCTCGTCGGCCGCCTTCCGGGAGTCGTCGGCGATGAACCCGTGCGCGTTGATCGAGAGCGCCGGCGGCGGGTCGAAGCCGGCGGCGCGCGCCGCCTCGCGGTGGATCTCCGCGAACGGCGCGAACCGCTCGGGCATCCCCCCGATGATCGCGAGCGCCATCGGCAGCCCGAGCGCACCCGCGCGGTGCGCGGACTCGGGCGTGCCGCCGACGGCGATCCACACGGGCAGCATCGGCTGGACCGGCGCGGGATGGATGCCGAGCTCGGCGTGGCGCAGGCGGATGTCGAGGAGCCGCTCGAGCTTCTCCTCGAAGAGGCGGTCGTAGTCGCGCAGGTCGTAGCCGAAGAGCGGGAACGACTCGATGAACGAGCCGCGGCCGGCCATGATCTCGGCGCGCCCTCCGGAGAGGTCGTCGACGGTCGCGAACTGCTGGAAGACGCGGATCGGGTCGTCGGAGCTGAGGACGGTGACTGCGCTCGTCAGCCGGATCCGCTCGGTCCGCACCGCGGCGGCTGCGAGGACGACCGCCGGCGCCGAGACGACGTAGTCGGGGCGGTGGTGCTCGCCGACGCCGAACACGTCGAGGCCGAGCTCGTCGGCGAGGGCGATCTCCTCGAGCAGGTCGCGCAGGCGGTCGGCGGGGCTCTGCCCGTCGACCTCCGCAAAGCTGTAGACGCCGAGCTCCACTCGATCGAGGTATAGCGGCTTACATGCATTTCACGTCCGCCTGACGCGTACCGAATCGAACGCGCACATCGTCAGGTCGTCACCTCGACAACAGGAGGAAAACGGCAATGAGATGGAAGGCGTTCGGCATCGTGCTGGCGGCGGTGCTCGCGGTGCCGCTTGCGGCGCTCGCCGGCAACAACAACCCGCAGCCGAGCAGCATCAGCCCGACCACGACGACGACTCCGGGCTCGAACGCGAAGCCGCGGACGGACGGCGGCCACTGGTTCGCCGGGTCGGTCACCTCGGCCGGGTCCGGCTCGATCAGCGTCGACGTTCTCGTGACCGGGAAGCACGACACGGAGCTCGACGGCCGGAACGTGACCGTCGCGATCGACGCGAGCACGCAGATCACCTACGGGAAGGGCAAGTCGAGCATCGAGGCCGGCGACCTCGTCGGCGTCGCCGCGACGGGCCCCGACCTGTCGTCGCTCACCGCCAAGAAGATCAACGTCCGCTGCAACTGCCACTTCGCAGCGGGCACGCTCGGCTCGGTCGGCTCGAGCTCGTTCGCGTTGAACGTGAGCCGCACCGGCCCGTACGACACCGTGTTGAAGGGGAACGCGGTCACGTTCCAGGTGAACGGCTCGACGACGTTCGTCCAGGGGAAGGACAAGACGGCGGGAACGCTGTCCGACCTCAAGACCGGAGAGCAGGTGGCGGTGGTCTTCTCCGCCTCCGGGTTCTTCAAGGACCCGAGCTTCAACTGGCAGACGGCGACCTTCACCGCCGAGAAGGTCCACTATCGCGGCGACCTGCAGCCCGCGCCGACGAATCCGTAGGTCGGTCGCTCAGCGTCTCCTCGGCCACGCGCCGGCCACCGAGTCCTGGTGGCCGGCGCCGCCGTCTCCGTCGATGCTCACGACGGTCCAGCGGAACGCCTTCGGCCTGCCGATGTCGGCGAGGCTGCACGAGGTCTCGAGCGCGCGACCGCCGGGGGCGACGGAGAAGGTGACGTCGAACGCGCCCGTCGGCTCGTAGTCCTGCGCCGTCGACGCGTCGTCCCACACCTCGAGGCCTGCCGGGCCGAGCCGGTACTGATGCGTCCCGATGTACGCGTACAGGGTCGAGTTCGATCCGTAGGGCGTCTTGAAGACGACGATGAAGGTGATGACGCCGGACTTCTTCGTCGTCACCGTGACCTTCGTGATGTCGGGCGCCGTGCCGCTGTCGCCGGCGCGGTCGCGGACGACGATCGGCGGCGGAGGCGGCGGCGGCGCGACTGCGAGCATCGTCAGAGGAGCGCAGCCTCGCGCTTCCGCCTGGACGCGGCGGAAGCCCGTTTCGTCGCCGAGAGCTCGACCTTGCGGAGCCGGATCGACCGGGGCGTCACCTCGACGCACTCGTCGTCGCGGATGAGCTCGAGCGCCTGCTCGAGCGAGAGCGGCCGCGGCGGGATGAGCCGCACGGTGTCGTCGGAGCCCGCCGCGCGCATGTTCGTGAGCTTCTTCTCCTTCGTCGCGTTCACGTCCAGGTCGTCGGCGCGCGCGTTCTCGCCGACGATCATCCCTTCGTACACCTCGACGCCCGGCTCGACGAAGAGCGAGCCGCGCTCCTGCAGGTTGATGATCGCGAACGCGGTCGTCGGGCCGCGCCGGTCGGCGACGAGCGCGCCGGTCGGCCGCGTGCGCATCTCGCCGTGCCACGGCTCCCAGCCGTCGAAGACGTGATGGAGGATGCCCGTGCCCCGCGTCTCGGTGAGGAACTCGGTGCGGAAGCCGATCAGGCCGCGCGCCGGGACGAGGTAGTCCATGCGCGCCCAGCCGGTGCCGTGGTTGACGAGCTTCTGCATGCGCGCCTTGCGCAGCGCGAGAAGCTGCGTGACGACGCCGATGTACTCCTCGGGGACGTCGATGGCGACCCGTTCCACCGGCTCGTGCCGCTTGCCGCCGATCTCGCGGACGAGCACCTCGGGCTTGCCGACGGTGAGCTCGAAGCCCTCGCGCCGCATCAGCTCGACGAGCACCGCGAGCTGCAGCTCGCCGCGGCCCTGGACCTCCCATGCGTCCGGGCGCGCGGTCGGGAGGACGCGGAGCGAGACGTTGCCGACGAGCTCCTGGTCGAGCCGCGCCTTCACCTGGCTCGCGGTCAGCCGGTCGCCCTCCCTGCCGGCGAGCGGCGAGGTGTTGATGCCGACCGTGATCGAGAGCGACGGCTCGTCGACCGTCGTCACCGGCAGCGGGCGCGGGTCGTCGAGGTCGGCGATCGTCTCGCCGATCGTCACCTCGGGCAGGCCGGCGATCGCGACGATCTCCCCCGCTCCGGCCTCGTCCGCGGGGACGCGGTCGAGCGCGTCGGTGACGTAGAGCTCGGTCAGCTTCGCCTTCTCGATCGTG
>JAGWRZ010000103.1 GCA_028876365.1 Acidobacteriota bacterium | reverse complement strand
TCGGCGATACCATCACACAGGTGCCCGGCCCGGCGCAGGTCGCCCTGCCCGGCTACCAGGAGCCGGTCCCGGTCGTCTTCTGCGGGCTGTTCCCCGCCACCAACAATCAGTTCGACGATCTCCGGACCGCGCTGCAGAAACTGGCGCTCAATGATTCCAGCTTCACGTTCGAGCCCGAGACCTCCGACGCCCTCGGCTTCGGCTTCCGCTGCGGCTTCCTCGGGCTGCTGCACATGGAGATCGTGCGCGAGCGTCTAGAGCGCGAGTTCGACCTCGATCTGCTCGTCACCGCGCCGAACGTCGCGTATCGCGTCATGGAGAAGAACTCGACCGAGTGGCGCGAGGTGCACAACCCCGCCGAGTTCCCCCGCGAGCTGGAAGCGGTCGAAGAGCCGTATGTGAAGGCGTCGATCATCGTCCCGAAGGAATACGTCGGCACCTCGATGGAGCTGAACAGCGACCGGCGCGGGGCGTTCGACCACCTCGAGTACCTCTCGCCCGAGCGCGTCCATTTGACGTACGAGCTTCCGCTCGCGGAGATCGTCCTCGACTACTACGACCAGCTGAAGTCGCGTACACGCGGGTACGCGTCATTCGACTATGACCTTGCCGGCTTCAAGCCGGGCGACCTCGTGCGGGTCGACGTCCTCGTCGGCGGCGAGATGGTGGACGCGCTGTCGCTCATCGTCCACCGTGACTTCGCGTACGACCGGGGGCGGCTCCTCGTCGAGAAGCTGCGTGAGGAGATCCCGCGGCAGATGTTCGACGTGGCCATCCAGGCCGCGATCGGCGCGCGCGTCATCGCGCGCGAGACGGTGAAGGCGCGCCGCAAGGACGTGCTCGCGAAGTGCTACGGCGGGGACATCACCCGCAAGCGCAAGCTCCTCGAGAAGCAGAAGGCGGGGAAGAAGCGCATGAAGCAGGTCGGCGCCGTCGAGGTCCCGCAGGAGGCGTTCCTGGCGGTGCTCAACATCGGGCAGGGGCAGAAGAGTTGAACGTCCGCCATCTCTACGTCCACCTGCCGTTCTGTGGGCATCGCTGCGGCTATTGCGATTTCGTCACCGCCGTCGGTCGCCGGGAGCAGCACGCAGCCTACGTCGATGCTCTCCTGCGCGAGCTCGCGGAGCAAGGTCATGTGCTCGGGGGGCTCGAGACGGTGTTCCTCGGCGGCGGCACGCCGACGTTCACCGTGCTCGCCGAGCTCGTTCGTCTCCTCGAGGCGCTTCCGCCGGCGGACGAGGTGACGGTCGAAGCGAACCCGGAGACGGTGACCGCCGAGCTCGCACGCGCCCTGCGCGCGTCCGGGGTCACGCGCATCTCGCTCGGCGCACAGAGCTTCCGGCCACATCTGCTGCGTGTCCTCGAGCGCGGCGCGCAGCCCGACGACGTCAGGGGCGCCGTCGCGCACCTGCGCAACGCCGGCTTCGACAACCTCTCGCTCGATCTCGTCTACGGCATCCCAGGCCAGACCGTCGCAGACCTCGAGGCCGATCTGGCGGACGCGATCGCGCTCGGCCCCGAGCACCTCTCCTGCTACGAGCTCGAGGCGAAGCCGGGCACGCGCTTCACGCATACGCACGGCGGCGAGCTCGCGCTGCAGGCGGACGCGATGGAGGACTACTTCGAGCGTGTGGTCGCGACTCTGACCCACGCGGGCTACCGCTGGTACGAGACCGCGAACTTCTGCCGCGGCGAGCGGCGGGCGCTGCACAACGTCGCCTACTGGCTCGGCCGCGAC
Source organism: Acidobacteriota bacterium (assembly GCA_028876365.1). Taxonomy (GTDB): domain Bacteria; phylum Actinomycetota; class Thermoleophilia; order Gaiellales; family Gaiellaceae; genus Palsa-739. Next base: position 10,934 of record JAGWRZ010000103.1, on the reverse strand, counting down.
TACCTCGGCATTGGCGTCGGCGCCGTCTCCACGATCGGGGACGAGCGCCGCCGGAACACCCCGAAGCTCGCCCGTTACCTGGCCGGGGACTACGGCCGCGAGGTCGAGCTGCTCGACGGCGAGACGCGTGCGCGCGAGCGCGTCATGCTCGGGCTCCGCCTCGACGACCCGTTGCCGGTAGCAGGTCTCGAGCACACGCTCGACCCCGCCGGGCTCGCGCGCGTCGAGCAGCTGGGCCTCGCGCGTCGCGATCGCGGCACGCTCGCGCTCACGGAGCGCGGCCGCTACCTCGGCGGGGCGGTGACCGCAGAGTTGCTCGGCTAAAATAGCCTGCAAATGGAGCTAACCCTTCGGCAGAAGGAGATCCTTCGGCTCGTCGTCGAGGAATACGTCGCGACGAGGCAGCCGGTGGGGTCGAGGACGCTCGTCGAGCGGTCGCGGCTCGACGTCGGTCCGTCGACGGTGCGCGCCGAGCTCGCCGCACTCGAGTCGTCGGGCCTGCTGATGCATCCGCACACCTCGGCCGGGCGCGTCCCGACCGAGGCGGGCTATCGCTACTACGCCGACGAGCTCCTCGGCAGGCTCGAGCCGCACCCGCAGGAGTTCCCGCTCGACCTGCACTCGACGCGCACCGAGGTCGAGTCCGCGCTCCAGGCGACGACCGAGATGCTCTCGCAGGTGACCCGGCTGCTCGCACTCGTGTCCGCGCCGCCGCTCGAGGCGACGACGATCGTCCGGGTCGAGGTGCTCCTCCTGCAGCCGGAGCTCGCGATGGTCGTCGTCATCACCTCGGCCGGCGGCGTCACCAAGCGGCTCTTCCACTTCGACGACGCGATCGACCCCGGCCTCGCGCAGTGGGCGAACGAGTACCTGAACGAGACCGTCGCCGGGCTCCAGATCGGGACGACTCTGCTCCGGCGGCGGTTCGAGGACCCGGGCCTGAGCGGGCGCGAGCGCGCCTTCCTCGCCGCGCTCCGGCCCGCATTCACGGAGCTCGTCTCCGCCGAGCAGCGGTTGTACGTCGGCGGCGCGGCGGATCTGCTCGGTGAGGTCCGCAACGAGGAGCTCGAGTCGTATCGGAGCCTGTTCGAGCTCGTCGAGAAGCGCGTCGCGCTCCTCGAGGTGCTGGGCGACGCAACCGTCGATGGACGCGGGCCGTTCGTGCGCGTCGGGCGCGAGCTCGCCCACCCCGCGCTCCAGGAGATCGCACTCGTCGGAGCGGCGTATGGGGTGATGCACCGCGTTCTCGGCGCGGTCAGCCTGATCGGCCCTGTGCGCATGGACTACGAGAAGGCGGTCGGCGCCGTCCGGTCAGCCGCGTCCGAGCTCTCGCGGTTCGCCGAGTCGGTCTATAGCGACCGCTAGTCTCGAGCCGGATGGCGACGACGGAGCGCGACTACTACGAGCTCCTCGGGGTCGCGCGCAGCGCGGACGAGGGCGAGATCAAGAAGGCATTCCGCCGGCTCGCGCGTGAGCTGCACCCGGATGTCTCCGACGCGCCCGACGCGCAGGAGCGTTTCCGCGAGGTGGTCGAGGCGTACGAGGTGCTCTCGAAGGCCGAGACGCGGGAGCTGTACGACCGCTACGGCCATGCAGGGCTGCGGAGCGGCGGCTTCCAGCCCGGTCACTTCGACTTCGGCAGCCTTTCTGATCTGTTCGCCGCGTTCTTCGGCGACGATCTCATCGGCGGCGGGCGGGTGCGCGCGCGCGGCGCCGATGTCGCGGCCGAGGTGGAGATCGAGCTGGTCGAGGCCGCGCACGGAGTCACGCGCGAGGTTCCGTTCCAGGCGGCGGTGACATGTGCGCAGTGCGGCGGGGACGGCGCGGAGCCGGGCAGCGAGGTCACGACGTGCGCGACGTGCGGCGGGGCGGGCCGCCTGCAGCAGGTGTCGCGCAGCGTCTTCGGCGAGTTCGTGCGCACGCAGGCGTGCCCGACGTGCGGCGGCTCCGGTCGCAGGATCGAGAAGCCCTGCGCGGCCTGTGACGGAGCGGGCCGTGTGCTGGAGGAGCGGCGCCTCGACGTCGAGATCCCGGCCGGGATCCACGACGGCCAGCAGATCCGGCTGACGGGCGCGGGACACGCGGGCGCGCCCGGCGCCCGCTCCGGCGACGCCTATGTACGGGTGCACGTGCGCCCGGACGACCGGTTCGTCCGCGAGGGAGACGACATCTACACGACCGTGTCGCTGACGATGACGCAGGCTGCGCTCGGCGCGACGGTGGCGATCCCGACGCTCGACGGCGACGAGGAGATCGACTTCGAGGCCGGAACGCAACCGGGCGCGGTCGTCGTCCTGCGCGGCAAGGGCATGCCGGTGCTGCAGGGACTCGGCCGCGGCGACGAGCGCGTCCTCGTCGGCGTCGTCGTGCCACGGCACGTCACCGACGAGCAGCGACGGCTCCTCGAGGAGTTCGACGCGCGTGCCGACGAGCGCACCTACAGGCCCGACGAGGGCTTCTTCGGGAAACTGAAGAGCGCGTTTCGCTGAACCGCTACATCGTCGTCGGCGGCGAAGCCGAGCTCGCGCTCCTGCTGCACATCTTCCCGGAGGGTGTCGAGGAGCTCGACGGCGCGTACGCGGTGTACGCGGACGAGCCGCCGATCGGATTCGACGTGCTCGAGGTGGAGGACGTTCCCGGTGGCTGGGAGGATGCATGGCGCGAGTTCCACCACGGCGTGCGGATCGGGCGGCTGTGGGTCGGCCCGCCGTGGGAGCGCGCGCCGGCCGAGGCGACGCCGGTCGTCATCGATCCTGGACGCGCGTTCGGGACGGGCGCGCATCCGACGACGCGCCTCTGCCTCGAGCTCCTCCAGGAGGTCGAGCCGACGAGCCTGCTCGACATGGGCTGCGGATCGGGAGTCCTCTCGATCGCGGCGGCCAAGCTCGGCTTCTCGCCTGTGGGCGCGTTCGACCTCGACGACGTCGCGCTCGAGGCGACTCGGGCGAACGCCGCGCGGAACGGCGTCCTCATCGACACCCTCGCCGAGGTCCGGCCGGCCGCGCTGGCGGTCATGAACATCGCGCTCGACGTCGTGGACGGGCTGCTGCCGAAGCTCCGGGTCGAGCGCGCGATCACCTCCGGCTATCTGGCGCGCGACGCCCCGCAGGCTGCCGGCTGGCACAGGGTCGACCGGCGCGAGCGCGACGGCTGGGCCGCGGACCTGCTCGAATTCCGGTCATGACGACGTTCTCGGTGCAGTTCCTCGGCTGCAAGGTCTCGCAGGTGGACGCGCACGAGGTACGGGAAGCGCTCCTCGCCGGCGGCCACGTCGAGGCCGGTGCGGCAGAGGTCGCGGTCGTCAATACGTGCTGCGTCACGAACGAGGCGGTGGCGAAGTCGCGTAAGGCGGCTGCGCGCGCCGCACGGACCCACCGACGTGTCTATGTCACGGGATGCGGAGCGAACCTCGCGGCGAACGCGTTCTCCGGGCTCCCTGGGAACGTCGTCGTCGTCCCTCGTCGTAGTGAGGACGCGCCTGCATTCGTCGCGGGCGATGTCGGTTCCATCGGCTGCGTTCAGGTGGACGCGCGACTCGACCGCGTTCGCGCCTTCGTCAAGGTGCAGGACGGCTGCAGCTTCTCCTGCAACTTCTGCGTCATCCCTCTCGTTCGGGGCGCCTCGCGCAGCCGTCATGCCGAAGCCGTTCTCGCCGAGGTCGCGCGCCGGGTCGCACAGGGGCACCGCGAGGTCGTCCTCACCGGGATCAACCTGGGCTGCTACCGCGACCGAAGCGCGGGCTACGACCTGCCGCGCCTCGTCCGCGAAGCCGGAGCGACGCCGGGCCTGGCGCGCCTGCGGCTCTCGTCGATCGAGATCAACCACGTGAACGAGGAGCTGGTCGCCGCATTGCGCCAGACGCCGACCGTGAGCCGCCATCTGCACGTGCCCCTCCAGTCGGGAGACGACCGCGTCCTGCGCGCGATGGCGCGGCGGTATTCGTCGGAGATGTTCCTCCGCCGCCTGGCGCCGCTGCGGGACGAGTTCAACCTGACCTCGGACGTCATCGTCGGGTTCCCGGCCGAGGACGAGCGCGCCTTCGAGAACACCATCCGCGTCGCACAGGAGTCGGGGCTCACGAAGCTGCACGTCTTCCCGTACTCGCCGCGCCCGGGCACGGTCACTGCTTACGACGACCCGGTGCCGCCTGCGGTCAAGCGCGAGCGGAGCGAGCGGCTGCGCATGCTCTCGGACGCGGCGTCGCGCGCGCGGTGGCGCACCAAGATCGGGAGCGACGATGTCGTCCTCGTCGACCGGCCCGGGCGAGGATACGGCGACGACTACTCGCCCTGGCTCGTCGGCGGCGAGGTCGGCGATGTCGTGCGCGTTCGTGGCGTCGCGGTCACCGAGGAGGGGATCCTCGCTGCCTGAGGACTGCCTCTTCTGCACGCTCGTCCGCGAGGGTGAGCATGTGGCGGCGACCGACGGCCTCGTCGCGATCCGCGACATCAACCCGCAGGCTCCCGTCCACCTGCTCGTCATTCCGGAGCGCCACATCGCGAGCTTCCACGAGATCGCCGAGCTCTCCGCCGAGGAGGACAAGCGGATGCTCGACTTCGTCGCCGCTCTCGCTGCACGGGAAGGCCTGACCGATTACCGTGTCGTCGTCAATGCCGGCGCCGGTGCCGGACAGACGGTCTTCCATCTCCATTGGCACGTGCTCGGCGGCGGAAACCTGGGCCGGAGGATGACGTGAGTCGGATCGAGACGATCGAAGGCGAGCTGCGCGAGGCCATGAAGGCCCGCGACGCCGACCGGCGGGATGCGTTGAGGCTCATCCTGAACGCGCTCAAGAACTCGGAGAAGGAGCTTCAGCGCCCGCTCTCCGAGGAGGAGGAGCTGCAGGTGCTCCAGCGGGAACGCAAGCGCCGCGTCGAGGCGGCGGAGGCGTTCCGCGCCGGCGACCGCGAGGAGCAGGCCGAGGACGAGGAATACGAGCTCGAGGTACTCGAGGAGTTCATGCCTGCGCCTTTGAGCGAGGACGAGATCGAAGACATCGTCGACGACGCGATCGCCGAGGTGGGGGCGACGAGCATCGCCGACCTCGGGCGCGTGATGGCCGACGTGATGCCGCAGATCGCCGGACGCGCCGACGGGTCCGCCGTCAGCCAGATCGTCCGCGAGAAGCTGGCGTGACGCCGAGCGCGTCGATGAGCGCGCCGATCTCGTAGCCCAGCTGCTGGTTGTGCCGCATGGTGTGCTCGCGGTCGACCGTGTAGCGGTTCCGCCGCCCGATGCGGACGGTCTCGACGTATCCGGTGTCGACGAGCTCGGCGAGGATCCGCTGGGCCGCGCGCTCGGTGATGCCCACCCGCCGGGCGACGTCCCGGAGCCTGACGTCCGGGTCCTCGGCGAGGCAGAGGAGGACCTGCGCGTGGTTCGTCAGGAAGGTCCAGGTTCGGGGTGTCTCAGGGCTTGACATACGAAAAGTATTTCGCGTATAAAATGACGCGTATCCGAATTCGGCAGTCTAACACGATCCGGAGGAGAGAGGTGGAGCACCAAGGGCCGTATGGAGAGGTCAACGACTCGATCCGCAGGCTGGCGACGACGGGGCCGGCGACGCAGATCTGGGAGTTCTTCTGCGAGTGCCCCGACATGACGTGCCGCACGCTCGTGAAGCTGACGCTGCTCGAGTTCGACGAGCGGCGCGCGGCCGAGCCGCCGATGCCGATCCTCGCTGCGCATCACGCGCCGGTCTAGGGAAGCGGGCGCTCCTCCTACACTGAGCGTGTGCAGGATGTTCTCGAGGTTCCGAACGAGGTCGCGGCCGAACTGGCCGGAGTGGGCGACGGTGTGCTCGATGCGCTGCGCGACCGCCTGGGCTGCGCCGTCAGCCTGCGCGGCAACCGGCTGACCCTGGACGGCGACGACGCGAAGGTCTCGGAGGCGCGCGCGGTGGTCGAGGAGCTCGTCGACCTCGTCGAGAGCGGCCAGGAGGTCGGCGCCGGGACGATCGACACGATCCTGAACGCGATCGACCAGGCCGAGGACGTCCGCAACATCTTCGAGGACGTCGTCTGGTCGCACCGCGGAAAGCGGATCACGCCGAAGACGGTCACGCAGAAGCGCTACGTCGACGCCATCCGGCAATCGACGCTGACGTTCGGGATCGGCCCGGCCGGGACGGGCAAGACGTATCTCGCGGTCGCGCTCGCCGTGGCGGCGCTGTCGGACCGACAGGTCGGACGCATCATCCTCACCCGGCCGGCCGTCGAGGCGGGCGAGCGGCTCGGCTTTCTGCCCGGCGACATCGCGGCCAAGGTCGATCCGTACATGCGCCCGCTCTTCGACGCGCTCTACGACACGATGGACCCGGAGCGCCTGAACACGTATCTCGAGCGCCAGACGATCGAGGTGGCACCGCTCGCGTACATGCGCGGCCGCACATTGAACGACAGCTTCATCATCCTCGACGAGGCGCAGAACACCTCGCCCGAGCAGATGCAGATGTTCCTGACACGTCTCGGATTCGGATCGAAGGTCGTCGTCACCGGGGACGTGACGCAGGTCGATCTTCCGAGAGAGCAGGCGTCGGGCCTCATTCAGGTGCAGAACATTCTCGGCTCGATCGACGGCATCTCGTTCGTGCACTTCGGGCACGAGGACGTCGTGCGGCACAAGCTCGTGCAGCGGATCGTCGAGGCGTACAAGCGCCACTCGGAGGAGACCGGGACGGCCCGGCGCCGGTGATCGAGGTCGAGGTCGACAACCGCTCCGGCGTCCCCGTCGACGAGGACGGCGCGGTCGAGCTCGTGCGGCGCGTTCTCGCCGCCGAGGGTGTCGACGCCGGCGAGATCGGCCTCGCGTTCGTGTCGCCGGATGAGAGCCGGGCGCTCAAGCGGGAGCATCTCGGGATCGACGAGGCGACCGACGCGCTCGCGTTCCCCGTGGACGGGCTTGCGGAGCTTCCGGCCGAGCTCCCGCGCCAGCTCGGGGACGTCGTCGTCTGCCCGGAGATCGTCGGCGCCGAATGGCGCGCCCCTATCGTCCACGCGGTGCTCCATCTCGTGGGCTACGACCACGGCGACGAGATGGAGACACGGGAGGCGCTGCACGCGTGACGGTCACGACGCCGCCGCCGCGCGAGCGCACTCCCCCGCCGCCGCCGCCCGCGCCGGGCCGCGCCCCGACGCTTCTCGACAGCTTCAACTACGCGTTCGAGGGGATCATCCACGTTCTCCGCACGCAGCGGAACCTCCGCATCCACTTCGGGATCGCCGTCCTCGTCATCGGGGCGGCGGCCGCTCTCGGCGTCGGGCGCGACGATCTCATCCTCCTGCTGATGGCGATCGCGTTCGTGCTCGTGGCCGAGATGGTCAACTCGGCCATCGAGGGGGCGATCGACGTGTCGACGACCTCGTTCGACCCGAACGCGAAGCTCGCGAAGGACATCGCGGCCGGCGCCGTGTTGATCGCCGCGGTGACGGCGATCGCGATCGGCTACCTCGTCTTCGCGCACGCGATCGCCCATCGCACCGCGCGCGTCCTCGACCGCGTCCGCGACGCGCCCGCGGAGATCACGCTCGTCGCCCTCGTGCTCGTCATCCTCGTCGTCATCGGGACGAAGGCATTGACCCGGAGCGGGACGCCCCTCCGCGGCGGTCTTCCCTCCGGACATGCGGGAGTCGCATTCGCTGCATGGATGGCGGCGACGTACGTCTCCGACGACCATCACCGCTTCCTGATCTCGTCGCTGGCGTTCGTCATGGCGCTGCTCGTCGCCCAGACCCGCGTCGAGGCGGGCGTGCACTCGCGGCTCGAGGTGCTGTACGGCGGCGCGCTCGGCGCGCTCGTCACTCTCGTCGTCTTCCAGGTGCTGACGTGAGCGACGGGACCATCCTCTACGGCGGTGGATCGTGACCGGCGCCGAGCTGATCGAGCGTGCCGTCGCCGCATCGTCGCGGGCGTACGCGCCGTACTCCGAGTACCTCGTCGGTGCCTCCGTCCTGACGAGCGACGGCCGCCTCTTCGACGGCGTCAACGTCGAGAACGCGGCGTATCCACTGGGTGTCTGCGCGGAGAAGTCGGCACTCGTCGCTGCTGCGACCGCCGGAGTACGGCCCGGCGAGATCGCCGCGATCGGCATCACGGCGTCGCCGTGCGGCGGCTGCCGGCAATGGCTTCACGAATGGCGCATCCCTCTGGTGGCGTTCCCGCGCGCGGACGGAACGATCGCCGAGTACGCGGCCGGCGAGCTCCTGCCGGACACATGGGACTTGCCCGAGTGAGGTCGGGCTTCGTCGCCGTCGCCGGACGCCCGAATGTCGGCAAGTCCACGCTCGTCAACGCGCTCGCCGGGCAGAAGGTCGCGATCGTCTCCGACAAGCCGCAGACGACGCGGCGACGCATCTTCGGAATCGCGAGCAGCGACGAATATCAGCTCGTCCTCGCCGACCTGCCCGGCTTCCAGCGCCCCCGCGACGCGTTGACCGAGCGGATGCAGCACACGGTCGACGCGTCGTTCGAGGACGTCGAAGGCGTTCTCTTCGTGCTTTCGGCACGTGAGCGGATCGGTGCCGGCGACCGCTTCATCGCTTCGCGCGTCTTCGCGCTCGGCGTGCCCGTCGTGATCGCGCTGAACAAGGTCGACCGACTGAAGGCGGGTCATATCGCCGAGCAGATGAACGCCGCGGCGAGGCTCGGCGACTTCCACGCGCTTCATCCGGTGAGTGCGAAGACGGGCGACGGCGTCGCGGCGCTCCGCGAGGAGCTCGTCTCGCTCCTGCCGGATGGGCCGCTCTACTTTCCGCGCGAGCAGCGGACCGATCTGTCCGAGGAGGCGCAGATCGCCGAGCTCGTCCGCGAGAAGGCGCTCTGGCTGACGCGCGACGAGGTGCCGCATGCGATCTCGGTCGAGATCGAGGAGATGGGCGAGAAGGCGATCCGTGCGCTGCTGATCGTCGAGACCGAGTCGCAGAAGCAGATCGTCGTCGGCAAGGGCGGCGCGGTGGTGAAGGAGATCGGCACGCGCGCGCGGCCGGAGATCGAGGCGCTCCTCGGGCATCCGATCTTCCTCGAGCTCGTCGTCAAGGTCCGGCCGCGCTGGCGGAGGGACGAGGCGACGCTCGACCGCCTCGGCGTGTGACATCCGCGACTCTTTCAGGCCGGTAGCTGGTACCGGCCTGCGGCGCTCCAGGCGGGTTTCGGCAGGCCGGTACCAGGTACGCCGCCGGTTTCGTCACGAGGGGCACACGAGGTCGAGGGATGCCTTGAGTGCCTTGATGCGCGCGATGGCGTTCGCCAGCTCCGTCCGGACGGCTGCTCTCCTCGCCGCGTCGCGCACGAGCTCCGCGTATCCGGCCTCGCTTGCCGCCGTCCGGCTGTAGAGCAACAGATCGACGCCGGCGGCGAGCGCGCGCCCCGGCTCGTCGCGGAAGCGGTCGACTGCGCCCGCATCGAGCGCATCGGAGACGACGACGCCGTCGAACCCGAGCTGCCCACGCAGGAGATCGCTGACGATGACGTGCGAGAAGACCGCCGGCGCGCCACTCGGGTCGAGTGCGGGATAGGACGCATTCGACACCATCACGAGCTTTGCGCCGGCTTCGATCGCCGCCCTGAACGGCGCCAGCCGTTCGTCGAGGAACGCAGCGCGGCGCGCGATCGTGACCGGCCGGTCGTCGGTGCTCGCAACCGCGCTTCCGAGACCGGGGAAGTGCTTCGCCGTCGCGGCGACGCCGCCGCGTTGGAGACCGGTGACGAACGCACCGACGAGGTGCGCGACAACGATGGGATCGCTGCCGAACGAGCGTGTGCCCAGGAAGCTCCGCGTCGTCGACGTCGTGTCCGCGACCGGCGCGAAGTCGACGCCGATCCCGGCTCGCTTCATCGCCTGCGCCGCAGCCGCCGCCTGCGCCCTTGCGGTCGCGGTCGTCGCCATCGAGGCCGCGGAAAGCGTCGGGGATGCCCACGCGAGACGCCTCACGCTGCCGCCCTCCTGGTCGACGCCGACGAGGAGCGGCGAGCCGAGCTTCGCGCAGGCGACGCGCTGCAGCTGCCCGATCGCCGCCGCTGTCGCCTGCGCGCTCGTCCACGATCCGAGCAGGATGACCCCGCCGACCTGACCCGCGGCGACGCGTGCGAGGAGCGACGACGTCGGAACGCCGCGGAGCGGGACAACCGTCACCTGGCCCTCGGGCGAGGCGGCCGCCGGCCCCGCCACGACCCCGGCGAGGCTAAGCAGGAGCGAGGCTCGGCGCAGCAGCGGCGGCGAGGCGGGCTCCCGTCTCGGGGTCGAAATAGTGGAAACGCGACGTGTCGACCGCGAGCCGGAGCGCGGCTCCCGCTTTCGCCGACGTCTGCGGGTCGACACGCGCGGTGAAATGCGTCCGGGCCTCGCCGATCAGCACGTCCTCCTCGGTCGCCTCGCGCGCGCCGCTCACGTCGACGGGAGATGCGTCGACGGGAAAGATGACGTGCGTCTCCGCGCCGAGCTCCTCGACCACCTCGACCCGAATCTCGATCTGAGGCAGCGACGGGTCGGCGAACGCGGCGTCCTCGAACGCCTCCGGCCTGATTCCGACGACGACGCGTCCCAGGTGGGGAGCCTCCACGGGCAGGCTGTGGCCCGCGAAGGTGAGCGTCCCGCGATCGCCCGCGGCCTCCACGAGGTTCATCGCAGGTGAGCCGATGAACGCCGCCACGAAGAGGTTCGTCGGGCTGGCGTAGAGCGCCTGGGGCGTGTCGACCTGCTGCACCTTGCCGTCGCGGAGCACGGCCACGCGCTGGCCGAGCGTCATCGCCTCGACCTGATCGTGCGTCACGTAGATCGTCGTCGTCTCGAGGCGGGAATGCAGGCTCGCGAGTGAGGCGCGCATGCTCACCCTGAGCTTCGCGTCGAGATTGGACAGCGGCTCGTCCATGAGGAATGCCTTCGGCTCGCGCACGATCGCGCGGCCCATCGCCACGCGCTGGCGCTGGCCGCCCGAGAG
>JAGWRZ010000011.1 GCA_028876365.1 Acidobacteriota bacterium | reverse complement strand
TCTTCAGTCCGCGAACCACGGCGACGAAGACCTTCTCGTGTACGCGTACGGCTATCCGCCGGAGAGCGAGCACGCGGAACTGCTCGACTCCGCCTTGTAGCGCGTGCCGTCCCGCCGATGATCCGAGCGGTCGTGTTCGACCTGGACGGCGTGCTCATCCAGTCGGAAGAGGTGTGGGACGAGGTCCGCGAGCGCTACGTCCGCGAGCGCGGCGGGCGCTACGACGACGAGATCCAGCGCGCGATGATGGGCATGAGCTCGACCGAGTGGTCGCGGTACCTCCACGAGGCCGCAGGTGTCCCCGACGCGCCGGAGGAGATCAACGCAGCCGTCGTGCACCGGATGCTCGACGCCTACCGCGAGCACCTGCCCCTCATCCCGGGCGCGGTCGAGGCAGTGCGACGGCTCGCCGACCGGTTCACGCTCGGCGTCGCCTCCTCCTCGAACCGCGAGCTGATCGACACCGTCCTCGAGGTCGCCGGGCTCGCACCGTCCTTCTCGGCGACGGCCTCCTCCGAGGAGGTCGCGCGCGGCAAGCCGGCGCCCGACGTCTACCTCGAGGCCGCGCGCCGACTCGGCGTCGATCCCGCCGGCTGCGCCGCGATCGAGGACTCGCACGGCGGCATCCGCTCGGCGAAGAGCGCAGGCATGCGCGTGATCGCGATCCCGAACCCGACGTATCCCCCCGGCGACGAGGCCCTCGCGCTCGCCGACGTCACCGTCGGCTCGCTCGGCGAGCTCACGGCCGGCGTCGTATCAGGGTGACGCCGTCGCGAATCGGGACGAGGACGCATTCGACGCGCTCGTCCGCGAGGACGTGCTCGTTGAAGGTCGCGATGCCCTCGTTGCCGGCGAGCGCGGAGAGCGTGTTGTCGGCGAGGATGATCCCACCCGGCGCGAGCTTCGGCAGCACCGCTTCGTAGTAGTCGACGTAATCGGGCTTCCACGCGTCGATGAAGACGAGATCGAAGATCTCTTCGAGCGCCTGGATCGTCTCGAACGCGTTGCCGACGCGGTAGTCGATGCGGTCGGCGACGCCGGTCTCGGCGGCATAACGGCGCGCGATCGCGGTCGTCTCCTCGTTGACGTCACACGCGATGATCCGGCCCCCCGGCGGCAGCGCGCGCGCCATCTCGATCGACGACCAGCCTGTGAACACACCGATCTCGAGCACGAGGCGCGGCTGCTTCATCGCGACGAGGAACCGGAGGAACGCGCCCTCGAGCGCGCCGACGGACATCTGCGGCACGTCCTGGGTCGCCTCCGTCTCCTCGCCCAGCCGTCTCAGCGAATCGAGCGGCGGCGTCGTGAAGCGGGTCGCGTACTCGTCAGTCGACTCGTCCAACGAGCACGCATCCGTTGTGTCCACCGAGTCCCATCGCGTTGGACAATGCCACATCGACCCTCGCCTCCCGCGCGAGGTTCGGCACGTAGTCGAGGTCGCAGTCGGGATCGGGATGCTCGTAGTTGGCGGTCGGCGGGATGACGCCCTCGTGGATCGCGAGCACGCACATCATCGCCTCGACGGCGCCGGCGGCCCCGAAGCAATGGCCCGTCACCGACTTCGTCGACGACACCGCGAGCGTGTACGCATGCTCGCCGAAGACCTCCTTGATCGCCTTCGTCTCGGCGAGGTCTCCCTGCGGCGTCGACGTCCCATGCGCGTTGACGTAGCCGACGCGCGTCGGGTCGACGCCGCTCCGCTCGAGCGCGCTGCGCATCATCTCGGCGACGCCGACCGACTCCGGGTCCGGCTGCGCCATGTGATGCGCGTCGTTCGACGCGCCGTAGCCGAGGATCTCGGCATAGATCGTCGCGCCGCGCTTGCGCGCGGCCTCGAGCTCCTCGAGCACGAGCACGCACGCGCCCTCGCCCATGACGAAGCCGGCGCGCGTCGCGTCGAACGGCCTCGATGCGCGAGGCGGATGCTCGTCCTCGGCGACGAGCCCGCGCATCGCGCAGAAGCCGGCGAGGATGATCGGGTGGATGCACGCCTCGGTGCCGCCTGCGAGGACGGCGTCGGCGTCGCCGCGGCGCACGAGCTCCGCCGCCTCGCCGACCGCATGCGAGCCCGTCGCGCAGGCGGACACGGGCGCGTAGTTCGGGCCGCGATAGCCGAGCGAGATCGCGAGCTGTCCGCTCGCGGCGTCGACGAGCACGCTCGGGATGAAGGTCGGCAGCACCCGCTCGGGGCCGCGCTCGCGCAGCACCTCCGCCTGCTCGACGATGCCGATGACGCCGCCGATCGCCGAGCCGAAGAGGATGCCGACCCGCGCCGGGTCGTACGCCCCGTCGAGCCGCGCGTCGCCGACCGCCTCGCGCGCGGCGCCGAGCGCGAGCAGGACGTTGCGCTCGAGCTTCCGCACCTCCTTCGGGGAGGCGACCCCCGTCGGGTCGAAGTCCTTCACCTCGGCGGCGATCCGGACGGGATACGCGCCCGCGTCGAAGGCGCGGATGAAGTCGACGCCGCTCTCACCGGCGAGCGCCGCCCGCCAGGTCGAGCGTACGTCGTTCCCGATCGGCGTGATCGCTCCCAGGCCGGTGACCACCACTCTGCGCATCGCGCGAGGTTACATTCGGGACGATGCCCGGCCCGAACGTTCCCTTCCCGCCGATGGAGGCCGAGCTCGTCTCCGACCTCCCCGAGCAGGGGGGCTGGCGGTACGAGCCGAAGTGGGACGGCTTCCGCGGGGTCCTCGAGAACGACGGCGGCGAGCTCGCGCTCTGGTCGCGCAACGGACGGCCGCTCCTGCGCTACTTCCCGGAGCTGCGCACGCTCGGCGACCTCTTGCCGCCGCACTCGGCGCTCGACGGCGAGATCGTCATCTCCCGCAACGGCGCGCTCGATTTCGACGCGATGCAGATGCGCCTTCATCCGGCCGAGAGCCGCGTGCGCAAGCTGTCGGCCGAGATCCCGGCGAGCTTCGTCGCATTCGACCTCCTCCTGTGGAACGCGGAGAAGGTGCACGACCGGCCGATCGAAGAGCGGCGCGCGGAGCTGGAGCGGGCCGGCGAGGGCTTCGCGCTCTCACCGGTCTCGGACGACGTCGCGCAGGGACGCGACTGGCTGCAGACCCTCCAGGCGGCCGGCTTCGACGGCGTTGTCGCCAAGAAGCTCGGCCTGCCGTACCTCCCCGGCTCGCGCGACGGCGTCGTGAAGGTGAAACCGCACAAGACGGCGGATTGCGTCGTGGCCGGCCTGCGCTGGAAGGCGGGCCGGCGCGACACGATCGCGACGCTGCTCCTCGGCCTGTACGCCGACGACGGGCACCTCGACTACGTCGGCTCGTGCGCCGTCGGCGCGCGAAACCAGAAGGAGGTCGCGGGAAAGGTGCTGCCGCTCCTCGACGAGCGCAGCGAGCGCCGCTTCTCCGAGCCCAACCGGTGGGGGACGAACGGCCTCGAGGAGGCCGCGCTCCGCCCCGAGCTCGTCGTCGAGGTGCGCTACGACAAGCTGGAGAAGCACCGCTTCCGGCACGGGACGAAGCTCATCCGCTTCCGCCCCGACAAGGATCCGAGCGGGTGCACGTGGCGCGAGGTGCGGCCGCCGCGCCGGCCGGAGGACCTCAGCGTGGACCGGCTCCTCTCCTAGCGCGCGAGGGCTGCACCCGCGTCGGCTCACCCGGCATCTTCGGGAAGTTCGGCGGGTACGGCGCCTCCCCCACCCCCTGCGCCTCCTCGCGCTCGACCCACGCGAGCAGCACGCGCAAGTCGCACACCGCCTCGTCGATCCCGGCGTGCAGGTCGCCGAGCTTCGCGAAGCGCGGCGGCATCGTCGCGATCGTGAAGTCCTCCGTCTCGACGTCGGGGAGCTCGTCCCAACGGACCGGCGCCGACACGGTGGCGTCGGGCCGGCCGCGCACGGAGTACGCGGACAGGATCGTCCGGTCGCGCGCGTTCTGGTTGTAGTCGACGAAGACCTTCTCGCCGCGCTCCTCCTTCCACCAGGCGGTGGTGACGAGGTCGGGCGCGCGCCGCTCGATCTCGCGTGCGAAGGCGAGGGCGCAGCGTCGGACGACGGGGAACTCCCAGTTCGGCTCGATGCGGCAGTACACGTGGACGCCGCGGTTGCCGCTCGTCTTCGGCCACCCGACGAAGCCGATCTCGTCGAGCACCTCGTGCACGACCGCCGCGGTCCGCTTCGCCTCCGCGAAGCCGGTGCCGGGCTGCGGATCGATGTCGATGCGCAGCTCGTCCGGGCGCTCGGGGTCGCGCCGCCGCGACGGCCAGGCCCCGAACTCGAGCGTCGCGAGGTTCGCGGCCCACGCGACGTGGGCGACCTCGGTCACGCACAGCTCGTCCGCGTGCCGGCCGGACGGGAAGGTCACGCGCGCGGTCTCGATCCAGTCCGGCCGCTTCTCGGGCACGCGCTTCTGCCAGATGACCTCGCCGCCGACTCCCTCCGGCTGGCGCTTCAGCTGGCAGGGGCGCTCGTACAGCGCCCGCACGATGCCCTCGCCGACGGCGAGGAAGTACCGGACGAGGTCGAGCTTCGTCTCCCCGCGCGCGGGGAAGTACACCTTGTCCGGGTTCGACACCCGGACGGCGCGTCCCCCGGCCTCGAGCTCGACGAACGGCGACGCCATGCCCGCAGTATCGTGAACGGCGTGCTGGAGGATCCGCGCCCCATCCGCCTGACGCTCGAGCCGCTCGACGACTTCGTCGTCATCGAGCAGACCGACGAGGAGGCGGAGACGCGCGGCGGCCTCATCATCCCCGCCAGCGCCGAGACGCAGTGCCGCAGCGGGATCGTCACCGCAGTCGGCGCCGAGGCCGAGGGCGTCGTGCCCGGCGACAAGGTGCTCTTCCCGGCCGACGCGGGCTACGAGGTGCGGCTCGCGGGGAGCGCGATGCGGGTGATCCGGCGGCGCGACCTGATCGCACGCGTCCACGACTAGGTCGATACCCTGTAGCGCTCCGGAGAAGTGGCCGAGTGGCTGAAGGCGGCGCCCTGCTAAGGCGTTATGGGGCTGAATGGCTCCATCGAGGGTTCGAATCCCTCCTTCTCCGCTGGAGGGGTGGCAGAGCGGTCGAATGCGGCGGTCTCGAAAACCGTTATCCGTCGTTAGGCGGATCGAGGGTTCAAATCCCTCCCCCTCCGCTCAACTGAGCCGATGTGCGGCCGCGAGCGGCTAGTGCTTGCTGACGCGGAACGATCGCGAGCTGGTCGCGGTTCCTGCGGGCGTGGTGACCGCGATCGGACCGGTGCTGGCGCCGCCCGGCACCTTCGCAGTGATGGACGTATCGGAGATGACCGAAGGCGTCGCCGCCGCCACCCCATTGAACGTGACCGAGGTAGCGCCCGTGAAGTGCGTCCCGGCGATCGACACGGTCGTGCCGACCCCACCGCTCGTCGGA
>JAGWRZ010000102.1 GCA_028876365.1 Acidobacteriota bacterium | reverse complement strand
GTTCAGCCAACGCGGCTACACCACCCTCGCGCTACGGGTGATCCCACAGCAGATTCCGACACCAACGGACCTGGGCCTACCGCCGGTGCTCAGCGACCTCGCCCGTCGACACCAGGGTCTGATCCTGGTCACGGGCCCGACCGGGTCGGGAAAGTCGACGACGCTCGCCTCGATCATCAACCAGATCAATATCGAACGACCATGCCACATCCTGACCATCGAGGATCCGATCGAGTACGTCTACGAGCACGTGCGGGCGACCGTGAGCCAGCGCGAGGTCGGGACGGACACGCAGTCGTTCAACAACGCCCTCAAGTCGGCCCTGCGGGCTGACCCCGACGTGCTCCTCGTCGGCGAGATGCGTGACCTCGAGACGATCTCCACCGCGCTCACCGCGGCCGAGACCGGCCACCTCGTCTTCGCGACGCTGCACACGCAGAGCGCGCCGTCGACGATCGACCGGATCATCGACGTGTTCCCGGCCGAGCAGCAGGAGCAGGTGCGGATCATGATCTCGAACTCGCTCCAGGGCGTCGTCACGCAGACGCTGATCCCGACCGCCGATCACCAGGGGCGCGTCGCCGCCCTCGAGGTCCTGCTGCCCGACGACGCGGTCCGGAACCTCATCCGCCAGGCGAAGATCGAGCAGGTCTACTCGATCATGCAGACGAACACCGCGCGCGGCATGCAGACGATGGAGCAGGCGCTCGCCGACCTCACGCTGCGCCGCGTCGTCAATGTCGAAGACGCATTCGACAAGACGAATCGCCGCGACATCCTCGCCGGCATCCTCGAGCGCTCGGGGATGGACGTACGCGGCGTGCTCGCTGCGATGGACCTGAACGCAACGATGCCGCAGCCGAACGGGGCGCAGTCGCAGAGCGCGCTGCGCGTCGCGGGGAGCCCGGCGTGAGCGACTCGATCTGGAAGAAGGAGCTCTCGTTCGGACGCAGGCGCAAGGACGAGGACCCCCCGGAGACGCCGGACTCGCTGCGCGTGAAGCAGCTCGCCTTCCAGCAGAGGCTCGCCGAGGCGGCCGCCGTCGGCGCTCCCGCCGTCCCCGCCGCACCCCTCGCCCCCGGGCGCGAACAGCCGGCGTCGGTGTGGAAGAAGGAGATCAGCTTCAGGCGCAAGCGCGTCGAGGACGAGCCGATCGCGGAGGTCGTGCTGCCGGCCGTTCCCGCACCGCGCGCCGAGCCCGCGGCGGCGGCCGACTTCGCGCCGCCGGCCGAGATCGAGCTCCCCGACCTGTCCGCGCCCGCGCCGACGGTCAGGGCGGCGTCGGAGCCCGAGTCGATCTGGAAGAAGGAGATCAGCTTCCGGCGCAAGCCCCACGAGGAGCGGCCCGCGTCGCCCGACGGATCGCCGCAGGAGCCGCCGGTGTCGATCTGGAAGAAGGAGATCACGTTTCGCCGCAAGCACGACGACGGCGAGAAAAGCGAGTCGATCTGGCACAGGGAGATCTCGTTCCGCCGGCGCCAGGAGTGGAACAAGGAGATCGAGGCGCTCGCGGAGGAGGCGCTGCGGGACGTGGACGCGGCCGCCGCCGGGACGGGGCCGAGGGTGGAGACGTGGCTCGCGAAGCCCGAGCTCCCGCCGGAGGCACTGCCCGAGTCGGAGCCCCGCCCCGCGCCAATGCCAGCACCTGCGCCGGCGCCCGTGGTGCGCGCGACGGCCGCCGTCGCGGCGGAGCCGAAGGTCCCATTCTGGAAGCGCGAGATCGGCGGCTCGAAGAAGGCGAAGGGACCGCAGGCTGAGAAGTCCGCTCCGGAGGCCGACACGTCCGCCGCGGAGAAGGTGCCGAAGGCGAAGAAATCGCGGACGCGGCTCCGTGAGGTGAAGGTCTCCATGCCGCGGCCGCAGGTGAAATCGCACGGCGGCCATCCGGTCAAGCGGCTCGTCGGCCTGAAGGTCGGCGCCTCGCAGCTCGCCGCCGCGCGCGTCGTCAACAACGGCGCCGCCGAGCTCCTGCAGGTGGCCCGGCAGCCGCTCGAGCAGGGCGTCGTCGTCGGCGGCGAGGTCCGCGACCCCGAGGCGCTCGGGCTCGCGCTCAAGCAGTTCTTCGCCAAGAACAAGCTTCCGCGCAAGAACGTGCGGCTCGGTATCGCAAGCAACCGCATCGGCGTGCGCATGTTCGATCTCGTCGGGATCGACGACGAGAAGCAGCTCGAGAACGCGATTCGCTTCCGCGCGCAGGAGACGCTCCCGATCCCGCTCGACGAGGCCGTCCTCGACTATCACGTGCTCGGGGAGAGCACCGACGAGGAAGGCGCGACGGTGCAGCGCGTCCTCCTCGTGGTCGCGTACCGCGAGCTCGTCGACCGCTACGTCTCCGCCTGCAAACGCGCGGGCATCACGCTCGCCGGCGTCGACCTGGAGGCGTTCGCGCTGCTGCGCTCGCTCGCAGCACCACGTACAGAGGAGTCCGCGGGCGACTCGGCGCTCGTGGCGGTGTCGATCGGCCACGACCGCTCGACGTTCGCCGTGTCGGACGGTCACGTCTGCGAGTTCACGCGTGTGATCGAGTGGGGTGGATCGACGCTCAACGTCACGATCGCGCGTGCGCTCGACCTCGCGCCCTCCGAGGTCGAGCAGATCAAGAGGCTCGTCTCGCTCGAGTCCGCGGCCGTTCCGGAAGGGATCTCGCCCGAGCAGTACGGGCTCGCCGTCGATGCGGTGCGCCGCCAGGTTCAGGCGTTTGCACGCGAGCTCGTCTCCTCGCTCCAGTTCTACCAGCATCAGCCCGGCTCGCTCGGCATCGGCGAGATCGTCATCACCGGCGGGACCGCCGGTCTCGCCGGTCTCGCCGCGGAGCTCCAGTCGCTCATCGGCGTCCGCGTCCGCGTCGGCGATCCGCTCGCGCGCCTCAAGGTGCCGAAGAAGCTCGCGGTGGACGAGGAGCTCGGCTCGTACGCCATCGCAATCGGCCTGGGGATCGAGGACTGAGCGTGCGCGCAGTCAACCTTCTTCCGAACGAATCCTCCGGGCGCTCTTCCCGCAGCGCGCCGCAGCCTGCCGTCCTTGCGGCGGCGATCTCAGGTGTCGTCGCCGTCGTCGCCATCGGCGGAGGCAACCTGATCGAGGCCGCCCGCGTGTCGAGCGCGCAGAAGACGCTCGACGCCGCGAAGATCCAGCTTGCGGCCACCCCGCTGCCGCCGGCGGCGCCGAGGGTGACTCCTCCGCCGGTTGCGGTCGCCGAGCAGATGCAGCCGCGTCTCGCCGCCGTCTCGGCCGCGCTCTCGTCCCGCATCGCCTGGGACCGGATTCTGCGCGAATTTTCGCTCGTTCTTCCGAGCGACATCCAGCTGACCGGGCTCACGCTGACCGTGCCCGCGGCCGGCTCCACGACGAGCGGGTTGACGATGAACGGCGTGACGTACTCGTACGACAGCCTCGCGCGTCTGCTCGCCCGCCTCGCGCTCGTTCCCGATCTGAGCGGAGTGACGCTCGGGCCCACGACGGTCAGTCAGAAGCTCGTCGGGTTCTCCATCACCGCCGGCATCAAGGGCGCGAGCCCGGCGGTGCCGGCGCCGACCGTCACGCCGTCCGCGACGACCACGACGACCACGACGACGTCGGGGGCATAGCCGTGAAGAAGAACATCTCACTCCCGAAGAACGCGCTCGTCGGAGTCGTCGCGCTCGCCGCCGTCCTCGTGCTCGCGCTCGGATATCTCGTCGTCATCAGCCCGAAGCAGAAGCAGATCGCGAGTCTCAACCAGCAGACGGCGCTGGCGCGCCAGCAGATCGCGGACGACCTCTCGCGCGCCGCCACGGCGCGAAGCGCGACCGACACGCCGCAGATCAAGACGGCGGACATCTACCGGCTCGAGACGGCCATGCCCTCGATCCAGGACATGCCCGACCTGTTGCTCGAGCTCAGCCAGATGGCGAAGGCGTCCGGTGTCTCGCTCCAGTCGATCTCCCCGACCGCGACCGCATCGGCCGCGACGTCCACGTCGCCCTACCAGACCGTGCCACTGTCGCTGACGGCGACCGGCAACTTCTACTCGATCACCGACCTCCTGTACCGGCTGCGCGACTCCGTGTACGTCCGCAACGGCGCACTGGAGGCGACCGGGCGCATCTTCAGCGTCACGAGCGTCAACCTCATGCCGACGAACGGCGTCCTGTCGGCGACGATCGCGCTCGCCACGTACGTGTACGCACCTGCGGCGGCTGCGCCGGTCCTGCCCGGCCAGACGACGACCGGCCAGACGACGACCGGCACGACGACCACGACCTCCGGTTCCGGCCCCTCCGCGGCAGGAGCGACCCCCTGATGGCCCGCGCGAAGAAGAACGTCCACCTCGACCGCCAGCAGGCGAAGGCGAAGAAACAGAAGAAGCTCGCGATCGCGCTCAGCGCCGTCCTCGTCCTCGTGCTCGTCCTGGAGGTGCCGAAGACGCTGAAGCTGATGAGTCCCCATCCGGCCGCCCCGGTCGTGAACTCGTCCGCGTCGGCTCCGCCTGCAGCCAACCCGGCCGCGCCCGCCTCGACATCGTCGTCGGGCTCGACGGCACCGCCGCCGACGGCGATGCCCGCCACCCCGGCGACGGCGCTCGTCAACGCCGTCCAGGTCCAGCCGGACCCCGGCCAGCTCACCGAGTTCGCGCACTTCGCGAGCAAGGACCCGTTCAACACGAGCGTCCAGCCGGCGACCGCCGCGGTCCCGCCTCCGGCGTCTGCGTCGAAGAAGAAGAAGGCGCCGAGCGCGCCGTCCGTGCCGAAGGCGCCGCCCGCGCCGCCGCCGGCCGCCGCCGTCATCTCGGTGAACGGCGAGCTCATGAACGTGAGCGTCAACACCGACTTCCCGACCTCCGGCACCGTCTTCAACGAGGTCGGCGCTCCGCTCTTCCACCTCGTCTCGCTGACGCAGACGAGCGCGAAGGTCTCGATCGCCGGCGGGTCCTACGCCGACGGCTCGGCCGCGCTGAACCTCGTGGTGGGGACGCCGGTCACGTTGCAGAACACCGCCGACGGCAAGCGCTACACCCTCCTGCTCGAGCCGCAGGGGACGCAGGTGACGACGACCACCTCGTCGGCGACGCCGACGACCACGACGGGCTCGATCCTGCCGTCGCCGACGGCTCCGTAGTCGAGCTACGCCGCGCACGCGTCCGCGCGGCCTGCGAGCTCGGCGAGCTCGCTGCGGCTGCGGGCGATCACGATGTCGCACTCCCGCAGCTCGGCCTCGGGCGCGCCGCGCTCGGCGAGCATCCTCCGGATGAGGACGAGGCCCCGGACGTGGCCGATCTCCTCCTCGAGGCGCCGCTCCGGATCTCCGAGCTTCCCGATCATGGCGCGCACGTTCGCGGTCCGGCGCCGTGTTCCTCCTCCAACCGGCCGTCTTCGGGCCGACCTGCTCAAGCCGCGGGAGGACGGTGCCGATAGCGACCGTATGGCCTCGTTCGCCTACTCGGCCATCAATGCGCAGGGCATGGAGACCTCCGGGGAGATCACCGCTCCGGATCTCGCCGGCGCGCGCGAGCAGCTCCGCCTGAAGGGGCTTCTCGCCGACTCGCTGCGCGAGATCAGCGGCGCCGACGGCGAAGGCGCGGGTCTCAAGCTCGGCAACAACAAGGTCAAGGCGAAGTCGCTGCAGGTCTTCTCGCGGCAGTTCGCGACCATGATCGAGGCCGGCCTGAACGTCGTCGGCTCGCTCGTCATCCTCGAGCAGCAGACCGACGATCCGGCGCTCGCGGGCGTCGTCAGGCAGCTCCGCTCGGACGTCGAGGGAGGCCTGCTCCTCTCCGAGGCGATGGTGAAGCACCCGCGCGTCTTCTCCCGCCTGTACGTGGCCATGGTCGAGGCGGGCGAGGCGGCCGGCATCCTCGACATCGTGCTCGACCGCGTCGCGTTCCAGATCGAGAAGCAGGAGGGGATCAGGCGGCGGATCAAGAGCGCGATGGTGTACCCGACGATGGTCATGATCTTCGCGACGCTCGTCCTCATCGGGATGCTGCTCTTCCTCGTCCCGATCTTCCAGGGCATCTTCAAGACCCTGAACGGCCAGCTGCCGACCCTGACCCAGTACGTCGTCATGGCGTCGAACACGCTCAAGTCCGCGCCGTACCTGCTGCTCCTCATCCCGCTCGGGGTCTGGGGCTTCTTCCGCTGGAAGCGGACCGAGGCCGGGCGCAAGCAGTGGGACCGCATCAAGCTGCGCGCCCCGCTCAAGATCGGCGAGGCCGTTCGCAAGGTGACGATGGCGCGGTTCTCGCGCACGCTCTCGACGCTCGTCGCGGCGGGCGTGGACATCATCAAGGCGCTCGAGATCACGGGCCAGACCGCCGGCAACTGGGTGGTCGAGGAGGCGCTCGCGGGCGTGCGCCAGAAGGTGCACGAGGGTGTTCCGATCGCCCAGCCGCTGATCGAGAACCCCGTCTTCCCGCCGATGGTCAGCCAGATGGTGAAGATCGGGGAGGAGACCGGCGAGCTCGAGAAGATGCTGACGAAGATCGCCGACTTCTACGAGGAAGAGGTCGACGCGGCCGTCTCCTCGCTCACCTCGATCATCGAGCCGCTGATGATGATCGGCGTCGGGATCATGGTCGGCATCATCCTCATCGCGATGTACCTGCCGATGTTCAAGATGCTCCACCTCGTCAGCCAGTCCTAGCTCCCGACCGGCCCGCCACGTAAGCTCTCGGCATGAAGGGCGCCGACAAGCAGAAGAAGCTGACGAAGAAGGCTCCGCAGAAGACGCTGAAGGAAAAGCGCGCCGAGAAGCGCGCAGCCGACAAGCGCTCTGTCTAGCGAAGCCGTTTGATCAGGGAGCGCGCGGCCGCGGTCGTGACGCTCTCATCCCTGCGCGTGGTCGATCACGGCCACGTCGAACCCCGTCTCGCCCCGCGGCCGGATCGCGAGGGTGACGCCCCAGCGCCCGACCATGACGAGCGCCTCGGACGAGCGCTCGTAGCGGCCCGGCGCGGCCTCCCCCAGCCGGTATGCCTGGGCCGGCATCTCCATGTCGAGCATCGAGAACGTGGCGATGACCGTCGCCCCGCGCACGGGAGCGCCGTTCCGGCTGAGGCGCACCGTGAGCATGTCGGGCACCGCGACCGCGTTCGGGGTGATCCGCACCTCCACGCGGTATCCCTCCCGTTCGACCGTGGCCCTGACCGGCCCCGGCCCGACGCTCGCGGCTGGCGTGCCGAGGCTCGCGAGCGCCCTCGGCGGCGGCGGCAGGCTCGAGAGGACGGCGGCCGCGACGACGGCGGCCGCCAGGAGCACGATCTCGGTCACGACCGTTTGCAGGAGCGGCGCGGCCCCGCGCCGCGTCCGCACGAGGTTCACCGCCGCGACGAGCATCGCCGCGGCGAGGAGCGAGGCCTTGACGAGGATCGCCTTCCCGTAGCCCGTCTGCCAGAGCGAGGAGAGCGTGGGGAGGTGGACGACGGCGGCGCCGACGCCGGAGCCGAGGAGGACGATGACCGAGCCGAGCGCGAGATCGGAGAAGCGCCGGACGGCGGCGAGGGGGACGGGCCAGAGGACGAGCAGTCCGAGGAGGCCGCCGAGCCAGACCGAGCCCGCGGCCAGGTGCGACCAGTCGAGAAGGAGCGACGCGGCGCGCGGCGGCGTCTGCGCGGCGTGGCCGGCGGCGCCGGGGACGAGGAGGACCGCGCCGGCTGCGAGGAGCGCTCCGGAGAGCGCGACGAGGGCGGCGACCGGGCGGCGCGGGCGATCGAGGCGGACGGCGATCGCGGCTGCACCGGCGAAGAGGGCGAAAAGCTCCTCGAGGCGCAGGTAGCCGCGGCCGAAGGCCGAGACGTCCATCAGCGGGACGAGCGCACCGAAGGACCAGAACGAGCGCGACGCGAACTGCGCCGTCGCGAGCAGCACGTAGGCGGGCGTCGCGACGAGGGCGACCGCGGACGCGATGCCGAACGCGACGGTGACGCGCCGCAACCGGTCGCCGAGCGACCGGGCGACGAGCGTTCGCAGGACGAAGAGCCCGATCGCGCTCATGAACGAGAGGAACGTCAGCCAGCGGAGCGCGATCAACCCCGGCGTCACCGCCGTCTCCGACAGCGACGGCACGCCGAACCGTGGCGGTGGGCCCGGGTCCGGCCCGATGCGGTAGGTGAAGGCTCCTTCCACCGGGTGCCCGTCGGCCGACACGACGCGCCAGACGACGAGGTACCAGCCCCGCGGCGAGCGCGCGAGCGGCACCTCGAGCGCGTACGGGTCCGCTCCGCTCCGGCGCACGGCGCCGTCGACCTGCTGGCGCCCGGCGGCGTCCGTGACCGAGACGACGGCGAACCGCGGCTCGACCGCCTCGTCGTAGACGAGCCGGAGCTGCGCCGGCGGCGTGTCCACCTGCGCGCTCGCCGCGGGGAACGTCCGCAGCAACGCCGCGTGCGCCCATGCTGCCGCCGGCGCCGCGAGGAAGGCGCTCACGACCGCCGCGATGACGAGCGCTCCCCGCACGGGACGCGCCGGTGTGAACGGCGCGCTCCGTCCCACGAGCGGGACGCTACTTGCCGCGGAGCCGGTCCAACAACTTCCGGCGCCGCGGCTTCGGCGCCGGCTCGGGGGCCGGCGAGGCCGTCCCCTGCCGCTCGCGCTGGGCGCGGATCGCAGCGTTCATCTCCTCGCGATGCGACTGCTCCCCGGCCATCGCCGCCTGGTACGGCGCGGCCGCCTAGGATCCTGCCTCATGTGCTTCGACAGCGACTCGCTTCCCCCCGTTCCCGCGATCTCCGGCGCCGCGGTCTCGCACGACGACCTCCTGCTCGAGGCCGCCGACGGCAACCGCTTCGCGGCGTTCGCGGCCGCGCCCGACGAGCCGGCGGCGACCGGCGTCGTCGTCCTTCCGGACGTCCGCGGCCTCTACCGCTTCTACGAGGAGCTCGCGCTCCGCTTCGCCGAGCGCGGGATCGCGGCGGTCGCGTTCGACTACTACGGACGCACGGCGGGCGCCGAGAAGCGCGGCGAGGACTTCGACTACACCCCGCACCGCGAGCAGACGACGCCGGAGGGCATCCAGGCGGACGTCGCCGCCTGCATCGCGCATCTCCGGGACCGCGGCGTGACCGCCGTCTTCACCGTCGGCTTCTGCATGGGCGGGCGGAACGCGTGGCTCGCGAGCGCCGCCGCGCACGGGATCGCCGGCGCGGTCGGCTTCTACGGGCGCCCGCCGCTCGACGACGTGGCCCGGCTCCGGGGACCGATCCTCGCGCTCCAGGGCGGAGCCGACGCCGCCATCCCGGTCGAGGACGACGAGGCGTTCGACGAGGCGCTCACCGCAGCCGGCATCGAGCACGAGGTCGTGATCTACGACGGCGCGCCGCACAGCTTCTTCGACCGAAAGCAGGAGGAGTTCCAGGCGGACTCCGACGACGCCTGGCGCCGCACGCTCGATTTCATCGCCGGCCACGCTTAGGGCTTCGCGGGGCGGGTAACCGCCTCGCATGAGCGATCACGTCTCCGACTTCGTCCTGGCCCGCCTCCGCGAATGGGGCGTCCACCGCATCTACGGCTATCCCGGCGACGGGATCAACGGCTTCCTCGGCGCGCTCGGCCGCGCGGACGGCGATCCCGAGTTCATCCAGGCCCGCCACGAGGAGATGGCGGCGTTCATGGCCTGCGGCCACGCGAAGTTCGCCGGGCCGGACGCCGTCGGCGTCTGCATGGCCACCTCCGGGCCGGGGGCGATCCACCTTCTGAACGGCCTGTACGACGCCAAGCTCGACCACCAGCCGGTCGTCGCGATCGTCGGCCAGACGAAGCGCAGCGCGCTCGGCGCCTCCTACCAGCAGGAGGTCGACCTCCAGAGCCTGTTCAAGGACGTCTCCGAGTACGTGGAGACGTGCATGGAGCCCGCGCAGGCGCGGCATCTCGTCGACCGCGCGATCCGGATCGCGCTCGACCGCGCATGCGTCTGCACCCTCGTCTTCCCGAACGACGTGCAGGAGGCGAAAGCCGTTCCCTCGCCGCCGCGCGTGCACGGCTCGGTCTACTCGAGCGTCGGCTACACGCGGCCGCGCGTCCTGCCGCAGGACCGCGACGTCGAGCACGCAGCGGAGATCCTGAACGACGGCGAGAAGGTCGCGATCCTCGTCGGCCAGGGCGCGCGCGGCGCCGCCGCCGAGGTGGAGCAGGCGGCGGACCTCCTCGGAGCCGGCGTCGCGAAGGCGCTGCTCGGCAAGGACGTGCTCGCGGACGACCTGCCGTACGTGACGGGCGCGGTGGGGCTCCTCGGGACGATCCCGAGCAACGAGATGTTCATGGGCTGCGACACGCTGCTCATGGTCGGCACCGGCTTCCCGTACGCGGAGTTCCTCCCGAAGGAGGGTCAGGCGCGCTGCGTCGAGATCAACCTCGACGCGGCGTTCATCGGGATCCGCTACCCCGCCGACGTGATGCTCGTCGGCGACGCGAAGGAGACGCTCCGGCTCCTCCTGCCGCACCTGATCCGCAAGGAGGACCGGAGCTGGCGCGAGCAGATCGAGCAGAACGTCGCGCGCTGGTGGGAGATCGAGGAGAAGGTGGCGATGGAGGACGCGACCCCGATGAACCCGCAGCGCGTCGCGCACGAGCTCTCCCAGGTGCTGCCCGACGACGCGATCATCACCGCCGACAGCGGGTCGTCGACGAACTGGTACGCGCGCCAGGTGAAGCTGAAGAAGGGCAATCGCGCGTCTCTGTCGGGGAACCTCGCGACGATGGTGCCCGGCGTCCCGTACGCGATCGCCGCGAAGTTCGCGCATCCGCACCGGCCCGTCATCTGCTTCGTCGGCGACGGCGCGTTCCAGATGCTCGGGATGAACGAGATGCTGACGATCAAGCGCTACATGGATCGCTGGGACGACAAGCGCCTCGTCTTCTGCGTCTTCGACAACCAGGACCTGAACCAGGTGACGTGGGAGCAGCGCGTGCTCGAAGGCGACCCGAAGTTCCCCGGGACGCAGTGGCTGCCCGACTTCCCGTACGCGAAGTACGCCGAGCTCGCCGGCCTGAAGGGGATCTACTGCGCGTCCGGCGACGGGATGCGGGCCGCCTGGGAGGAGGCGCTCGCAGCCGACCGGCCGGTCGTGCTCCAGGTGCGGACCGACCCGGACGTGCCGCCGCTGCCGCCTCACATCACCTTCGAGCAGGCGAAGAAGATGGCGCAGGCGATGCTCAAGGGCGACCCGGACCGGGTCGACGTCATGGAGAAGTCCATGCGCGGAAAGCTCGCCGAGTTCCTCACGCGTTGAAGCTCGAGGTCGAGGCATACACGATCCCGACCGACGAGCCGGAGTCGGACGGGACCCTCGAATGGGACTCGACGACGATCGTCGTCGCCCGCGTCGACGAAGGGATCGGCTACACCTACTGCCACGAGGCGGCGGCGGAGGTGATCCGCACGACGCTCGCCGGTTGCATCGGCGACGACGTGCGCGCCTCCTGGCGGGCGATGAACGCGGCCGTCCGCAACATGGGGAGGCCCGGGATCGCGGCGTGCGCGATCTCCGCCGTCGACCAGGCGCTCTGGGATCGCGAGGCCCGCCGGCACGACGTCTCCCTGGTCGACCTGCTCGGCGCGGCGCACGCCGCCGTCCCCATCTACGGCAGCGGCGGCTTCTGCTCGTACTCGCGCGACCGCCTGCAGGAGCAGCTCGGCGACTGGGCCGCCGCTGGCATCCCGCGCGTGAAGATGAAGCTCGGGCGCGATCCCGCGGGCGACCCGGGCAGGCTCGACGCGGCGCGCGAGGCGATCGGCGACGACGTCGAGCTCCTCGTCGATGCGAACGGCGCGTTCGCGCGCAAGGAGGCCCTCCGGTGGGCGGAGCGCTACGCAGGCGAATGGGGCGTCACCTGGTTCGAGGAGCCGGTGTCGTCGGGCGACCTCGACGGGTTGCGGTTCCTGCGCGAGCGCGCGCCGCTCGAGGTGGCGGCGGGGGAGTACGCGTACACGCTCGAGGACGCGCGGAACATCGTCGGCTGCGTCGACGTCCTCCAGCTCGATGTGACCCGCTGCCTCGGCGTCACCGGCGTGCTCGCCGTGGCGAACGCCTTCCCGGTCGACGTCTCCGCCCATTGCGCGCCCGCAGCGTCGGCGCATGTGTTCGCGGCGGTCGACCGGCTGCGACACCTCGAGTACTTCCACGACCACGTGCGCGTCGAGGGGATGCTCTTCGACGGCCTGCCCGACCCCGACGGCGGCGCCCTCCGGCCGGACCGCTCGGTTGCGGGGAACGGGCTCGAGCTGAAGCGGCAGGAGGTCGCCCGGTGGGCGTTGTGAGCCGGGTCGTGCCACGCCGCGGCCGCGTGGAGGAGGTGGACAGGCGCGCGCTCGCCGCCGCCCTCCGGACGGAGGTCGAGGGCGAGGTGCGCTTCGACACCGGCGCGCGGGCGCTGTACGCGACCGACGCCTCCAACTACCGCCAGGTGCCGATCGGCGTCGTCGTCCCGCGGACGCTCGACGACGTCGTCGCCGTCCACCGCCTCTGCCACGCCCACGGCGCTCCGATCGTCAACCGCGGAGGCGGGACGAGCCTCGCCGGCCAGGGCTGCAACGTCGCCGTCGTCGTCGACTTCTCCAAGTACCTGCGCCAGATCGTCGATATCGATCCCGTCCGGCGGCGTGCGCGCGTGCATCCCGGCGTCGTCCTCGACCAGCTCCGCAAGGAGACGGAGACGCGGCACCAGCTGACCTTCGCGCCCG
This sequence comes from Acidobacteriota bacterium, assembly GCA_028876365.1. Classification (GTDB taxonomy): domain Bacteria; phylum Actinomycetota; class Thermoleophilia; order Gaiellales; family Gaiellaceae; genus Palsa-739. Next base: position 7,305 of record JAGWRZ010000102.1, on the reverse strand, counting down.
ACCCGTCCACCCATCCCTACTGCACGCTCGGCGGCATGCTCGGCAACAACTCGTGCGGCCGGCACTCGGTCATGTCCGAGTTCCGGGGGCCGGGCCCGCGGGTCTCCGACCACGTCGTCGAGCTCGAGGTGATCACCTACCGCGGCGACCGCCTGCGCATCGGGCGGGGCGGGACGGGCGTCCCGGAGGAGATCGCCGCCGAGCTGCGCGCGCTCGTCGACCGGTACGCGGACCGGATCCGCGAGCGCTACCCGCAGATACCGCGGCGCGTCTCCGGCTACAACCTCGACGACCTCCTGCCGGAGAAGGGATTCGAGGTGGCGCGCGCGCTCGTCGGCACCGAGTCGACCTGCGTGACCGTCCTCGAGGCGACGCTCGAGCTGATGCCCGCGCCGAAGGAGAGCTCGCTGCTCGTCGTCGCGTACCCGAACGCGTTCGAGGCGGCAGACCATGTGCCGCTCGTGCGCGAGCACGAGCCGGACGCGATCGAGGGGGTCGACGACACGCTCATCACCGACATGACGGCGGTCGGGCTCCACAAGCACGACCTCTCGCTCATGCCTGACGGGCACGGCTGGCTGCTCGTCGAGTTCGGCGGCGACTCCAAGCAGGAGTCCGACGACCGCTGCCGCGCGCTCATGCGCGACCTCGAGCGCGAGGGGCACCCGAGGTCGGCGATGAAGCTCTACGACGCTCCCGACTCGGAGCAGCACATCTGGGACGTGCGCGAGGCGGGGCTCGGCGCGACCGCGTTCATCCCCGGCAAGCCCGACACGCACGAGGGGTGGGAGGATTCCGCCGTCCCACCGGACAGGCTCGGCGAGTATCTGCGCCGTCTCTCCGATCTCGCCGGCGCCTACGACTACGAGAGCGCGATGTACGGGCACTACGGGCAGGGCTGCGTGCACGCGCGCTGGAACTTCGACCTCGTCACGCGCGACGGGATCCGGAAGTACCGCCGCTGGCTCGACGAGGCGAGCGACATCGTGCTCGAGCTCGGAGGGTCGCTCTCGGGCGAGCACGGAGACGGCCAGTCGCGGGCCGAGCTGCTGCCGAAGATGTTCGGCGACGACCTCGTCGAGGGCTTCGGCGAGTTCAAGCGCATCTGGGATCCCGACCTGAAGATGAATCCCGGCAAGATCGTCGACCCCTACCGGATCGACGAGAACCTCCGGCTGGGCGTCGACTACGAGCTCGCCCACCCGAGAACGAAGTTCTCCTACACCAAGGACAACGGCGACTTCGCGCATGCCACCGTTCGCTGCGTCGGCGTCTCGAAGTGCCGGACCCCGGACGGCGTCGACGTCATGTGCCCGTCGTACATGGCGACGAAGGAGGAGAAGCACTCGACGCGCGGCCGCGCGCATCTCCTCTTCGAGATGCTCCGCGGGGAGGTCATCACGGACGGCTGGCAGTCGGACGAGGTGATGGACGCGCTCGATCTCTGCCTCTCGTGCAAGGGCTGCACGAACGACTGCCCGGTCGGCGTGGACATGCCGACGCTGAAGTCGGAGTTCCTCCACCATCGGTGGGAGCGCAGGCTGCGGCCCCGGCACGCGTATGCGTTCGGCCTCATCGACCGCGTCGCCGCCGCCGCCTCGCATGCGCCGGAGCTCGTCAATCTCCTGGGGCGGACGCCGCTGCCGAAGCTCGCGGCGGGAATGACGCTCGAGCGCGACATGCCGTCGTTCGCGCCGATGACGCTGCAGGAGTGGTTCCGCCGCCGCGGCGGCACGGCGAACCCGGGCGGCCGCAAGGTCGTCCTCTTCCCGGACACGTTCAACAACCGCTTCCACACCGACGTCGGCGTCGCCGCGGTCGAGGCGATCGAGGCGGCCGGGTGGCAGGTCGTGATGCCGCAGGGGCATGTCTGCTGCGGGCGCCCCCTGTACGACTACGGCTTCCTCGACCTCGCCGAGCGCTATCTCCGGCGCAACCTCGACCTCATGCGCGAGTGGTACCGCGCAGGGATCCCGATCGTCGGGATGGAGCCGAGCTGCACCGCCGTCTTCAAGGACGAGCTCGGGAAGCTCCTCCCCGATCACGAGGACGCGATCCGGCTTGCGCAGTCGGTCGTCCACTTCGCCGAGTTCTTCGAGCGCTATGCGGTCGAGGCGCCGCCGCCGCTCGGCCGCAAGGCCCTCGTCTGGGGCCACTGCCACCAGAAGGCGAGCGGGGGGATGGACGCGGATCTCGCGCTCCTGAAGCGGATCGGCGTCGAGACCGAGGAGCTGAAGGCGGGGTGCTGCGGGCTCGCCGGCTCATGGGGCTTCGAGGCGGGGCATCACGACCTGTCGATGGAGATCGGAGAGCTCGGGCTCCTGCCGAAGGTGCGCTCGCTCCCCGAGGACGAGCTCGTGGTCGCGAACGGCTTCTCCTGCAAGACGCAGATCGCACAGGGAGAGACCGGCCGGCGGGCGCTGCACGTCGCCCAGGTGCTGGAGCTCGCGCGGAGCGGCAGCTACCCGGGGCGCCCGGCCCCGTCGCGCGTGAGGCGGGCGCTGCGCGTCGGCGCGCCGATCGCGCTCGCCGCGGCTCTCGCGATCGCGGGCTCGATCGCGCTGCGGCGGTAGCCGAGCTCCCGCTCGGCCTTCTCGGAGGAGAAGAACATGGGGAGCCGCGCGAGCGCGACCTCGTCCGCGTTGACGAGGCCGAGCGCGGCGGCCGCCTGAGCCGCCGGATAGGGGACGCGGAGACGTGGGCGCCGGCGCCCCGCCGCCTGCGCCACGAGCGCGAAGAACTCGCCCAGGGCGAGGTCGGTGCCGCCGAGGAGATAGCGCTCGCCGCCGCGGCCGCGCTCGAGCGCGAGCGCATGCCCGGCGGCGACGTCGTGCACGTCCACGACGTTCAGGCCGGTGCGGGGGAGGTAGCCGCGGTAGCGGCCGGCGGCGAGCGCCCGGATCATCGCTCCGGTCGGGGTGGGCCGCGTGTCGCCCTCGCCGACCGGCGTCGTCGGGTTGACGACGACCGCGCCGGCGGCGAGCGCGAGCCGCTCCGCCTCGAGCTTCGTCCGCTTGTACGGGATCGCGAGCTCCCGGTCCGGCGGGCCGTCGGACTCGGTCGCCGGACGGCCCGGCACCGGCCCGCACGTCCCGGCGGTGCTCGTGTGCACGATGCGCCCGACGCCTGCGCGGGCCGCGGCGGCGAGCACCGTTCTCGTCCCTTCTATGTTCACGCGCGCGAGGGCGGGCGCATCGCGCCGGTCGTAGCTGTACAGGGCGGCGACGTGGACGAGGGCGTCGCAGCCGCGCATCGCCCGCTCGAGCGCGGCGCCGTCGAGGACGTCGACGTAGCCGGCGCGAACCTCGTGCCCCCGCGCCCGGAGGGCCGAGACGACGTGCCCGCCGACGAACCCGAGCCCCCCACCGGTGACGAAAACCACCATGGCCACACCGACCCTATTCGTGCAGACCGGTACCATGTACGAAAACGTCTTCGTCACGAGCGGCACCGCATGCGCGCGCCGTTCGTGCGCGTTTGGTCAAGGTTTCGTACGCGTACCTGGTACCGGTCGTAGGGCTAACGAGCCCTGGCCGGAGCGGCCGCGTTGCTCCGGTGCCCGATCCGCGCCCGGACGGCGCTGATCGGCCGCGCGACCGCCTCGAGCGGCTTTCGCTCCGCCTCGACCCCGAGGAAGACCTCGACGAGGCCGCCGGCCGCCATGATCGCCCCGCCGATGAGAAACGCGATCGTCACGAGCCCGTAGGAGCTCGTCTGGATGAGCTTCCCGAACGTCCACGGGGCCGCGATCGCGACCCCCGTCCCGCATGCATAGAAGAGCGCGATCGCCATCGCGCGGGTCTCCATCGGGAAGATCTCGCTCACCGTCAGGTACGCCGCCGACGCCCCCGACGACGCGAAGAAGAAGCAGATCGACCAGCACAGGGTCAGCGTCGTCGCCGACAGGAGCCTCGCGTCGAACGCCCACGCCGTGCCGAAGAGCACGAGCGCGGAGAGGAGGTACGTGGCGGAGATCATCACCTTGCGGCCCACCGAGTCGAAGAGCGGGCCGAGGATCCACGGCCCGAGCAGGTTCCCCGCCGCGAACGGAATGAGGTACAGCGGCGCGTTCGAGGATGACGCGTGGAAGAACGTCGTCAGGATCGACGTCGCCCCGAAGAGGGTTGCGTTGTACAGCACGGCCTGGGAGGCCATCAGCGAGAAGCCGAGGACGCCGCGGCTCGGGTACTCCTCGAGGACGTGCTTCGCGATCGCGACGAAGCCGATCGACTCGCGCTGCTCGATCTCGAGGTCGTCGCCCTCCGGCTCGGGAAGGTCGGGATGCGAGGTACGAACCTCCTCCTCGATGCCGTGGACGACGTCCTCCGCCTCGTTCGCCCGGCCGTGCGTGAGGAGCCAGCGGGGGCTCTCCGGCACCGAGCGCCTGATGGCGAGGACGCAGATCGCGAGGATCGCGCCGAGACCGAAGCCGATGCGCCAGCCGAGGTTCGCCGAGAGCGTGTTGAGGAGGACGACGGTCAGGCCCGCCGCGACCGCGGTGCCGATCCACCACGAGCTGTTGATGGCGAGCGCCACGCGGCCGCGGACACGCGCCGGGATGAGCTCGTCGATGGCCGAGTTGATCGCCGAGTACTCGCCGCCGATACCGGTGCCGGCGAGGAAGCGGAAGGCCATGAACGACCAGAAGTCCCACGAGAGCGCCGTCGCGACCGTGAAGCAGAGGTAGATCCCGAGCGTGACCATGAACAGCTTCCGCCGGCCGAACCGGTCGGTCAGGTAGCCGAAGAAGAGCGCCCCCGCGACGGCGCCCGCGAGGTAGAAGCTGCCCGCCGCCGTCGCCTGGGAGGTGGAGAAATGGAGCGTCCCCTTCTTCGTCAGCGCCGCGGCGACCGAGCCGACGAGGGTGACCTCCAGCCCGTCGAGGATCCAGGTGATCCCGAGAGCGACGACGACCTTCCAGTGCCAGCGGCTCCAGGGGAGCCGGTCGAGCCGGTTCGGGATGTCCGTCCGGACGACCTCGCCCGTGCCGCCCGTCACTCCGATCTGGCTCGCGCTCATCCCCTCTTCAACGCACGGGGAAGCCAGGAGGATTCGGGAGTTCCGCTACACTCCTGCGGCGCGCGGGGCGCCGTAGCTCAGCTGGTTAGAGCGCTGCACTCATAATGCAGAGGTCGGTGGTTCGAGCCCACCCGGCGCTATTCGACACGCGTTCACCTTCGAGGTAAAGACAGAACATGGCCACTGGAGTACGAGTCGAGATCACGCTCGCCTGCACCGAGTGCAAGCGGCGGAACTATCAGACGCAGAAGTCCAAGCGGAACTCCCCCGACCGCGTCGAGTTCAAGAAGTTCTGCCGCTGGTGCGGCTGCCACACGGTCCACCGGGAGACCCGCTAGCGCGGAACAGGATGTGTCCCTTGACGCTCATCACCTCTCACCGTGAACAGGACGCCTAGCGTTGGCGCGATCGACTCGTCAGCAGCGCCGGGACCGCCGCACCCAGTCGCAGCCGGCGCTCGCGGGCGGGCCGCCCGTCCGTCCGCCTGCGCGGCCGACGGCGGACGGCGGCGACGAGCCGCGGCGCCAGCCGCGTCCGGAGACGGAGGAGCGGCGCGCGCCCGGCACGGGCTTCGCGCACTTCGTCCAGGAGGCCTGGGGAGAGCTGAAGAAGGTCGAGTGGCCGAGCCAGCACGCGCTCGTCAGCGGGACGGCGGTCGTCCTCATCGCCTGCCTGATCGTCGGCTTCTACCTGTGGCTGAACGACGAGCTGTGGAAATACGTCGTCCAGCACGTGCTGCTGCGATAGGGAGACCCTGATGTTCCGCTGGTATGTGATCAACACCTATTCCGGGCACGAGAACAAGGTGAAGGCCAATCTCGAGCACCGGATCGAGTCGATGGGGCAGCGCCCCCGGTTCCGCCGCGTCGTCGTCCCGACCGAGCAGGTGATCGAGACGAAGGACGGGCAGAAGGTGCAGACCGAGAAGCGCGTGCTCCCCGGCTACGTGCTCGTGAACATGGATCTCGACGACGACGCCTGGACGGTCGTGAAGAACACCCCGGGCGTGACCGGCTTCGTCGGCGCGGGCTCGAAGCCGGTGCCGCTCTCGCAGCCGGAGGTCGACCGGATCCTCCACACGGGCGTCGGTACCGCCACCGCGGCGCGCGCCCAGGTCGAGTTCCAGCTCGGCGAGTCGGTGAAGATCACCTCGGGCCCGCTCGCGGACTTCGACGGCGAGATCACCGACGTGAACGCCGACCAGCAGAAGCTCCAGGTGATGGTGAACATCTTCGAGCGGCAGGTGCCGGTCGAGGTCGGATTCGACAACGTCAAGAAACTGGACTGATCACATGGCCAAGAAAGTGCTGACCGTCATCAAGCTCCAGATCCCGGGCGGGCAGGCGAACCCTGCCCCGCCGGTCGGCCCCGCGCTCGGCCAGCACGGGGTCAACATCATGGAGTTCTGCAAGGCCTTCAACGCGCAGACGGCCGACCAGAACGGGCGCATCACGCCCGTCGAGATCACCGTCTTCGAGGATCGCTCGTTCACGTTCATCACGAAGACGCCGCCCGCCGCCGTCCTCATCAAGGAGGCGCTGCGGCTGGAGAAGGGCTCGGCCGAGCCGAATCGCGACAAGGTCGGCCGTCTCAGCCGCGCGCAGGTGCGGCAGATCGCCGAGACGAAGCTCGTCGACCTGAACGCGCGCGACGTCGACCAGGCGGCGAAGATCATCGCCGGCACCGCCCGCTCGATGGGCGTGGAGGTGGATCTCTAGTGGCCCAGCACGGCAAGCGCTACGTCGAGGCGCGCGGGCGGATCGACCGCGAGCGCGTCTACTCGCCCGTCGAGGCGGTTCGGATGCTGAAGGATGCACCGGGCGCGAAGTTCGACGAGACCGTCGAGGTGCACTTCCGCCTCGGCCTGAACGTCCGCCACGCGGACGAGCAGCTCCGCGGAACGCTCATGCTCCCGCATGGGACCGGGAAAGACGTCCGCATCGCCGTCTTCGCCGAGGGCGACAAGGCCCGCGAGGCGGAGGAGGCCGGGGCGGAGGTCGTCGGCTCGGCCGACCTGGCCAAGCGGGTCGAGGAGGGCTTCACCGAGTTCGACGTCGCCATCGCGACGCCGGACCAGATGGGGAACGTCGGCCGGCTCGGACGCATCCTCGGGCCCCGCGGCCTCATGCCGAACCCGAAGACGGGCACGGTCACCTTCGACATCGGCAAGGCGGTGCGCGAGGCGAAGGCCGGAAAGCTCGAGTACCGGACCGACCGCGGCGCGAACGTCCACGTCTCGATCGGGAAGAAGAGCTTCGACGAGCGGGCGCTCGTGGAGAACTACGC
>JAGWRZ010000101.1 GCA_028876365.1 Acidobacteriota bacterium | reverse complement strand
GAGCACGGATGCGAGCCTGCGCGCCTTCGCGAAGCGCCATGCGACACGAGCGAGCATGAGCGCGACGCCGACCTTCACGCCGGCGAGGAGGAAGGGGTAGTAGCCGGCGTGCGCGTAGCTGACCGGGCCGACGTGCCGCCCTACGTCGATGCGGTTCGCGAGGCTGCGTCCCGCCAGCTCCGCGACGAGCGCCAGCAGCGCGAGAGCGAGACGAGCCAGCCACGTCTGGCGGTGCACGGGGAAAGTGTGCCCGTTCGCGCGCGTCCCGTGCAGATCCCGTTCGGGCGAGCCCTCGGGCTAGCCCAGCAGGGTCAACGTCCACTCGCAGCGATGCTCGGCATCGAGCGAGAAGACCATGATCCGCTGGAAACGGCCGAGGCAGAGCCCTCCGTCCGCGAACGGCACGTGCTCGTTGCGCGGCGAGAGGAGCGAGGCGATCATCCGCTCACGGTTCCGGTGGCCGCTCGGAACGATCCGCTCGAGGAGGACCTCGAGATCCTCGAAGAAGCCCGTCTCGCGCTCCTGGACGCGGACGATCGAGAGCGCGTGCAGCGGGTGGACGTAGGCGATCCCGCTGCGGCGGCCGGAACGCGCGACCGACTGCGAGACGTCGTTCGTGATGTCCATCACCGAGAGGGTCGGCAGTGCGGCCGCGATCGAGTACGGGACCTCGACGGAGGTCATGCCTTCGCCACCTCCCGCGGAAGCCGGAAATGGACGTCCTCGCGCGCGACCGTGATCTCCTCGAGGGTGTCGTAGCCGGATGCGGCGAGCCGCGCCGCGGTCGCCTTCACGAGCTCCTCGGGCGTCGATGCGCCGGCGGTGAGACCGACGGTGGTGTGACCGTCGAGGAGCTGCGGGTCGAGCGCGCTCTCGCCGTCGACCAGCGTCGCCTCCGCGCCTGCCGACTGCGCCACCTCGACGAGGCGCTGGGCGTTCGAGCTCGTCTCGGAGCCGATGACGAGGATGAGGGTCGCACCGAGGCGAACCATCTCCTTCACGGCGTCCTGCCGGTTCTGCGTCGCGTAGCAGATGTCGTCGGCGTGCGGCCTGCGCAGCGTCCCGAGATGGTCCTCGAGCGCGTCGACGATCGGAGCGACGTCGTCGAGCGAGAGCGTCGTCTGCGTGATCACGGCGACAGGACGATCGGTCTCGAGCAGGCGCGCCTGCTCCGGCGACTCGATGACGACGGTCGACTCCGGGCGCTCGCCGAGCGTGCCGATCACCTCGACGTGGTTCGCGTGGCCGACGAGCGCGACGAGGTGGCCGCTGTCGGCGTACGTGCGCGCCTCCGCATGCACCTTGTTCACGAGCGGGCAGGTGGCGTCGACGACCTTGAGGCCGCGCGCCTGTGCGTTCTCCTTCACCGACGGCGCGACGCCGTGGGCGGAAAGGACGCAGATCTCGCCCTCCGGGATCTCCGACTCGTCCTCGACGAAGACGGCGCCGAGCTCCTCGAGCCGGCGGACGACGTGCTCGTTGTGCACGATCTGATGGCGCACGTACACGGGCGGGCCGTTCTGCTCGAGCAGGCGCTCGACGATCTCGATCGCGCGGTCGACACCGGCGCAGAACGAGCGCGGCGCGGCGAGCAGGACCTTCACGACGCCATCGCCTTCTCGAGCGAGCTCAAAGCCTGCAGCGCGTCGCGCATGGCGCGAATCGCGCCGCTCCGCCTGCGCGCGACGAAGCGGAGCAGGCCGGTCACGTCCGTGCGGCCGTCGGGATGGACCGTCGCGTCGACGCCTTCGACGTCGCTACCGGGGCCGTCCGAGATCGCGCGGACGACGCCGGCGAGTCGGCCGCTTCGCGCGAGCACGCCGCTCTCCATGTCGACCGCGTCGGCGCCGCTCTCCATCCGCAGCCTGCGCCTCTCGGCGGCGTCGTGGACGAGCACGTCGGAGGCGAGGACGGTTCCCCTCCGCGCACCCCGCACGCCGAGCCCGACGCCTTCCCACAGCGTCTCCCCGGCCGAGTCGACGACGCGCGTCGCGTCGAGCACGTCGCCGACGCGCAGGTCGTCGCCGAGCGCGCCCGCCACGCCGAACGAGACGAGCCGCCCCTCCGGGAGGCCGGCGGCCCCGCGCACGCCGATCCGCACGGTGTGGAGGCCGAGCCGTCTCGCGACGCGCTCCTCCGCGGTCGTCGCCACGGCAAAGGTCAACCGGTCAGCGTCCACGCCATGCTCCGGACGGTCTCCCGCAGGCTCTTCGACGACTCGAAGGCGGCGGAGGGCTCGAAGCCGGAGTGGATCCCGCAGTGCTCGCAGCGCGGGTCGTTGCCGGGACCGTACGCGTCCCAGTCCATTCCCTCGAGCAGCGCTTCATAGGTCGGGAAGATCCCGTCTGTGAGGAGATAGCAGGGGCCCTTCCATCCGTACGGGTTGCGCGTGATCGATCCCCACGGCGCGCACGACAGCTTGCGCTCGCCGGTGAGGAAGTCCTGGTAGATCGGCGTTGCGATCCAGCGATAGCCGTGCTTGCGCACCGCCGCGCGGATGGCGCGGAACTTCTCCTCGTGCTCGGAGCGCGTCATCGTCAGCGCCGGGTCGATCTGCGAGTACTGGTAGCCCGGCGCGACGAGCATCCCGTCGATGCCGACCTCGTCCGTGAGGTAGCGCATCATCTCGACGACGTCCTCGACCTCGGTCTCCTTGAAGATCGTGGTGTTCGTCGTCACCCGGAACCCGCGGGCGCGCGCGGTCTTGATCGCGTCGACCGCGATGTCCCACAGCCCCGGGTAGTCGCACACGTAGTCGTGGATCTCGCGCATGCCGTCGAGGTGCACGACGAAGGTCATCCGCGCCGAAGGCTCGAACCAGTCGAGGCACTGCTCGAGGCGAAGCGCGTTCGTGCACAGCTCGACCGTCTTGCCCATCTCGATCATCCCGGCGGCGACCTCTTCGATCCCCTTGTAGACGAGGGGCTCTCCGCCGCAGATGGAGACGACCGGCGCAGGGCACTGCACCCCCGCGTCGACGCACTCCTCCACCGTCAGGCGCGCACGGTTCGACTCGTACTCGCGGATCTTCCCGCAGCCGATGCATGCGATGTTGCACGCGAGCGTCGGCTCGAGCATGAGGACGAGCGGGTAGCGCTCGCCCCGCCGCTGCTGCGCCGCGACGTACTTGCCGATCGAGACCGTGGACTGCAGCGGGAACTTCATGCGGAAAGCCTCTCTCTCAGTCGACCCAGTGCGAGCAACGGGAAGGTGATGCGGTACAGGTGGTAGCGGATCATGAAGTGGAGCGGGAAGCCGGTGCCGGTGAAGTGCTCTTCATCCCAGTCACCGTCGGGACGTTGCACAGCGCAAAGATAATCTCCCGCTTTCCGGGCACTTCGATCCTCAGCGTTTCCTGCGGCCACGTAGCCGAGGAGCGCCCAGGCGGTCTGCGACGGCGTCGTGAAGGATGCGCGCCCCCTGAAGGCCGGATCGGCATACGAGCGGATGTCCTCGCCGAAGCCGCCGCCCGCCTGCTGCACCGAGTCGAGCCACGCGACGGCGCGGCGCATCGCCGGATGGTCGGGCGGGACGCCGCAGGCCTCGAGCGCCGGGAGAGCGGCGCCGGTGCCGTACAGGTGGTTGACGCCCCAGCGTCCGAACCATGAGCCGTCGGCCTCCTGCTCGGCGAGCAGCCAGCGGAGACCGCGGTCGACGGAGGCCCCGTATCCCTCCGGAGCGAGGACCTCGAGCGCGTGCGCGGTCACGTCGGCGGTCGGTTCGTCCGTCACCTTGCCGAAGTCGCAGAACGGGATCTTGTACAGCCACATCGCGCTCGAGTCGATGTCGAACGCGCCCCAGCCGCCGTCGCTCGACTGCATGCCGGCGACCCAGTCGAGGCTGCGCCGCACCGCGTCGTCGCCGATGCCGAGCGCGCGCAGCGCGAGCGGGACGACCGCTGCGTCGTCGACGTCCGGATAGCGGTCGTTCTCGTACTCGAACGCCCAGCCGCCCGGCGCGAGGTCGGGCAGGCGGATCGCCCAGTCGCCCTTGACCGTCACCTCCTCGCGCAGCAGGTACGCGCCGGCGGCGGCGAGCCGGGGATGGTCGGCGCGGACGCCGCATGCGCGCAGCGCCAGCACAGCGAGCGCGGTGTCCCACACGGGGGACTGGCACGCCTCCGGGCGGAGACGGTCGCCGTCCTCGACCATGAACCCCTCCCAGCCCTCGACCGCCTTGCGCAGCGTGTGGTCCTCGAGGCCGTGGCCGAGCGCGTCGAGCGCGATGATCGCCCACACCCAGGGCGGCTGGATCCCTCCCCACGATCCGTCGGCCTCCTGGCGCTCGCGCATCCACTGCTCGGCGCGGTGCTGTGCGTGGCGACGGACGGGGTCGCGGCGAAGCGGCGCGCGCGTGCGGCCGGGCAGCGCCCCGATGTCGCGCAGGTCGACGTCGATCGGGCGCACGGGCCGAAGCGACTGCGCCAGCGCGAGCGCGACGAACGTCTGCCGGGCCCAGCAGGCGAAGTCGTAGATCGAGAACGGAGCGGACGGCGGGAGCAGCACGAGCTCGGGCGGGATCGGGGCCATCCGCTGCCACGGCCACTGCCCGAGGAGCGCGAGAAAGCACTTCGTGAAGATGCGCGCCTTGCGGATCCCTCCCTGCGAACGGATGTACTGCTTCGCCTTCGGGCCGGGATCGACGCCGCACATGCGCAGGGCGACGTACGCCTCGATCGACGTCGAGAGGTCCGCCGGCCCTTCGAACCAGATCGACCACGTGCCGTCGTCGCGCATGCGCGCCATCAGCTCGTTCGCGATGCGCCGGTCGAGGTCCGGCGTGCGCAGGCCGAGCGCGTGATTCCAGAACAGATGCTGCGCCGTCATCGTCGCGTTCGACTCGAGCTCGCCGACCCAGATCCCGCCGGGCCGCTGAAGCTCGAGCAGGCGGCGCGTGCCGCGGTCGATCGCGGCGTCGAGAGCGGTCAACTCCCTGGTCGCGCTCACACCGGGAACGTATCGAGCACACGCCGGGCCGCGGAGCGGCCGCTGCGGACCGCGCTCTCCATCGTCGCCGGCCAGCCCGTGTCGGTCCAGGTCCCTGCACGCACGACGTCGCGCCGCGACGTCGCCGCTCCCGGACGGACGACGCCCGGTCGCAGCGCCACGGTCGCGTTCGGCTCCCGGCTCACGCGCGACCAGACGAGCTCGGCGCGGCCGAGGCGGCCGGTCAGCTGCCCGGCGATGCGCTCGACGAGGCCGCGCCCGCGAATCTCCATCAGCTCGGGCACGCCGCTCGAGACGACGGTCAGGTACTGGCCGCCGCCCGGCGCCTCGTGACCCGTGAGGGCGCCGCGGTCGAAGACCCAGTGCGCGTCGGAGCCGAGGAGCGCCGCGAGCGGCGCCCGCAGGAGCGGCCGGTCGAAGAGGAGGTGGACGGACACGATCGGCGAGCTCTCGAGGCCCGGGTCCGGCTCGCCGAGAAGGCGCGCCGACTCGGCCGGCGGCGTTGCGACGACGATCGCGTCCGCATCGAGATCGTCGAGCGAGTCGACCTTCGCATCGAGGCGGACGCGGTCGCCGAGCACGCGCGCGGCCGCGTCGCCGTGCATCCGGCCGAGCGGTTTCAGCGGCAGCACGAGATCCGAGCTCGCGCGCGGGCCGAGCAGCGCCGTGCGCACGGTGAAGAGCCCGGCGCCCGCGTCGACCTCGTCGGTGCGGAGATTGAGCGCCGGGCGGATGAAGACGTCCCAGAACCGTGTGATCGAGGTGTCGCTCTCGCCCACGCGCCGGAGCAGGTCTCCGAACGTCTCGCTCGGCTGAGACTGTGCGGCGCGCAGCCGCACGAGCGTCAACGGCAGCCTCAGCCGATCGCGCAGCGGAAGGTGGGCGTAGCCGAGGATCGCCCTCGGGCTCGGTGCGATGTCCGCGCGGCGGGACTCCTCGTCGATCACGGGAAGCGCGAGCCGCTCGCGGAGGATCGACCGCCCCTCGCCGACGCGGTCGAGGAAGCGCAGGTACTCCGTGAAGCAGCCGAGCGCGATGTGCTGGCCGTTGTCGGGCGGCGGCTTCGGGTCGTCGTCGCGCTCGGGCAGCGTCTGCACCGCTCCGCCGAGAGTCGGCCGCGCTTCATAGAGCGTCACGTCCGCGCCCGCGTCGAGCAGGTCGAGGGCGGCGGCGAGACCGGCGAGGCCGCCGCCGACGACGGCGACTCTCAACGCATCAACCCGCGGACGACGACGGCGAGCTTCGCAGGCGTCGACAGCCGGCAGTCCGCGGAGAAGACGTCGAACCCGTTCGCCTCCATCCGGTCGAGCTGGCCGCGATAGAGACCGGCGAACGTCGCGACGCAGAGCGCGCTGCGGCGGTCGAGCGAGTCGAGGAGACGCAGCCCCTCGTCGAGATGCGCACGCGCCCGCACCGCCTGAAACGCCATCAGGTCGCGCCACGCGGGCGACACGGCGAGCTCTGCGACGCCGAAGCGCTCGAGCTCGTCCTGCGGCAGGTAGACCCGGCCGAGCCGCCGGTCCTCGTCGACGTCGCGCATGATGTTGATCAGCTGCAGCGCGATACCGAGCGTCATCGCCCGCTCGACGTCGTCCGAGCCGTACACGGCGACGCATGCGACGCCGACCGCCCCCGCAACCTTCTCGCAGTATCCGCGGAGCTCGTCGAAGCTCGCGTACCGCGTCGTGTCGAGATCCTGGAGGCCGCCGTCGACGAGGGCCGACAACGCCTCCCGCGGGATCGCGAACCGCGTGCGAGCGTCGGAGAGCGCCACGTGCATCGCCGTCGCGGGCGGGGCGTCGAGCGCGGCGCGCAGCGCTTCCAGACGGGCGCGCTTCTCGTTCGCCGGCGCGTCGCCGTCGGCGATGTCGTCGACCTCGCGCGCGAACGCGTACACCGCCGCGATCGCGCGCCTCTTCTCGCGCGGCAGGACCATGATCCCGTACGCGAAGTTCTTCGCGCGCGTGCGCGTGACTCTCTGCACCTCGGCGTACGCGTGCTCGACCGAGCTCATCGCACCAGCACGACTGCGGCCTCGCGCGCGAGGCGCGCGCGCGACGGACGGGGCCTCTGCGTGAACAGATCCCATCCCGCCGCCTCGAGCGAGTCGAGCGCGGCGAGCCCGCCGCGGCCGAAGAGCGCGACGGCGCGACCGAGCCTGCCGCCGATGCGGTCGCGCAGGAGGTCCGCCGCCGACAGAAGCCTCGAGGCGCGGTCGGCCTCGAACCGCAGCAGTGCGGTGAGCGCTCCGCTCGGACGGTCGAGCTCGGGGTCGCCGAACCGCCGCCTGTCCTCCGCCGGGACGTAGACGCGGCCGAGCTCGAGGTCGCGGGGCACGTCCTGGAGGAAGTTGACGAGCTGGAGCCCGGTGCAGACGTCGTCGCTCGCAGCAACGAGCTCCTCGTCGTCGAGTCGGCGCAGCACGCCGAGGACGAGCCGACCGCACGGATCGGCGGAGTGGACGCAGTACTCCTTCAGGTCGCCCCAGGTCTCGTAGCTCGACACGCGCTGGTCCATCCGGTTCGCCTCGATCAGGCGCGCGAACGGCTCCCGCGGCAGGTCGAACTCGCGGACGGTCGGCTGGACGTTGCGGAGGACGGGCCACGTCGGCGTCCCGCAGTAGACCAGGCCCACCTCGTGCTCGAGCTCGTCGAGCGCCGCGAGCCGGTCGCCCGGGTAGGCGTCGCCGAGCTCGTCGACGAGCCGGGCGTAGCAGTAGAGCGCGCGGATGTGCGGCCGCAGCCGGCGCGGGAAGAGGATCGAGCCGACCGGGAAGTTCTCGCCCGCCGCCCGTGCCGCAACCTCCGCAACCTCCATGGCGAACAGCATACGATCCGATCCGTGGAGGGGACCGCGGGGGGCCGGATCGATCCGATTGCCGGTGTCGATCGCGACGGCGGCGTCATCGTCGTGCACCTCGCCGGCGAGCTCGACCTGTACAACGCGCACCTCGTGCGCGAGGCGCTGCTCGGGTGCTGCGACGAGAAGCCCGAGCGGCTCGCCGTCGATCTGGCCGAGGTGGAGTTCGTCGACTCGACCGTGCTCGGCGTGTTCGTCGAGGCGCGCACCCACATGGCCGACCGGCAGGCGTTCCGGCTCGCGGCGCCGCGGGCGGAGACGCGGCGCGCGCTCGAGGTCTCCGGGCTCGACAAGCATTTCGTCGTCTGCGCGACGGTCGAGGACGCGCTGGCGTGAGCGCCGGCGAGGGCGGGATCCTCGAGCCCGCCCAGCTCGACCGCTACGCGGACGCGATCACACGGTCGATCGCGTTGAAGCGCGGCGACACCATCGTCGTCCGGGGCGCGCCGGCGCATCGCGAGATCATGGTGGCGGTCGCCGCATCGGCGTACCGCGGCGGCGCAGGCGCGGTCGACGTCATCACCTCCGATCCGCTCGTCATGCGCGCGCGGCTCGAGCACGGCAAGGACGCCGCGCTCGGCATGCTGACGCCGTGGCACAAGCTCCGGCTGCGGGAGCTGATGCGCCCGCACGCGGCGGAGATCTACATCAGCGGCGAGAGCGAGCCCGGGTTTCTCGACGGGATCACGCCGAAGCGGATCCGGACCGAGTACGCGCGGGCGGGACAGCAGACGCGCGCCTTCCGCAAGGCGAGCCTCGACATGAAGGTTCGCTGGACGATCGCCGGATGGCCGACCGATGCGTGGGCGTCGCAGGTGTATCCCGGGCTTCCCGTGCCGAAGGCGAAGCGCAAGCTCGCACAGGATCTGCTCTGGTTCTCGCGACTCACGGACGAAGACGGCAAGGGTGCGTCCGGCTGGATCGCGCACGGCAAGGCGCTCGCGCGGCGCGCGAAGAAGCTGACGGCGCTCGGGATCCGGAGGCTCGAGCTGCGCGGGCCGGGCACGTCGCTCGATCTCGGCCTCGTCGAGGGAACGGCCTGGCTCGGCGGTCTCGAGGAGACGGCGTACGGCGCGTCGATCGCCTCCAACATGCCGACGGAGGAGAACTTCACGAGTCCCGACGCGGCGGCGACCGAGGGGACGTTCACGTGCACGTTTCCGCTTTCGTTCCAGGGACGCCTGATCGACGGCATCCGCGGAGAGTTCCGCAGCGGGCGGCTCGTCCGGCTGGAGGCGTCGAGCCCCGAGGATCGCGACTTCGTCGCGAGTTACATCGACAGCGACCCGAAGAACGGCCGCCGCCTCGGAGAGGTCGCGCTCGTCGATTCGACGTCGCGCATCGGGCAGAGCGGCGTCACGTACTTCGACACGCTTCTCGACGAGAACGCGGCCGCGCACATCGCGTTCGGCTCCGGCTTCGGCGGCACGCGCACGCAAAAGCCGGCCCGGGGGCTGAACCAGTCGCCCGTGCATCTCGACGTCATGATCGGCAGCCCCGACTTCGAGGCGACCGGCGTGACGGCGAAAGGCAAGCGGATCTCCATCATCCGCGACGGCCTCTTCCAGATCTGAGAGACCGGTACCAGGTACGCAAACGTCTCTGTGACCGAAAGCACCGTTCGAACGGCGCCGCAGTTGCACGGGCGTATGGGTTCCGTGACGGTAGCTGCTACCGGTCGTCGGCCCTTTCAGCCGTCGACGAGGAGGCCACTGAGGGGGCCGCGGATCGCCTCGGCCCGCCGCGAGACGTGCGGCAGGAGGACGAGCCTGCCCTCGCTGTAGCCCTCGGACCGCCGCCGCTCGAGCTCGCGCTCTGCACGCGGACGCCACAGCTCGTCGATCACGGCGACCGGATCGCCGTCGACGTCGTCGCTCTCGAGATGCTCCGACCAGAGTCGCAGCCGCGCGCGCCGCGCCAGCCCCTCGTCGCGCGCGACGACGTTCACCTCGCTGTCGTTGAAGAGCGAGTGCTCGTTCAGGTTCGCCGACCCGACCGTCAGCCAGCGGTCGTCGACGATCCCGACCTTCGCGTGGACGTAGACGTGACCTCCGCCGCGCCCGGGCTGGTACAGCGTGCACGCGAGAAACCGCCCGTGTCCCCCGTCGGCGTCGATGAGCACGCCGACCTGCCCGCGCGTGTCGTCCCCGCCGTTGTTCGGCCGTGCAGGCAGGAGGACGACGACGCGAAAGTCGTCGCACGGAGGGTCGCGCAGCGTGTCCGCCAGCACCGAGACGATCTCGGTCGACCAGAGGAACTGGCTCTCGAGATAGACGAAGCGCTCGGCGCCCCGCAACGCGCGCACATAGCTCTCGAGGATCGAGAACTCGCCTTTGTCCAGGCCGGGATAGATGTGCTCGGGTACCGTCCGCACGAGCTGCACCTCCGTCCCGTCGAGCGCCTGCGGCGACGCTGCCTCCGGCAGCGCCCTCGGCCAGCGCAGGCGGAAATGCTCGGCGACGTCGGCGACGATCGGCCCCTCGAGGCGCACGCAGACGTCGTGCCAGCCGAGTCGTCCGCGGGCGGAGTGCGCGCTCGAGTCGTGCCGGTCACCGGCGAACGTCGTCAGATCGATGCCGCCGACGTATGCGATGCGGTCGTCCACGAGCACGAGCTTCTCGTGATGACAGTGGAGCGGCCGCTCGCGGGCGTCGAGCTCGACCTCGACGCGCGACTCGCGCACGAGCCGGTCGCGCATCTCTCGCACCTCGCCGCGATCGGGGTGGAAGAGCGGCAGCGGCGCTCCCGCCCACGCGAGAACGCGAACCGGCACGCGCTCGGCGACCTCGCCGAGGAGCGCGGAGAGCGTCGGCCCTCCGTCGCCCATCGTGAACCCCGGGGAGAAGAACCAGCCGGCGAGGTGGACGTGCGACCGGGCGGCGCGCATGTCCTCGACCATGCGCGGCAGCGCCTCCGCGCCGTCGACGAGCAGCTCCATCCGCGTCCCCGCGCGCGGCGGGAAGGAGCCGCTGTCGGACCACCCGCCCGCCGGCGGGTCGAGGGCGCGCCCGTGCCCTGTGCGCAGGAGCCGCCGGCGATGGTGCGCGCGGACCGCACGCTCGATCCCGTCGCCGAGGGCGTCGTCGATCCGGCTAATGCCCACCCGGCGCTGTCACCTGGACGGGCCCGGACGGCGCGTCGGTTGTCGTCTGCGTCGTGGCCGGAGGCGTGTACGGCGTGTACGCGTACCCCGAGCCGTAGATCGTCGCGCCGGTGAGCTGCGGGGTCGGGAACCCGAGCGCCGGCATCCCCTGCGTCGCAGCCGACATGAAGTCGTGCCAGATCTCGGCGGGCAGCGTGCCTCCCGCGACCGAGCCGACGCCCTCGACGTTCAGAAGCGGGATCTCGCCCTTCGGGTAGCCGACCCAGACGCACGCCGCGAGCTGCGGCACGTACCCGCAGAACCACGCGTCCTGGAAGTTCTCGGAGGTGCCGGTCTTCCCGGCTGCCGGCCGACCGAAGTAGGCGGCCGTGCCGGTGCCGTGCGCGACGACGCCCTCGAGCGCGTACGTCACCTGGTCGGCGACGCTGCTCGGGATCGCCCGCGCCCCGGACGTGCTCAGCCTGCCGAGCGTGCGTCCGTCCGGCGCTCGCACGAGCTCGAACGCCTGCGGAGCATGATGGACGCCGTGCGCGGCGAGCGTCGCGTACGCGTCCGTCATCTCGAGCGGGTTCACCGGCTGCGTGCCGAGCGTGATCGAGCAGACCGGCTGCAACGTCGTCGTGATCCCCATCGCGTGCGCGACGGGGACGACGTTCGAGGGGCCGACCTTGGCGACGAGCTGCGCGAAGATCGTGTTCACCGAGTCGGCGGTCGCGTTCAGCAGGTTCATGTAGCCACTGTTCTCGTCCGCGTAGTTGTGCACGTCCCACGGGCCCTGCGGCCCGTCGCAGATCTGGTCGGGGATGGTGAGCGAGGGCGGGCCGGAGAAGCTCGAGTAGAGCGAGATCCCGTGCAGGATCGCCGTCGCGAGGACGAACGGCTTGAACGAGCTGCCCGCTGTCCGGGTGCTCTGCGTCGCCAGGTTGAAGGTCATCCTGCGCCCGCCGGGGACGTAGCCGACCATCGCGCGCACTGCGCCCGTGGCGGGATCGATGGCGACGAGCGCCGCCGCCGGGTCGCTGCCGTGCCGCAGGACGCTGCGGACCGCGGAGAGCGCCTCGGACTGCATGCGCGGGTCGAGCGTCGTCCGTATGCGGAGGCCCCCCGCCGCGACCCGCCGCGCGCCGAGCTTCGCGACGAGCTGCTGCTCGGCCCAGCCGAAGAAGTTCGGGTGCTGCTGCCGCACGTACAGCGAGCCCGGCTTCAACCCGAGCGGCGACGCGATCGCGTGCTCGAACTGGGCGCGCGAGATCTCCCCCGCACCGGCCATCGCACGCAGCACCTCGTCCCGGCGCTGCATGGCGGACGCGGGATGGAGCAGCGGGTCGTAGAGGGTCGGCGCCTGGGGCAGGCCGGCGAGCAGCGCCGCCTGCGCGAGCGTGAGATCGGAGGCAGGAGTGGAGAAGAACGTCTCGGCGGCGGCCTGCGCGCCGTGCGCGGCGCGCCCGTAGAACACCTCGTTCAGGTACGCGTTGAGGATCCGCTTCTTCGACCACACCTGCGCGAGCTTGATCGCGAGGCAGGCCTCCCTCACCTTCCGCGAGAACGTCCTCGCCGAGTTGCTGATGTAGAGGTTGCGGACGAGCTCCTGCGTGATCGTCGAGCCGCCCTCGACGATGCGCCCGGCGGTGACGTCGGAGTAGAACGCGCGCGCGATGCCCCGATAGTCGAGAGCGCCGTGCTGCCAGAAGCGCCGGTCCTCGATCGCCACGGTCGCCTGGCGGAGGTAGGGCGAGATCTGGTCGAACGCAAGCGGCTGCCGGTTCACGCTCGAGGGGACGGCGCCGAGCAGCGATCCCGTGTCCGTGTACACGAACGAGTTCTGGCCGAGGGCGACGGGTTGAAGCGTGTCGAGGCTGCACGAGTCGAGGACGACCGCGCGACCCGCCGCCGCCGAGCCGATCAGGAGCGCGACGAGAAGGAGGACCGCAAGCCCGGCTGCTGCGGCGGCGCGGTGCTTCCTCTGCACCCGGCGCAGCCGCGAGCGGCGGGCGAGGAGGATCGCCGCGAGCTCGAGGTCGTCACGATTCCGGTCCGGCACTGCGAGACCGTTCTTGCTCGCAAAGGCCTCTCAGGAAACGAGCTCGGAGAGCACGACGCCGAGGATCGGGAGCGCGATCGTGATCGCGAGGTTGCCGCGGCCGATCGCCGTCAGGACCGGGCGGAGCGATTGCGGCTCTCCGGCGCGGATCTGGCGGGCGAGCCCCGGGCCGAGCACGTAGTCGTGCACGTAGGCGCCGGCGACGAGGAGACCGACGAGCGCGCCCTTCACCCCGAGGACCCAGTCGAACGACGTCGGGGCGGTGTCGAAGGCGTGGTCGTAGCCGGCGAGGCCGATGCCGGTCGCGACGGCGACGCCGAGAGCGCTCCACCCGATCGGCCGCCACCGCCGCCCGAGCTCGCGCAGGAGCCGGGCGCGCACCTCGCCCTCGAGCCGCTGCACCGGGGGGACGGCCACGAAGACGAGCGCCACCGTCCCTCCCACCCAGACGGCGGCGGCGAGGAGGTGAACCGCGACGAGAGCCTGTTCCACGACCTCCTAGTCTCGCGGGTTTCTCCTTGGCGGTTGCGGGGGAACGAAGGTCACGCATGGCCGCCTCCGTCTTCGGCTCGATCCACAGCGTGCTCCATTCCGGCGCCGCCTCTGTCGCCGGCAACGTCCTGTTGCTCTTCGTGATCGTGTTCTGGCTCGGGCTCGGCTTCCGCGTGCATCGCGACGCGCGCCGCCGGATCGACGACGGCTGGCTCGTCGGCCTCTCGACGGCGCTCGGCTTCGGGCTGCCGTTCATCGGCCCCGTCGTGTACACCCTCTTCCGCCCGCCGGAGACGCTCGCCGACGTGCATGCGCGTGAAGTGGAGCTGCGGGCGCTCCGCGGCAGGCTCCTCCAGTCGACGCCGCACTGCCCCGTGTGCCTGACGGAGGTCGAGTCGAGCTACGTCGTCTGCCCGGTCTGCACGACCCGGCTCCGCGAGCAGTGCACGAGCTGCGACGCACCGCTCGATCCCCTGTGGCAGGCGTGCCCGTACTGCGCGACGCCGGTCGTGACGGTCCCGGCCGGCAACGGCACCATCGTGCCGTTCGTCGCCGACCTCGACGCGGCTCTCACCGCCGAGGCGACCCGGCTCTCCGATTAGTCGTCGACGACCTCGACCGGCACCGGGCGTGCCGGCGACGGGAGGATCGCCCGCACGAGCGACCGGACGGTGACCGGCACGGCCGGTGCCGGCGCGAAGCGAAGGAGTGCGGCGATGGCGGCGACGCCGCCGGTCAGCTCGTACATCGCCGAGTCGTTGACGAGAAGCGACACGACGATCGCGAGCCCGAGCGTGAGCACGAAGTCCCTGCCCGGTCCGCGGCGTGCGACGACGAGCGCGACCGCGAACGTGACGAGAAACCAGACCGCGAGCGGCATGACGACCGGCCAGTTGTGGATCGCGGGCATGTAGGAGAGCGGGACGCGGTTCGCCGCGACCGCCCACAGCCCCGAGAGGCCGTGCCCGAATGCGCTGCGGAAATGATTCGGGCCGCCGGCGGAGAGATTCGACGAGACGACCTTGAGAACGCCTGCGGCCGCGAGGCCGAGCAGGATGAGGAAGCCGCGGACGCCGAGCCGGAGCATGCGCGCCCCGAGGAAGGCGAGCGCGAGGCCGAGGACGATCGCGCCGCCGCCGTCGGACCCGAAGCGGTTGTCCGTCATCAGGAAGAGCCCGAGCGCGCCGACGGCGGCGAAGCCGATCGTCCCGAACCGCCGCGCCGCGATCGCGGCGCCGGCGAGAAGCGGCGCGAGCAGAAGCGTCTCCAGCTGGTTCCCGATCCCCCAGAACCGCGAGTTCTGCGTCGGGCCGAGCGGGGTGACGGCGACCCAGTCCGGCCTGGCGGCGAGCAGGTACATGTAGACCGCGACGACGCCGAGAATGAGCAGCAAGAGGCGGACGTCGGTTCGACAGACGCGTGCGAGCGCGATGCCGCCGCCGACGCCGAAGACGACGAGCGCCGCCATGATCACGACTTCGTTCGTCACGTGCAGCGCTCCGAGGCCGACGCTCGCGAGCAGGGCGGCCGGGACGACCGTGAGGGCGGCGCGCGGAAGGACGAACGCGAGGAGCAGCCCGAAGCACGCGAGCACGATCAGCGCGGCGAGCTTCAGCCTGTTGTTCGCGTGGATCTGCGCGTTCAGCGTCTTCAGCGTCCCGATCGCGTGCGGCACCTCCACCGAGGTGAGGGCGCCGCGCTGCTGACCGAGCGCGGTCGGAGCGATGTCGACGATCGAGACGAGCCCCGTGATGCGCGTCGTCTTCGAGACGAGGAGGCCGTGGAAGCCGCCGCCGAGGACGGCCACGTAGTAGCGCTTGTCGTTCAGGACGGGGTGTGCGCTCCTCGGCGGCAACGTGACGACGATCGTGCGCATCCGGCTGGGGGTGCCGGTCGCCTGGTTCGCGCTGAGAAGCGGGCGCCCGCTCGGGACGCCGCCGAGATAGGAGTCCTCGCGCACGCCGCGCACGAGCTGCGCGAGCGCCTGGCGCCGGTTCGTCGTCGGGCCCGTCCCGGGGACGAGCAGCCCGACGGCGCCCTCGCGCGCGAAGCGCCGGAGCTGCCAGCCGGCCATGTGGTCGAGGATGACGACGCGGAAGGCGGGGGATCCCGGCACCGTCTTCGCCGCCGCCGGAGCGGCCGGGACGATCCCCGCGAGCGCGATCAGGCAGAGAAGGAGTAGGCGCCGCGGGAAGAGCATCGTCCGGCGGTGATTCTCTCTCATCCGGGGTGCAGCCTGTCGAGGGAAGCCGACGCGCGGATTCGAACCGCGGACCCCATCATTACGAGTGAGAGCCCCTACCTGACGCGGCGTCGCGAAGCGTATCCCGTTTTTCGCCCATGTGCAGGGAGTTCTTGAGGTAGTGGGCGAGTTGTCGTGTCGAGGCGTATCGACGCGTTCAAACCCGTTCGTT
>JAGWRZ010000100.1 GCA_028876365.1 Acidobacteriota bacterium | reverse complement strand
GCGCGCACGCTCGCCGAGTTCCTGTTCGGCGACGAGGACGCGATGATCCAGATCGACATGTCGGAGTACATGGAGAAGCACGCCGTCTCACGGCTCGTCGGCTCGCCGCCCGGCTACATCGGCTACGACGAGGGCGGCCAGCTGACCGAGGCCGTGCGCCGCAAGCCGTACTCGGTCGTCCTCATGGACGAGATCGAGAAGGCGCACCCGGACGTCTTCAACATCCTGCTCCAGATCCTGGAGGAGGGGAAGCTGACGGACGCCCAGGGGCGCCGTGTCGACTTCCGCAACACGATCGTGATCATGACGTCGAACATCGGCGCCGGCTCCATCTCGAAGAACCAGTCCTTCGGGTTCTCCGTGGGCGACGAGAGCGGCCTCTCCTACGACGAGATGAAGTCGCGCGTGATGGGCGAGCTGAAGAAGG
Source organism: Acidobacteriota bacterium (assembly GCA_028876365.1). Lineage (GTDB taxonomy): Bacteria > Actinomycetota > Thermoleophilia > Gaiellales > Gaiellaceae > Palsa-739. Next base: position 1,430 of record JAGWRZ010000100.1, on the reverse strand, counting down.
TCTTCCGGCCGGAGCTGCTCAACCGCATCGACGAGATCATCGTCTTCCACAAGCTCGCGAAGGACGAGATCAAGACGATCATCGACCTGCTGCTGAAGCGGCTGCGCGAGCAGATGGCGACTCACGAGGTGGCCGTCGAGCTGACAGACGAGGCGAAGGAGCTGCTCGTCGACAAGGGCTACGACCCCGCCATGGGCGCAAGACCGCTGCGCCGGGCGATCCAGCGCTTCATCGAGGACCCGCTCGCCGACTACGTGCTCGGCCGCCAGCTCGAGCCGGGCTCGACCATCCTCGTCGGCCGCAAGGCCGGGGAGGAGGGCGCCGACGGCGACGAGGTGGACATCACCTTCATCCCCGGCGAGGTCACGCCGGAGAAGATCACGGTGCCACCGGAAGCCCCGGCCGCCGAAGACGTCGAGGACTAGCACTCTAGGTACCTGGTACCGCGCAGCGGTACCAGGTACCGGCCTCTTTTCGCCGTCCGTAAGACGCCGCCCGAACGCGCATGGGTGAAGCGCCCCTCTGAACCACCCATCGGGGGAAGAATCAAGCGGGGCCCGGGGCGGATAGTCCTCCCAACAGGAACGGGGCCCCGATGCGGCGGGGGCCCGGCTCTCCTCGGGCGACACGAAAGCGGCTCCCTGCGGCGGGAGCCGCTTTTTCTTTGTCGTGACGGACTCGTCCGGCTTGCTTCATAGGGTGGAGGCATGGCGAAGCCTGCGGTCCAGTACGCGTGCACCGAGTGCGGCTACGCCTCGGGACGCTGGTTCGGGAAATGCCCCGGGTGCGCGTCCTTCGGAACGCTCGTCGAGGAGGTCGTGGGGCAGGTCGCCGCCGCGAAGGCTCCCCCGAAGCCGCTCCTCCGCCTGGTCGACGTCTCCGCCGAGGAGGCCGAGCGCGTTGCGACCGGCATCCCCGAGCTCGACCGCGTGCTCGGGGGCGGGCTCGTGCCGGCGTCGCTCGTCCTCGTCGGCGGCGAGCCGGGCGTCGGCAAGTCGACCCTCCTCCTGAGCGCGCTCGCGGCCATGAGCGCGAGTCGGCGGACGTTGCTCATCACGGGTGAGGAATCGGTCGCCCAGGTGAAGCTTCGCGCGCAGCGCCTGGGCGGCGCCGCGAACGTCGAGATCCTCGCCGAGACCGAGCTCGACACGGTGTGCGAGACCCTCCGGGCCGAGCGCCCGGCGGTGTGCGTGATCGACTCGGTGCAGACGCTCTATGCGGCGGAGCTCGGGTCGGCGCCGGGATCGGTCGCGCAGGTGCGCGAGGCGGCGTCGCGCCTTCTGCGCGTGGCGAAGGAGGCGGGCGTCGCGACGATCCTCGTCGGTCACGTGACGAAGGACGGGTCGGTCGCCGGGCCGCGTGTGCTCGAGCACCTCGTCGACTGCGTCCTCCAGTTCGAGGGAGACCGCTACCACGCGCATCGCATCCTG
>JAGWRZ010000099.1 GCA_028876365.1 Acidobacteriota bacterium | reverse complement strand
TGCTTCTCGGAACGATCGCCGTCTTCGTCGGACTCCTCGCACGTGAGGCGTGGATCGCGACCGTTCGCGCCGCGCCGCTTGCGGCGATGGCGACGGCCCAGACGAGGGCGACGGTCGCGCTCCCCGCCGGCCGCGGCACGATCTTCGACGCGGTCGGCACGCCGCTCGCCCTCGGCGAGCAGGCGACGACCGTGTACGCCGACCCGCACCAGGTGCGGAACGCGCACGCCGAGGCGGTCGTCGCGGCGCGCGTGCTCGGCATCAAGGTGAAGCCGCTCGAGAGCGCGCTCTCGGACCGCGCGCTCGGCTTCGTCTACGTCGAGCGAAAGGCGCCGCCGGACCTGGCGAGCGAGCTGGCGAAGCGAAAGCTCGCCGGCTTCGGCTATTACGGCGAAGAGCGTCGCACGTATCCGCAGGCGTCCGTCGCCGCGCAGGTGCTCGGCTACGCGGGTGTCGACAACAACGGGCTCGCGGGCCTCGAGCTCGAGCTCAACTCGCAGCTCACCGGAGTTCCCGGCCACGAGACGCTCGTGCGCGATCCGATGGGGCGGCCGATCAGCATCGAGAGCATCGTGCCGGCACGTCAGGGAAGGGACGTCTTCCTCACCGTCGATCACACGATCCAGGCGAACGCCGAGCAGGTGCTGCGCCAGACCGTCGCAAAGTGGCATGCGAAGGATGCGACCGCGATCGTCCTCGATCCGCACACGGGCGGCGTGCTCGCGATGGCGACCGCTCCGGGTTACAACGCCAACGACTACCCGCAGGCGTTCGCGAAGGGGCTGACCGCGAACCGCGCCATCTCCGACGTGTACGAGCCCGGCTCGGTGTTCAAGGTCGTCACGATCGGCGGCGCGCTCGCCGACCATCTCGTCACGCCGCAGACGTCGTTTCTGCTGCCGGACGCGATCCGGGTCGCGGACCGCATCGTGCACGACGCCGAGATCCGGCCGACCGAGCGGATGACGGTCGCGCAGATCCTCCAGCGCTCGTCCAACGTCGGCGCGGTCACGATCGCGCGCTCGAAGCTGGGAGAGACGCGGCTGAAGGAGTGGATCCACCGCTTCGGCTTCGGCGTGCCGACGGGAATCGACTACCCCGGCGAGAGCGCCGGCCTCCTGCCTCCGTTCTGGTCGGGCTCGACCATCGGCAACGTGCCGATCGGGCAGGGCATCTCCGTCACGGCGATCCAGCTCGCGTCCGTGTACGGGGCGATCGCGAACGGCGGGCTCTGGATCCAGCCCCACCTCGTCGACCATGTGCAGGGCGTGCAGATGCCGGCGCCGAAGACCCGGCGGATCCTGCCGAGCGGCATCGACCGCGAGCTGCTGGCGATGTTGAAGGGCGTCGTCTCGGACGCCGGCACCGGTGCCGCCGCCGAGATCCCCGGCTACACCGTCGCGGGCAAGACGGGCACGGCCCAGAAGCCCGGGCCGCACGGGTACATCCCGGGCGCCTACGTGGCGACGTTCATCGGGATGGTGCCCGCGCGCGACCCGCGGGTGGTCGTCCTCGTCACCGTCGACGACCCGCGCGGGGCGTACTACGGCGGCGTCGTCGCGGCGCCCGCGTTCGCGCAGATCGCGACGTTCGACCTCCAGTACCTGGAAGTCCCTCCGGACCAGCCCGTCAAGTAACCTCGGCGCGAGATGATGGAGCTGGAGCGCCTCGCCGCCGCGGTCGGAGCGGCCGAGGTCGTGGGACAGGCGCCCGTCGAGGTGCTCGACCTCGTCTACGACGCTCGGCACGCGACGCCGGGCTCGATCTTCTTCTGCGTTCGCGGCGAGAGGTCCGACGGTCACGACTTCGCTGCCGAGGCGATCGGAAACGGCGCCGTCGCGCTCGTCGTCGAACGGCCCCTCCCGGCGCGGGTGCCGCAGGTGGTGGTCGCGGACTCGCGCGCGGCGATGGCGCCGGCGGCGGCTGCGTTCTTCGGCCGGCCGACCGAGGTGCTGCAGGTTGCGGGCGTCACCGGGACGAGCGGAAAGACGACGACGACGTTCCTCCTGTACGCGATCCTCGCGGCGGCGGGCCGGCGCCCCGGCCTGCTCGGGACGATCGAGGCACGCGTCGGCGGCGAGCGCCGCGGCGTCGAGCGGACGACGCCCGAGGCGATCGACCTGCAGCGCACGTTCCGCGAGATGCTCGACGCAGGCGACCGCTCTTGCGCGATGGAGGCGTCGTCGCATGCGTCCGAGCTGCACCGGCTCGACTGCGTGCGGTTCGCCGTGCTCGTGTTCACGAATCTGAGCCAGGATCACCTCGACTTCCACGGCGACATGGAGGCGTACTTCCGCGCGAAGCGCCGCCTGTTCACCGGCCAGCCGGCGGTCGTCAACGTCGGTGACGCGTACGGCCGGAGGCTCGCCGCGGAGCTGCCCGAGGCGATCACCTTCGACGGCGACGACGCGGGCGCGCTCGACGGCATCGAGCTGAAGCTGCGCGGTCGGTTCAATCTCGAGAACGCGCTCGGCGCGCTGCACGCCGCGCGTGCGCTCGGCATCGACGACGACGCGATCAAGCGGGGGATCGAATCGGTGCGCGGCGTCCCGGGGCGCTTCGAATCGGTCGACGAGGGGCAGCCGTTCGCCGTGATCGTCGACTACGCGCACAAGCCCGACGCGCTCGACAAGGTGCTTCGCGCGGCGAGGGAGCTGGCGCGCGGGCGCGTGCTCGTCGTTCTCGGCGCGGGCGGCGACCGCGACCGCGGCAAGCGACCGCAGATGGGCCGCATCGCATCCGAGCTCGCCGACCTCGCCATCATCACCTCGGACAACCCGCGAAGCGAGGATCCGGAGGCCATCATCGCCGCGATCGTCGCCGGCGCCGCCGGCGGGGTGGAAGTCGAGCCGGACCGGGCAGCCGCGATCGCGCGGGCGATCGAGCTCGCCCAGGGCGGGGACGTCGTCGTCATCGCCGGGAAGGGTGCGGAGCAGGGGCAGGAGTTCGCCGACCGAACGATCCCCTTCGACGACCGGGACGCGGCCCGCGATGCGTTGCGAGCCCTCGGAGCGCGCACCTGATCCCGCTCTCCACTGCGGCGCTGCGCGGGCTGGGCAGGCTCGAGACCGATGCCGTCGAGGTCACGGGCGTGCAGATCGACTCGCGCCGCATCCGGCCGGGCGACCTGTTCGTCGCCCTGCGCGGCGGAGTGGGCTATCTCGACGACGCGCGGGCGAAAGGCGCGTCGGCGACGCTCGTCCCCGACGACGACGTCGCAGCGATGGCGGCGATCGGCCGGGCGGCGCGCGCACGAATCGACGCGCGGGTCGTCGCGATCACGGGCTCGGTCGGAAAGACATCGACGAAGGACATCCTCGCGGCGCTCCTCCGGTCGCAGGCCGAAGTCGTCGCCGCCGAGGACGGCTACAACAACGAGCTCGGCGTGCCGCTCACGCTCTGCCGCGCCGGCGCGGACACGGACGTCGTCGTCACGGAGATGGGCATGCGCGGCCCTGGGCAGATCCGGGAGCTCGCCGAGATCGCGCGGCCGCAGATCGGCGTCATCACCGCGATCGCGCCGGTGCACCTGGAGCTTCTCGGGAGCATCGAGAACATCGCCCGCGCGAAGGCGGAGCTGCTCGAGTTCGTCGACATCGCGATCGTCCCGGCCGACGAGCCCTTGCTGGCGGCGCACGAGGCGCGGCGCTTCCGCGTGGACGACGTCGAGACGCGCGACGGTCACCTGGTCGTGAACGGCGTCGAGTTCTCGTTCTCGGCGCGCCACCAGGCGGCGAACGCCGCCGCCGCGCTCGCGACGCTCGACGCGCTCGGCTACCGGCGCCCGGACGGGGTGGTCGAGGTGGCCTTCTCGCGCTGGCGCTCGCAGGAGAGGGATCTTCCCGGCGGCGGCCTCCTCATCAACGACGCCTGGAACGCGAACCCGGTGGCGATGGAGGCTGCGCTCGCGCATCTGGCCGAGCGCGCGAGCGGGCGGCGGACGGTGGCGATCCTGGGCGAGATGGCCGAGCTCGGCGCGGACGCACCCCGGTACCACGAGGAGATCGGGCGCGCAGCAGGAACCGTCTCGGTCGTGATCGGCGTCGGCGAGCTGGCGCGGGGATACGACCCCGACGCGTGGGCGGCGACGGCCGCGGAGGCGGTCGCGCTCGTGCGCGAGCTCGTCCGGCCGGGCGACGCCGTCCTCGTCAAGGGCTCGCGGTCGGTCGGCCTGGAGATCGTCGCGGAGGCATTGGCGCCGTGAGCCGAGTCCTCGTCGCCGCGCTCGTCGCGCTCATCGTCTCGATCGTCGTCGGCCCACGGTTCATCGACTTCCTGCGCCGGAACGAGTTCGGGCAGCACATCCGCGAGGACGACCTCGCGCACCACTCGGCGAAGCAGGGCACGCCGACGATGGGAGGCCTCCTCATCCTCTTCGCCGCGACCGTCGGCTTCCTGCCGGTGACGCATTTCCGCCTGCAGTCGCTCACCGTCCTGTTCGCCACGCTCGCGTGCGGCGCCATCGGCTTCCTCGACGACTTCATCAAGCTGACGCACCGCCGCTCTCTCGGCCTGCGCGGCCGCTGGAAGATGCTGCTGCTCGCCGGGGTGACGGTCGTCGTCGCCATCGTCGCGCGGCACCTCCAGCTCAGCACCGACGTCTACCTCCCGATCGCGAACGTCTCCGTGCCGCTCTCGTGGGCCTGGTACCCGTTCCTCTTCCTCATCATCGCCGGGGCGTCGAACGGGACGAACCTCGCCGACGGCGTCGACGGGCTCGCGGCGGGAACCGGGATCATCGCGCTCTTCACCTTCCTGGCGATGATGGTGGTCTCGTACGTGCGGTCGAGCCCGCACCCTGCCGAACGCAACCTGACGAAGCTCGACCTCGCGATCATCGGCGCGGCGCTCATCGGCGGCATGGTCGGATTCCTCTGGTACAACGCGTTCCCCGCCGAGGTGATCATGGGCGACACCGGCTCGATGGCGCTCGGCGGCGCGCTCGCGACCTTCTCGATCATGACGAAGACCGAAGTGCTGCTCCTCTTCATCGGCGGCATCTTCGTCATCGAGGCGCTGTCGGTCATCATCCAGGTGGCGTCGTTCAAGTACCTGGGGCGGCGTGTGTTCCTGATTGCGCCGATCCACCATCACTTCGAGATGAAGGCGTGGTCGGAGACGAAGATCATGGTGCGCTTCTGGATCGTCGGCGGGATCCTGTGCGCGGCGGGGTTCGCGCTCTTCTACCGCTACTACTTCAGCCAGGGATGAGCGGCGTCGTCTGCGTCCTCGGGGCGGGCGCCGCGCGCGCGTCGCTCGACTCGTTCGACGGGTTCGACGAGATCGTCATCCTCGAGCCGTCGGTGGACGAGCTCGAGCGGCTGCTGGCGGAGCTTGCCGATCCGCGGCTCGACTATCTCCTCGGCGAGCTGCCCGTGCTCCCGCTTCCGGACGCGTCCGTCGACCGTGTCATCGGCGGCGACGGAGCCGATCCCGAGGTCGCCCGCGTCCTCCGCTAGGCCGTGATGGGGACTGTCCCCCGCGTGCCCCGTGCGGCCATGGTCCGACCGGGACGTCCTCGGGGCGGCGTGCGACGCGCGACCCCTCTTGCCGGCTCGAGTGCCCGTGACCGAGGTGTCACGAACCCCCGGCGTTCTCGTGACGGGGACTGTCCCCAGTAGGACCCTTCCGGCCAGGGGCGAAGTACGCGCGGATGGGCGACCTTCCAGGCCGCGCGCTCGTGCTCGGGCTCGCCGTGACCGGCGAGGCGGCTGCGCTCGCCCTCGCCGCCCGCGGCGTCGACGTCGTCGTCGCCGACCGGTCGGCCGAGGCGCGGGCCGGCAGGCTCGCGGGCACCGGCGTCGAACTCCGCCTCGGGACGGAGGACCCTGCGGTCGTGGAGGGAGTGGACGTCGTGGTGAAGAGCCCCGGTGTGCCGGCGGGATCGCCGGTGGCGGCAGCTGCGCGCGAGCGCGGCATCCCGATCTGGAGCGAGATCGAGCTCGGCTGGCGCCTGCTGCCCGGCAACCCGGTGCTCGGCGTCACCGGAACGAAGGGGAAGACGACGACCGTCCGCCTCCTCGGCGCGATGTTCGCCGCCGCGGGCGTCGACGCCGTCCTCGCGGGCAACGAGCACGTGCCGCTGAGCGAGGTGGCGCTCACCGTTGCCGGGGGGACGTGGGTCGTGTGCGAGCTCTCGAGCTTCCAGCTGGAGGACGTCGAGACGCTCGCGTGCGACATCGCCGTCATCCTCAACATCGAGCCCGACCATCTCGACCGACACGGGACGTTCGAGGACTACCGGGCAGCGAAGCTGCGCATCTTCGAGCGCGCCCGCGTGCAGATCGGCCCGGACGACTTCTCCGCGGACGACCCGCTGCCGGCGGAGCCGCGCATGCCCGGCACGCACAACCGCGCGAATGCCGCCGCCGCCACCGCGGCCGCGCGCGCCGCCGGGCTCCCCGACGATGCGATCGCCGCCGCTCTCGGCACGTTCGACGGGGTGCCGCACCGTCTCGAGCTCGTGCGCGAGCTGCGGGGCATCCGCTACGTCAACGACTCGAAGGCCACGAACACGGCCGCGGCGCGCCGCGCCGTCGCCGCATACGACGCGCCGCTCCACCTCATCCTCGGAGGCTCGCTCAAGGGAGAGGACTTCGGCCCCTTCGCGCGCGAGCTTCCCGCGAACGTCCGCTCCGTGCATCTGATCGGCGCAGCGAGCGACGAGCTCGCCGCCGCGCTCGACGGCGCCGGCCGCGCATATGCGCGCGACGAGACGCTCGAACGGGCGGTCGCGCACGCGACCGCCGACGCGAGCCCGGGCGACATCGTCCTTCTCTCTCCGGCGACCGCGAGCTTCGACCAGTTCCGGAACTTCGAGGAGCGCGGCGACACGTTCCGGCGCATCGTCGAGGAGCTCGCGTGAGGCAACGCAGCCTCGAGTGGCAGCTGCTCGTCCTCGTCACGCTCGGGCTGACCGCGTTCGGGCTGATCATGGTGTACAGCGCGACGTCGGCGTCGGCGGCGCTCGGCGGCAGCAACCCCGCCGGCTACGTCGAGCGCCAGGCGATCTACGCCCTTCTCGGCTTCGGCCTCCTCGTCATCGCCGCGCGCACCGACTTCAGGAAGCTCCGCGCGCTCGCGCCGACGCTCGTGGGGGTCGCGCTCTTCCTCTGCCTCGCCGTGCTCGCGATCGGGACGAGAGTGAACGGCGCACGGCGGTGGATCGGCATCGGCACCTTCACGTTCCAGCCGTCGGAGGTCGCGAAGCTCGCGCTCGTCGTGTGGGTGGCGTCCTACCTGGCACGCCGCCCGCCGCCGCGCACGCTGAAGGATCTCGCGCGTCCCGTCGGCCTTCTCGTCGGCCTGTTCTGCGCGCTCGTCCTCGCCGAGCCGGACCTCGGCACGGCGATCACCATCGTCGTCATGGTCGGCGCCGTCCTGCTCGTGTCGGGAACGCCGCTGCCGACGCTCGCCGTCGCATTCACGCTCGTGTTCGGCGCGGGCGCGGTCGCCGCCTGGTCGTCCCCGTACCGTCGCGCGCGCCTCTTCACGTTCCTCGACCCGTGGAAGGACCCGCTCGGCGCTGGCCTCCAGAACGTGCAGGCGCAGATCAGCCTCGGGTCCGGCGGCATCTTCGGTCGTGGGCTCGGGCAGGGGATCGAGAAGATCCACTACCTGCCGGAGGCGCACACCGACATGATCTTCGCCGTCATCGGCGAGGAGCTCGGGCTCGTGGGAGCGGCCGTGCTCATCGCCGGCTACTGCGCGTTCGCGTACGCGGGGCTGCGCCTCGCGATCGCCTGCAAGGATCCGTTCGGAAAGCGGCTCGCCGCCGGCATCACCGCGCTCGTGTGCGGCCAGGCGGCCATCAACCTCGCCGCCGTGCTCGGGCTCGCCCCGCTCACCGGCATTCCCCTCCCGTTCGTCTCCTACGGCGGGTCGAGCCTCGTCATAACCCTCCTCGCCGTCGGGATCGTCCTTAACATCGCTCGTGGTCATGCAGGAACAGAGAGAGCTTCGGTGCCTGATCGCGGCGGGCGGGACGGTCGGGCACCTCGCCCCGTCGCTCGCCGTGGCGGAGGCGCTGCGCACGCGCGGAGCGACGGTGACGTTCGCCGGGTCGCCGGATCGCGTCGAGGCGCGGCTCGTTCCTGAGCGCGGATACCCCTTCGACGCATTCTCCATCGCAGGCTTCCCGCGGCGGCCGGGCCCCTCGCAGCTTCGCGCTCTCGCGCTCGCGGCGGCCGCGCCGCTCGCCTGCCTCAGGATCCTCGAGCGGCGCAAGCCCGACGTCGTCCTCGGAGGCGGCGGCTACGTCGCCGGGCCGATGGTGGTGGCGGCGCGATTGCGCGGCATCCCGGCGGCGCTGACGGAGGCGGACGCGCACCTGGGCCTCGCGAACCGCCTGGCTGCGCCGTTCGCCGAGCGCGTCTTCCTCGCGCTTCCGGTGCCCGGGCGGAACGGCGCGAAGTACGTCTCCGTCGGGCGGCCCGTGCCGGAGCGCTCGCGGGCCGTGCCGCGCGCGGAGGCGCGCGAGCGGCTCGGCCTTCCGGCGGAGGGGCCGGTGGTGCTCGTGTTCGGGGGCTCGCTGGGCGCGCGCCTCCTGAACGAGCTCGCGCTCGAGGCATGGGCGGACTCCGGCCCCGCCGTGTTGCACCTGTGCGGCGAGCGCGACTATGCATCGCTGCGCGGACGCGTCCACCGCCCTGACTACCTCCTCCGTCCGTTCGTCGAGCAGATCGGCCTCGCGTACGGCGCCGCGGACGTCGCCGTCGCCCGCGCGGGGGGCTCGGTGTGGGAGCTCGCCGCCGCAGGTCTTCCCGCGGTGCTCGTGCCCGGCGAGTTCGCGACCGGCGGCCATCAGCGCAAGAACGCGGAGTTCTTCGCCGACGCCGGCGGAGCCGTCGTCGTCCGCGAATCGGACGCTCACCGGGTCCCGGAGGTCGTCGGGTCGCTGCTCGCGGATGCGCAGCGGCGCGACGCGATGGGAGCGGCGATGCGCGCCGCGGCCAAGCCCGACGCGGCAGAGAGGATCGCCGATGAGCTCGTCCGGCTCACGGCCGCTCGCCGGTAGGAAGATCTGGATCGCCGGCATCGGCGGGGCCGGCATGAGCGCCTACGCCTTGCTCGCGCGCGCGTGGGGGGCCGAGGTCGCGGGGTGGGATCGCGTCGCGACGCCGTACCTCGCGCATCTCGACGGCATCGACGTCGCGATCGCGCCGGATCCGCCGCCGGCCCCGGCGGGGTGGGAGGTGTATGTCTCGACCGCCTTCGCGGGGCGGGTCGCGGGGCGCCCGCGCGCCGACCTTCTCGCCGAGCTCGTTTCGTTGCGCCGGTCGATCGTCGTCGCGGGCGCGCACGGGAAGACGACGACGAGCGCGATGATCGCGTTCTGCCTCGACCGGCTCGGCCTCGATCCCGCCTTCCTCATCGGCGGCGAGGTGCCCCAGCTCGGCGGCAACGCACGGGCGGGGGAGGGCTGGCTCGTCGTCGAGGGCGACGAGTCGGATCGCTCCGTCGCGGCTCTTCGTCCCGAGATCGCGGTCCTCCTCAACGTCGATCTCGACCATCACACGACCTTCGCCTCGCGCGCTGAGGTGGAGGATCTCTTCGACACGTGGCTCGCGGCCGTCCCGCGCGTCGTCCGCGCCGAGCAGCTCGAGCCCACCGAGGTCGAGCTCGCAGTGCCGGGCGGGCACAACCGCCGCAACGCGGCCGCCGCCCTGGCGGCGCTCGAGCTCGCGGGCGTCGAGGGAGCGGAGCGCGTCATCGGCGCGTTCGCCGGCGCCGGCCGCCGCCTCGAGCGCCACGGCGAGCGCGTGTTCGACAGCTATGCCCACCATCCCGCCGAGCTCGCGGCAGACATCGCCGCCATGCGAGACGGACACCGTGTCCTCGCGCTCTTCCAGCCGCACCTGTACTCGCGGACGCGGTATCTCGCGTACGAGTTCGCCGTCGCGCTCGCGACGGCCGACGCCGTGTGCGTGACCGAGATCTACCCGGCGCGCGAGACCCCGATCGCCGGCGTGAGCGGGCGCCTGATCGTCGACGAGCTTGCGCGCGTGCGGCCGGGGATGACGGTGGGATGGGCGCCGTCGCTCGAGGACGGCGCGCGGATCGTGTCGGGCTGGATGCGCGCCGACGACGTCGTGCTGACGCTCGGCGCCGGCGACGTCGACCGCGCGGTGGAGCTCCTGTGACGGAGCTGTCGCGGTACACGACGCTCGGGACCGGTGGGCCTGCGCGTGCGTTCGCGCAGCCGGAGACGGTCGCCGAGGTCGAGCAGCTCCTCCGCCGCGAGATGCCGGTGGCGACGATCGGTCTCGGCTCGAACCTCCTCGTCGCGGACGACGGCGTCGACGCGCTCGTCCTCAAGCTCGGCGGCGACCTCGCCTCCGTCGTGGTCGACGGCGAGCTCGTGCGTGCCGGCGGCGGCGCCCCGAACGCGGTCGTGCTCCACCGCGCGCGCGCGGCCGGGCTGGGCGGCTTCGAGTTCGCCTGCGCGATCCCGGGCACGATCGGCGGCGGCGTCTGGATGAACGGCGGCGCCTACGGCGGCGACTTCTCGCACGTGCTCGTCCGTGCGCTCGTCGCGACGGCCGACGGCACCGGCTGGCTCACGCCCGAGGAGCTCGGTCTCGCGTACCGCCACTCGGACCTCCGGCACGGGCAGGTCGTCCTCGAGGCGGAGCTGCGGCTGACGCCGCGGCCCCCGGACGAGATCAAGGCGGCGGTGCGCGAGCTGAACGCGCGGCGCAAGGCCGCACAGCCGACGAACCGACGGACGTTCGGCAGCGTGTTCAAGAACCCGGACCACGAGCTGAGCGCGGGCCGGATGCTCGAGGCGTGCGGCCTCAGGGGTCACCGCATCGGCGGCGCTCAGATCTCACCGAAGCACGCGAACTTCATCGAGAACGCGGGCGGCGCGCGCACGGAGGACGCGCTCGCCCTCATGGCCGAGGCGCGCCGGCGGGCGCGCGAGCAGTTCGGCGTCGAGCTCGTCCACGAGGTCGAGCTCCTCGGCGAGGTTCGCGTCGAGTAGGAGCGCCGCGCCGGGCGGCGAACGTGGGGAGGTGGCCGCAAGGCGGCGTCTGCTTGCCATCGCGATCGTCGCGCCGATCGTCCTCGTCGGCGCCTATTTCGCCGCCCGAGAGACCTCGATGTTCGCGGTGAGGACGATCGCCGTCAGCGGCGGGACGCCGGCCGTACAGAGCCAGGTCCGGGCGGCGCTCGCGCCGCTCCTCGGCCGCAGCCTCCTGGCGCTCGACGGCGGCGCGCTCGAACGAAGGGTCGACGCGTTGCCGACGGTCGTCTCGACGACCTACGACCGGGCGTTTCCGCACACGCTGCGCGTCCGCATCGTGCCCGAGGTCGCCGTCGCAGTCCTCCATCGCGGCAACGAGGCGTGGCTCGTGTCCGGGCGCGGGCGGGCGATCCGGCAGATCAGGGCCGGGACGCAACTCGGGCTCCCGCGCATCTGGGTGCCGACCGCTGCCCAGGTCGCCGCGGGCGGCTTCCTCGCCCCCGACGCCGGCGGCACCGCCGCGCGTGCGCTCGCTCTCGCTGCCGGGTTCCCGGCCCGGTTCACGACGGTCTCGTTCGCGCACGGCGAGCTGACGATGGAGCTGCGCGTGGGTGTCGAGCTCCGGCTCGGCGAGCCCGTCGACGTCCGGCTCAAGCTCGCGATCGCCCGGCGCGCGCTCCGGGTCCTCCCGCCCGGCTCCACCTACCTCGACGTCGCGGTTCCGCAGCGTCCGGTGGCGGGAACGAACTCTCAACTCTCTACTTCAGCTTCATCCTTGTCGGGCTGAACCTCGATTGACAGCAGGGTTTTCCACAACTACCCTGCGCCGCGAAGTCCCTGCTTTGCGCCCCGTATCTCCACTAAAGGTTCAGGTGTCGGCCCCATGAGCACGCGCGACCAGTCCGGCAACTACCTCGCCGTCATCAAGGTCGTCGGCGTGGGCGGCGGCGGCACGAACGCCGTCAATCGCATGGTCGACGCCGGCCTCACGGGTGTCGAGTTCGTCGCGGTCAACACCGACGCCCAGGCGCTGATGATGTGCGACGCCGACGTGAAGATCCACATCGGCTCGGCCGCGACGCGCGGTCTCGGCGCAGGAGCGGACCCGGCCGTCGGCCAGGCCGCCGCGCTCGAGACGCGCGACGAGCTGAAGGAGGCGCTCAAGGGCGCCGACATGATCTTCGTCACCGCCGGCGAGGGGGGCGGGACCGGCACGGGCGCCGCGCCGGTCGTCGCCGAGCTCGCCCGCGAGCTCGAGGCGCTGACCGTGGGGGTGGTGACGCGACCGTTCGGCTTCGAGGGACGCCGGCGCGCCGGGCAGGCCGAGCAGGGCATCTCGGAGCTCGCCGAGAAGGTCGACACGCTCATCGTCATCGAGAACGACCGGCTGCTCCAGGTGGTCGAGAAGAAGACGCCCCTCTCCGACGCGTTCAAGATGGCGGACGACATCCTCCGCCAGGGCGTCCAGGGCATCACCGACCTCATCACCGTCCCGGGCGTCGTGAACCTCGACTTCGCCGACGTCCGCACGATCATGCGCGACGCCGGCTCGGCCCTGATGGGCATCGGCAGCTCGAGCGG
>JAGWRZ010000098.1 GCA_028876365.1 Acidobacteriota bacterium | reverse complement strand
TGGCCCTCGAGCTGCGGATACACGCGCGCGAGCGCCCGGGTCAGATCGCCGTCGTACTCGCGCTCGAGCAGATGGACGACGACCTCGGCGTCGGTCTCCGAGGTGAAGTGGTGGCCGTCCGCCTCCAGCTGCTCCTTCAACTCGCGATAGTTCTCGACGATGCCGTTGAGCACGATCGCGAGCTTCGAGCCGTCGCATCCGACGAGGGGATGGGCGTTTCGCTCGGTCACGCCGCCGTGCGTCGCCCACCGCGTGTGGCCGAGCCCGTGCTTCGAGGTCGAGCCGTTCGGGCCGGCGGCAGCGACGAGGTTCTGGAGATTGCCGACGGCGCGCACGTACTCGAGCCCCTTCTCCTCGTGCAACGCGATGCCGGCCGAGTCGTAGCCGCGGTACTCCAGGCGCTGCAGCCCCTGCAGCAGAAGGGGCTTCGCCTCACGCTCTCCGACGTATCCGATGATCCCGCACATAGCGCCTGAAAAATGGAACGAGCCCGGCCATGTGACCGTCCCGCGCCGTTGCGAAACGCTCAGCCGAGCTCTTCTTGGACCAGCCCGACCACCCTACCACACAGGGCTTCCGACTCCTCCTTCGTCGGGGCCTCCGCGAGCACGCGCACGACGGGCTCCGTGCCCGACGGGCGCACGAGCACGCGGCCGCCGCCGCAGAGCTCCCGGTTGACATGCTCGACCGCATCGAGCAGCGACTGCGGCAGCGGGCCGCGGCCGGCACGCGGCAGGTTCCGCTTCGCCTGCGGGAAGCGCGGCATGACGGCGGCCGCATCCGCGAGCGTCGTCGCGCGCACCGCATCGCAGAGAAGAAGCGCGGCGGCGAGGCCGTCGCCCGTGACGTGATCGCGCAGCACGATCACGTGACCCGACTCCTCGCCGCCAAGGATGCCCCCTTCGCGGTGAAGCGCCTCCAGGACGTAGCGGTCGCCGACGTCGGTCGTGACGACGCGAATGCCGTGTTCCTTCATCAGTCGGTGAAACCCGAGGTTCGCCATCGTCGTGACCGCGACCACGTCGACGCCGAGGTGGAGGGCGAGGATCGCGACGATCTGGTCGCCGTCGACGATGCGCCCGCCCGCGTCGACCGCGAGCATGCGATCGCCGTCGCCGTCGAACGCGATGCCGAGATCGAAGTCCCCGCTCGTGACCGTTCGCTGCAGAAGCGCGAGATTCGTGGCGCCGCAGCCGACGTTGATGTTGCTTCCGTCGGGCGCGTCGCAGATCGCCGTCACGTCTGCGCCGAGCCTCGCGAACGCCTGCGGCGCGATGCCCGAGTACGCGCCGTTCGCGCAGTCCACGGCGATGCGCATACCGGTCAGATCTCGGCCGAAGCGCTCGAGCACATGCTCGAGGTAGCTGTCGACGGCGACGCCGACGCGATCGATCTCGCCGCCTCCCGGCGCGTCCCCGTCGAGGAGCGCCTCGATCTCCTCCTCGGCCGCGTCGGTGAGCTTGCGCCCGTCGCGGTCGAAGAACTTGACGCCGTTGTACTCGGGAGGGTTGTGCGACGCCGAGATGACGACGCCGAGGTCGAGCCGGAGGAGCGCGACCGCAGGGGTCGGGACGACGCCTGCGAGGACCGCCACGCCGCCCGCCGACGCGACCCCCCGCGCGAACGCCTCTTCGAGCTCGACGCCGGACGCACGTGTGTCGCGCCCGATGAACACGCGTCCGCGACCCGCCCACAGCGCCGACGCCTTGCCGAGACGCTCGACGAGGTCGACCGTCAGGAACTCGCCGACGATCCCGCGGACGCCGTCGGTCCCGAAAAGCTCCCGCCCCACGGCGGTTGACTCTAACGGCGGCATGCGGAACACGGGATGACCAGAACGAAGCGCGCCGAAACGCCAGCGCGCTAGCGCTTGCTGAACTGCGGCGCCTTGCGCGCCTTGTGCAGGCCGGCCTTCTTGCGCTCCACCTGGCGGGCGTCGCGCGTGAGGTAGCCCTCCCGCTTGAGCGGGACGCGGAGCTCGGGATTGAGCTCGACGAGCGCGCGGGCGACGCCGTGGCGGACGGCCCCCGCCTGGCCGGAGAGACCGCCGCCGTGCACGCGCACGCGTAGGTCGTATTGGCCCTCGAGGCCGGCGGTGCGAAGCGGCGCGGTCGCGAGCGAGCGCCACACCGAGCGCGGGAAGTACTGGTCGAGCGTGCGGCCGTTCACCCACGTGGCGCCGTCGCCGGGCCGGAGGATGACGCGGGCGACCGAGGTCTTGCGCTTGCCGGTGCCGCGATATTGCGCGATCTGGCTCACATCAGCTCTCCAGGTCCAGGGGCTTCGGGTTCTGCGGGCCGTGCGGATGCTCGGGTCCGGCGTAGATCTTCAGCTTCGTGATCTGCTGCCGCGCGAGCCGGTTCTTCGGGAGCATGCCCTTCACCGCGACACGCAGGACCTCGGTCGGCCGGCGGTCGAGCTGCTCGCGCAGGGTGCGCTCGCGGAGGCCGCCCGGGTAGCCGGAGTGGCGGTAGTAGCGCTTCTGGTCGAGCTTGTTCCCGGTCACCTGGATCTTCTCGGCGTTGACGACCACGACGAAGTCGCCGGTGTCGACGTGCGGCGTGAACTGCGGCTTGCGCTTGCCGCGCAGGGTGTCGGCGATCTGGGTCGCCAGGCGCCCGAGGGTCTTCCCCTGGGCGTCGACGAGGTACCACTCGCGCGCGATCTCTCCGGGCTTGGCTGAGTACGTTCTCATGGGAAAGGCGCGGTCGACCCGCGCCGGGGCGGGATTGTAGCGAAAGCCGCCCGCAGGTCCAGGGCGAATCGGGCGGCCCCGCCGTGCGATGGATGGCGCACGTACGGGGCTCCGGTGGCGGCCTGCGCCAGCCTCCCGACGGCGACGACGCGCCTTCCGCGGACGATCTCCCGGAGGAACGGCCGCGCCGCCTCCACCTCGGCCGCCGTCGGACGCCGGTTCGAGGTCGCGGTGCCCGGATGGGTCGGGACGACGTTCCAGAGGAGCACCGACTCGTCCAGCCCGAGCTCGGCCAGCACACGGTGGACGACGGTCGCGGTCGCCTCGGCGGGCCCGGCGCCCGTGAGCTGCCGCTCGGAGGTGAACGCGATCCCGCTCACCCGCGCGCCGCGGTACCCGGCCGCCTCGCCGACGAGGACGGTGCCCGCGTCACGGGCGAGATGGCGGCGGAGACGCTCGCGGCGGAGCTCGGAGCCGGCGTACTGGTTGAACGTCGCGCCGATCTTCGCCGCGGCCAGGCGCTCTACCAGGTGTTCCACCGAACCAGCTCGTCGAGCGAGCGGCGGCGCTGCGTCGCACGGCTCGTCTTCCCGCTCCAGCCCGGATCGGGCGCGCCGCGGCCGATGGTGACCCCGGCGACGATGCGGAGGTCGTCCGGGATGCCGAGCAGCGCCCGAAACGCTGCATCCTGCTCCACGGGCACGCCGTACACGCCGGCGGAGAGCCCCTCGTCGACGGCGGTGAGGAGGACGAGCATGAGCGTCGCGCCGGCGTCGACGTACCAGAACGGGACGGGCCACTCGACCTCCTCGCCCTCCCGGAGCTTGTCCTCGCTCTGGTAGCGGTCGTGGTAGTCCCCCTCGCGGGTGAGCACGAGCACGTGCGCGGGCGCGCTCGGGAACCACGGCTCGAGATCGGGATCGTCGGGCCCGCCGGCGAGCGCGGCGAGATCGGTGAGGAGGCCCGGGTCGTCGACGACGAGAAGCCGCTGGCCCTGGCTGAAGCCGGCGCTCGGCGCGCGCCGGACGGTGGCGACGATGCGCTCGAGCGTCTCGCGCGGGACCGCCTCGCCCGTGTAGTGCCGGACCATCCGCCGCCTGCGGAGGATGTCGCGCAGGTCCATCAGCTGTACGAAATCAGTTCGAGGAGCGTCCCGTCGGGATCGCGGAAGTAGACGCTCGTGCCGCTCCCGCGGCCGCCGTGCCGCTTCGCCGGCCCCAGCTCGATCTCGACGCCGTGCGCGATCAGGTGGTCCGCCGCCTCCTCCGCCGTCCCGCCCCAGACGAAGCAGAGATCGCTGTTGCCCGGGCGTACCGGCTCGGCCGCGCGCGGGACCGGGCTCGAGCCCGGGCCGTGCACGTTCAGCTGCTGGCCGTCGCCGAGCGTGTATGCGTATCGCCCGCGCGAGATCGCCTCCACCTCGACGCCGAGCACGTCCGCGTAGAAGCGATTCGAACGCTCGAAGTCGCTGACCGCGATGACGACGTGGTCGAGGCGCGGAAGCACGGCCCCGACAACCTACAAAGTCGCGCGGCCTATTCCCACTCGATCGTGGCCGGCGGCTTCGAGGTGATGTCGAGCACGACGCGGTTCACGCCCGGGATCGCGTTCACGATGCGGCTCGAGATCGCCTCGAGCAGGTCGTACGGGAGCCGCGCCCAGTCGGCCGTCATCGCGTCGTCGCTTTTCACCGCCCGCAGGACGACGGGGTAGCCGTAGGTGCGCTCGTCGCCCTGCACGCCGACCGACCGGATCGCCGGCAGCACGGCGAACGACTGCCACAGCTCGCGGTAGAGGCCGGCGCGGCGCACCTCCTCCTGGAGGATCGCATCCGCCTCGCGCAGGATCTCGAGCCGCTCGGCGGTGACCTCGCCGATGATCCGGATCGCGAGGCCGGGACCGGGGAACGGCTGGCGCCACACCATCCGCTCCGGCATGCCGAGCTCCTCGCCGACCCGCCGCACCTCGTCCTTGAACAGCAGCCGCAGCGGCTCGACGAGGCGCATCTTCATGTCGTCGGGAAGGCCGCCGACGTTGTGATGCGACTTGATCGTCGCGGCGACTCCCTCGGTGCCGCCGGACTCGATGACATCGCTGTACAGCGTCCCCTGCACGAGCCACTTCACGTCTCCGAGGCGACGGGCCTCTTCCTCGAACACGCGGATGAACTCGCGGCCGATGATCTTCCGCTTCGCCTCGGGGTCGTCGACGCCGGCGAGCAGATCGAGGAACCGCTGCTGCGCCGGCACGTGCACGAGCGGGACGTGGAAGTGCTCGCCGAAGGTCTCGACCACCTGCGCCGCCTCGTCCTTGCGCAGGAGGCCGTGGTCGACGAAGACGCACGTGAGCTGGTCACCGACCGCCTTGTAGACGAGCAGCGCGGCCACCGCGCTGTCGACGCCGCCCGAAAGGCCGCACAGCACCCGCTCCGGGCCGACGCGCGCGCGGATCCGCTCCACCTGCTCCTCGATCACCGCCGCCGGGGTCCACGACGGCGAGGCCCCTGCGACGCCGTAGAGGAAGTTCTTCAGCACCTCCTGGCCGTGGGGCGTGTGGACGACCTCGAGGTGGAACTGGACGCCGTAGAGGCCCCGGGCCGGATCCTCGAAGGCGGCGACCGGGGTCG
>JAGWRZ010000097.1 GCA_028876365.1 Acidobacteriota bacterium | reverse complement strand
TGCGGAGCCGCTCCTTCGGGTAGTCGAGCGCGAGAAGGTTCGCGATCCGGGGACCGATGACGCGCTCCTCGTTGTGCGCGGCGACGATCAGCGTGACGCTCGGGAGCGCATCGCCCTTGCGCACCGGGCGCGTGTGCACGCGTGCGAGCGCGGCGGCGGCGGCCGGGTACGCCACGTGCGTCCAGACGAGGGCGGCGAGCGAGACCCAGAAGAGGACGACGGCGACGATCACGATGCCTCCATCGTGCGCAGCAGCCGCGCGACCTCGGCCGGCGGGACGCGCGTCGTCGCCTGCGTCGGGTCCTCGCGGAGCGAGGAGATGTGCCGCGTCGCCGTTCGCCGGTCGATCGTCTCGATCAGCCGGCCCGCGTGATCGAAGCAGAGCTCGAGCGCGAACGGATTCGTCCCGCGCCGGTAGGTGAGGCAGTCGAAGGACGCGAACACGCGGAAGCCGGAGAGCGAGCGCGAGTCGAGCGGGCCGACGAGCGCGAGCGTGCGCCGCATCCCGGCGTTCTCCTCGTGTGCGGCGTGCCCGCGCTCCCAGCGGCCGAGGGGAACGAGCGCCGCGAGCACGACGACGAGCGCCGCGGCAAAGAGCGTGCTACGCCGGCGCAAGCTCATGCAGGAGCCTCCGGTAGCGCTCGATCGCGACCGAGCGGTCGGCCTCGGCGACGACGTAGTCGCGTCCGCGCCCGCCCATCGCCTCGAGGTCGTGGCGGCCGTCGTGCAGGTCGCGCAACGCCTGGGCGACGAGCTCCGGCCGGCTGGGGGGCACGACGAGCCCGCAGCCGACCGCACGCACCACGGCGGCGGTCTCGCTCTCGTCGTCGACGGCGGCGAGGACCGGACGGCCTGCCGCGAGGATCCCGTACAGCCGGCTCGGCACGACGTAGCCGGAGAGGCCGCGGCCGAGGCCGACGTAGTGCATCTGGGCCGACGACAACGAGGCGGAGAGCGTCTCGCGCGGCTGGTAGTCGAGGAAGCGGACGGCGTCCGTCTCGAGGATCTCGGCGAGCTCCATCAGCGCTCCGCGGCGGGCGCCGCCGCCGATGATGACGACGCGAAGGTCGTCGAGGTCGCGCAGAAACGTCGTCGCGCGAATGAGGACGTCGAGGTTCTGGGGATGTCCGACGTTGCCCGAGTGCATGACGACGAACCGGCCGGCGAGGTCGTGCGAGCGGGCCCAGTCGTTGTCGCGCGGCTCCGGGTGGATGGCGTTCGTGTCGACCCAGTTGGGGATGACGACGATGCGATCCGGCGCGGCGCCCTTCTGCACGAGACGCCGCCGCATCGTCTCTCCGATGGCGACGACCCGATCGGCCCGGCGCAGATACCAGCCGATCAGCACGCGCATGACGCCGATGAGCGACCGGTTCTCGAGCCGCTTCAGCTCGACGGCGATCTCCGGGAAGACATCCTGGCTGACGACGACCAGAGGACGACGAAAGCGGCGCGCCACGACGAGAGCGACGTCGCCGATGACCGGCGGGTCGGTCATGCAGAGGACGACGCTCGGACGCCGCGAGAGAAGCGCGACGCGGAGCGTCTGGAGGAGATAGGTCGCGTAGTTCGCCGCGCGGCCGAGCATGCCGGTGCGGTCGAACGCGGTCGATCGCACCCGGACGATCTTCACGCCGTCGTGCTCGACCCGCTCGGCCTGCGGAGCATGCACAGCAAGCCTTCCGGTGACGACGGTGATGTCGAACTCGTCGGCGAGGGCGGCCAGGAGTTGCGAGAGGAGGTACGCGGTCGCCTCGAGGCCGGGCCAGTAGTACTGGTTGAGGACGAGCAAGCGCGGCCTACCGGACACGAGGCATCACCGGAAGGAGGAAGGCGCAGATCCACAGCGTCGCGGTGCCGATGTTCCCGACCGAGTAGACGTACGACTGGACGACGGCGAGCGCGAGGCCCGCGGCGACGGCGGCGGCGCATGCAGCCGCGACGTCGTTCCGAAGAGCTCTTCGGGCCGGCCATGCGAGCGAGGCGAAGAGCGCGACGAGCAGCACGAGCCCGAGGACGCCGAGCTGGAGCGAGATCCCGAGGTAGGAGTCCTCCGGCGAGCCGCCGACGAAGTAGTAGTAGCGGTCGACGAACACGGCGCTCTCGGTCCCGAAGCCGAAGCCGAGCAGCGGCCGCTGCAGGATCTGGTGCAGCGTCCCCGTCCACGCTTCGCCCCGGCCGCTGCCGCCGAAGAAGCCGCGCGTGATCGACGGCTGTCCGCCGCCGGGAAGCGGCGCGCCGATGTCGGCGTTCAGCGGATAGGTCGCTTCCGCGTTCAGGTACCCGTGCTGCGCCTTGACCTGCGCGGCAGGCGGAGGCGCCGACGGCGGCCCCGTCGAGTGTGCGAGCGCCTTCGGGAGGTTCTGCACGAGAAGGCCGGCGACGACGGCTGCGGCGACGACGGCAGCAGGGGCGACTGCACGGCGCAGACGCGCATGCCGCGCGACGACGAACACGAGCGCGCCCGCACCGCCGGCGAAGAGCGCCCCGCGCGAGCCGGAGGCGACGATCGAGCCGACGAAGAGCGCAGCCGCGAGCGCAGAGGCGGCACGAGCCCTGACGCTTGTCGCCGCGGCGGTCAGGCCGAGCGAGAGCGGCAGCGCGAGGGCGAAGAGGAGCGATGCCGTGTTCGGGTCCTGGCCCAGCCCGCGGTACCGCGCGGGCGACTCGATCGACGCCGCCTGCACCGCCGCCGCGTGATCGGCTGCGAGCACGACGAGCCCCGCGATCGCGACGGCCGCCGCGCCGCCGGCGAGCCCCGCGAGCAGGCGCGCCGGCCGGTCCTCCGCGGCCGGGAGGAGGAGCGCAGTCGCGAAGAGGATCCCGAGCGAGACGGCCCGCTCGGCGCTCAGTCGCGGCGACACCGACCAGGCGGCGGAGACGAGCGCGAGGCCGACGAAGGCGACCGCAGCCGCCGCCGCCGCAGACGGGGTGGGAAGCCGGCGACGGAGCCGGGCCCGGGCCGCCGCAGCGGCGAGGAGGAGGACGAGCAGCACCCAGCGGGCGGTATGACCCGCGTGCGTGACGGAGGCGACCGAGCTCGACCCGCACGCGAAGGCGAAGACGGTGGCGGCGACGAGCCACGGCATCACGTGGTCGAGAGGGTGGCGAGGAGCCGCCAAAGCGCGTGCAAGGATAGTCGCCGCCGTGTGCTACCCAGAGAGAATCGTCCCCGGCGAGACGTCGCCGGGAATCCTGGCGCTCCATCTCGCGCGCTACGTGTTCGCCGAGCGATGGTGCCGCGACGGCGCCGTGCTCGATCTCGGCTGCGGAACGGGCTACGGGACCTTCCGGATCAGCCGCGTCGCGGAGAGCGCGGTCGGCGGGGACGTGAGCGCCGAGGCGATCGTCTATGCGCAGTCGCATTACGGCGCGCCGAACCTCGAGTTCCGGACCCTCGACGCCACCCGGCTGCCGTTCGACGACGGCTCGTTCGACGCGGTGTGCTGCTTCGAGACGATCGAGCACGTCGACGATCCCGGCGCGCTCGTGCGCGAGGCCGCCCGCGTTCTCCGGCCGGGCGGGGCCTTCGTCGTCTCGACGCCGCGCGCGAACGAGACGACCCACGCTCCGGCCAACCCCTATCACCACGTCGAGTTCTCGCGTGCCGACTTCGCGGCGCTGCTCGCCGCGTCGTTCGGATCCGTCGAGATGTATGGCGAGAGACGGAGGCAGACGCGCGCTCATCGCCTGCTGCAGCGCCTCGACGTGCTCGGGCTGCGCCGCCGGTCGTCCCTCATACGGCGCGCCTCCGTGCTGACGGGGACGCCGGCGATGGAGAACGCGGAGCTCGGCGACGTCGTCATCAGCCGGGAGGACGCCGACTCGGCACGCGTGCTCGTTGCCGTGTGCAGACGGTGAGGATCTGTCACGTCGTCATCGGCGGCGAGGTCGCCGGCGGGCAGGTCGTCGCGCTGCAGCTCGCGCGCGCGGCCCGCGACGCAGGGCATGCCGCACGGTTCGTCTCGCCCTCCGACGGCCCGTTTCTCGAGCAGGTGCGCGTCGAAGGCTTCGAGGCGCGCGTCGTCCCGGTCGGCGGCGCCTTCGATCTCCGCGCGCTCGTCCGGCTCACACGCCTCTTCCGCGGCGTCGACGTCGTGCACACGCACGGCCACTTCGCGGTGAACGTCCTCGCGCGCGTCGCCGCGCGGCTCGCGGGCGCACGCGTGCTCTCGCACATGCACATCCAGAACGCGTTCCGGGCGGGGCGGGGCCGCGGGATGCAGATCGCGATCGACAACGCGACCGCGCGGCTCTGCTTCGCGCTCGTCGCGGTGTCGGAGTCGACGCGCGACGACCTCGTGCGCCAGGGATACCCGGGGGCGCGGATCACCGTCGTGCCGAACGGCGTCGCAGTGGAGCCGGCGCGGCCCGTCCGCCTCGCGGACGGCCCGACGATCCTCGAGGTGGCGCGCCTCGCGGAGGTGAAAGGCCAGGCAACGCTCATCCGCGCCGTCCAGCGCCTCGACGCGACCGCCGTTCTCGTCGGGCGCGACCTCGAGAGCGGAGGTCGCTACGAGGAGATCCTGCGCGCTCTCGGGGGCCGCGTCGTCCTCGCGGGCTACCGCTCCGACGTGCCGGCCCTCCTCGCGGGCTGCGACGTCTTCTGCCTTCCCTCGCGTGCAGAGGGCATGCCGCTCGTCGTGCTCGAGGCGATGGCGCAGGGGAAGCCTGTCGTCGCGACGGCCGTCGGCGGGACGCCCGAGCTCGTCGTCGACGGAGAGACGGGACTGCTCGTGCCGCCGGACGACGCGGAGGCGCTCGCGGGGGCGCTCGGCCGCCTCCTTTCCGA
>JAGWRZ010000096.1 GCA_028876365.1 Acidobacteriota bacterium | reverse complement strand
GCCGGCGGTCGATGCGCGACGACCGGCGCGGCCCGGTGCGCGCCCACGGGATGGTGGCGCACGGGTGAGGAGACGGCGACCGTGCCCGCCCCGACGACCGCGACGACCGCCGCCACCTTCGCCGCGGCCGCGCCGCCCCCGAGGAGGAGCGACTTGAAGGCGCCGATGAGGTTGCCGAGGTCCGCGCCGCGCACCATCCGCCGCCTCCGCGCCGGCTCGGGCGGGGCTTCGAGGCCCTTCGCGAGCGAGCGCCGGGCGCGGAAGATGAGCGACTCGACCGCGGTCTGCGAGAGCTCGAGCTCGGCGGCGATCTCGCGGTAGGAGAGCCCCTGCCACTCGCGGAGGAGGATCGCCCGCCGCTGGCTCTCCGGCATCTGCTCGAGGACGTCCTGGAGTCCGACGAGCTCGTCGGCGAGACGGCTCGGGGCCGGGGCGAGCTCCTCGACCACGTCGAAGTCGACCGGCGACTCGACGCGGCCGCGGCGCCAGCTCGATCGCCGCCGCGACAGGCAGACGTTCTCCGCGATCTTGAAGAGCCACGCCGTCTCGTGCTCCGGGACGATGCCGCGCTTGATGCCGCGGAAGGCGTTGAGGAAGGTGCTCTGCACCGCGTCCTCGGCCTCCTCGCGCGAGCCGAGCTGGTGCACGCAGTACCGGAAGATCTGCGTCGCGTGGCGCTCGTACAGCGCACGCGTCAGGTCGGCTTCGCGCGGGACCGCGCGATCGGCGCGACCGATGGACGGAACGGCTGCCATGGTCGACATATGTTCAGCGCGCCCCTTCCCGCCCGCAACCTCGAAAGGGGGATCATCTAGGTCGCTGCACGCGCCGCCGCCCGGCCGAAGGCCCGGCGCAGCCTGACGAGCAGCGCCTCGAGCGCGAGCGGCGTCGAGAGCTGGAGCTCCTCCGCCTCGCGCCACACGGCCCGGATCGCCTCGCAGGCCTGCTCGGCGGCGGCCGTCCGCTCCCTCGTCGCGTCCTCGACGAGCTCCGGGAGCCGGTCGACGTGGACGACGGCGTCCTCCGCCCCGACGGCCGCCACGATCAGGTCGCGGTACCACCACTCGAGCTCCTCGAGGACGGCGAGGAACTCGTCCCGCTCCGCGCCGCGCTCGGCGCGCCGCACCCGCTGCTCCGCCTCGCGGCCGGTGAGCTCGAGGACCGCGACCGATTCCTCCGCGCGCTCCTTCGCCTCGGCGCCG
The DNA here is from genome assembly GCA_028876365.1 of Acidobacteriota bacterium. GTDB lineage: Bacteria > Actinomycetota > Thermoleophilia > Gaiellales > Gaiellaceae > Palsa-739. The sequence goes on along the minus strand of JAGWRZ010000096.1, from coordinate 2,441 downwards.
CGCTCGCCGATGCCGGCGAGGATGGTCTCCGCCCCCCGGGAGGTGTCGAACTCGGGATCGAGGTAGACGGCGCGTGCGACGCCGAGGAGCTGCTCGCGCCTCTTCTGCGCCGCCGGGTCGAGCAGCCGCTCGGCGCGGTCGAGCCGGCCGGCGGCGACGCGGGCGACCGCCGTCACCTCGTCGTCCGGGAGCTCGGGCGCGCGCGCGCGGACGGCTTCCCGCACTGCCGTCTCGGTCAGGCGGCGGAAGGGAACGAGCTGGCAGCGCGACCTGATCGTCTCCGGGATGGGCCCGAGGTCGTCGGCGACGAGGAGGATGACCGCGTACGGCGGCGGCTCCTCGAGATCCTTCAGCAACGCGTCGGCAGCGTCCTCGTTCATCGTGTCCGCGCCGAAGACGAGATAGACGCGCCGCGACGCCTCGAACGGGCGCATGTGCAGGTCCCGGCGCAAGGTGCGGATGTCGTCGATGCGGATCTGGTCGCCGAGCGGCTCGAGCACGTACAGATCGGGGTGGGAGCGCCGCTCGACGCGGGTGTGATCGCCCAGGAGCTCCGCGGCGAAGAGGAGCGCGAGGTCGCGCTTGCCGACACCGGATGGCCCGTGCAGCAGGTAGGCGTGCGCGGGGCCCTCGGCGAGGGCCCGCGTCAGGAGGCGCTTCGCCTCGTGCTGCTCAGATACGGCTTCGAAGTCGTTCACGGATCAGCTCCGAGAGCTCGGCGGCAGGACGGGACGCGTCGATCGCGACGATCCGCTCGGGGAACCGCTCCGCGAGCTCGCGGTACGCCGCGTCGACGCGGCGATGGAAGTCGGCCCCGGCGCGCTCGAGCCGGTCCGGCGCCCCCACGCGCCGACCCGCCTCGGCCGTGTCGAGCAGCAGGAGCACGGTGACGTCGGGCATCAGCCCCTGCACCACGTGCAGGTTCAGCTCGAGGACGTGCTCGACGCCGACGCCGCGCGCGATCCCCTGGTAGGCGAGCGAGGAGTCGACGTACCGGTCGGCGATCACGTCGGCGCCGCGGTCGAGGGCCGGCCGGACGACGCGGGCGACGAGCTCCGCGCGCGCCGCCGCGAAGAGCGCGGCCTCGGCCCACGGCGTCATCTCCGGGCCGTCGAGGACGAGCTCGCGCACGCGCTCCCCGACCTCGGTGCCGCCGGGCTCCCGCGTGAGCAGGACGTCGCGGCCCTCCGCCACGAGCGCGTCGCGGAGCAGCTCCGCCTGCGTCGACTTCCCCGACCCGTCGACTCCCTCGAAGGTCACGAACACGAGGTCCGTACGATAGGCGCCGATGCGGGCGATCGTGACCGGAGGCGCCGGCTTCATCGGCTCGAACCTCGTCGACGCGCTCCTCTCCCGCGGGCACGAGGTGCACGCGCTCGACGACCTCTCCAAGGGCGACCGGCGAAACGTCGACCGAAGCGCCGAGCTGCACGTCGCCGACATCCGCGACCCCGGCGAGGCCTTCGACGCCGCGCGGCCCGACGTCGTGTTCCACCTCGCCGCGCAGGCCGACGTGCGCGTCTCGGTCGAGCGTCCCGCCTTCGACGCGGAGGTGAACGTCCTCGGGACGATCCGGATCCTCGAGGCGGCGCGACGCCACGGCGCGAAGGTCGTGTTCGCATCCTCGGGCGGCGCCGCGTACGGGGAGTGCGACGGCCCCGCGCCCGAATCGGCCGCGCTGCGCCCGCTCGCGCCGTACGGGACGTCCAAGGTCTGCGGCGAGGAGTACCTGTCGACATGGAACCGCCTGTACGGCACGGCGCACGTGTCTCTGCGCCTCGGCAACGTGTACGGGCCGCGGCAGATGCCGCACGGCGAGGCGGGCGTCGTCGCCATCTTCATGGGCCTGCTCCGGGACGGCGGCACGCCGACGATCTTCGGTGACGGCGCCCAGACGCGCGATTACGTCTTCGTCGCCGACGTGTGCGAGGCGATGGTGCGGGCCGTCGACCGCGACGGCGGCGTCTACAACGTCGGCACCGGCGCCGAGACATCGGTCGTCGACCTCTACGGCGCCATCCGCGCCGCGACCGGGATCGACCGCGAGCCCGCATTCGCGCCCGCACGCCTCGGCGAGCTCCGGCGCAGCGTCCTCGACCCAGGCCTCGCCGGCCGCGAGCTCGGCTGGGCGCCCCGTCACTCCCTCGCCGAAGGGTTGGACGAGACGTGGGCGTTCATCTCCAGGAGGAGCTGACGCGGGACCGGCGAAACCGTTCGGGCCGTGGCTGCCGTAGAGCATCGCATCGATCCCTTTCCGTGGAGGACGGCCACGCTCGTCACCGCCACGATCGCGCTCGCCGAGCTCGTCGGCCTCATCGCCGTCGGGACGTTCGTTCTCGCCCATCCGTTCGGCCGCCACGGGAAGCCCGCGGGGGCTGCGGCAGCGACGGTCGCGAAGGCGCCCGCGGTCTCCCGCAGTCCGGTCGTCCATCGCACGGTCG